>NZ_CP139478.1:1415000-1744962 GCF_034259105.1 Limosilactobacillus reuteri | reverse complement strand
AGTACTTCGGAACTAAGCCAGATATGGTTATTAAGAACGGAATGATCACATACGGTATTGCCGGTGATCCAAGTTCAAGTCTTCCAACACCTGAACCAGTTCTTGAACGGTTCCTTTACGGTGCTGAAGGTCGAGCTGTTAACCACACATGTGTAACTTATGTATCTCAATATGCATATGACCATGGCATTAAAGAACAACTTGGTTTGAACAAGACGATCTTACCTGTTCACAATACGCGGAGTCTTACTAAGGCTAACATGAAGCTTAACAATTACACTCCAAAGACAATTGAAATTGATCCACAAACTTACAAAGTAACGATTGATGGTGAGTTGATCACTTGTGATGCTGCACCAACATTGCCATTAACTCAACGTTACTACCTATACTAATCTAATTTAGATTTATCCAGGGGATTGGGAGCCGTGCCCCAATCTCCTTTTATAAAAATATATAAAAAGAGGTTTTATACTTATGGTTTTAACAGAAGTTTATCGTAACGTAGATGATATTCCTAATATTGGTAGTTATCACATTGAAACTGCAATGGTTAAAAGTGATGATTTAATGAAAAATATTCTCCGGGTAAAGACAGATCATGGCAATGAATATGGCATTCGTCTCGATAATGAAGATCAAATTTTAGAGAATGGTTCTGCCTTTAAGCTTGGCGATAAGCAATTGCTTGTCTTGAGCGTAATCGCTGATGAAATGATTGAGATAACGCCACGTGATATTGATGAAATGGGTCTTGTAGCTCACTTCCTTGGCAATTTACACAAGCCAGTCCAGATTAAGGATGGTAAAATCTCACTGCTCCTCGATAAAGTTGTTATTAAAATGCTTGATAAGCATGATATCAATTATGAATTAAAGAAGGTTCAACTAGACCAACCACTTGAGTACCTCGATTTGACAAAGTAAGTAGGGATAGATAATGGAAAATGAATTAACAAAGAAACTCAACTATCTTGAAGTTTTTCAAATTTGTGATTCGACCTTCCCAATCGGTACATTTAATCACTCATTCGGAATGGAAAATTATCTGCGGACTAATGTGATTAAAAAAGCTCCTGAATTTCGAATTTGGCTTGAGAACTACTATCGTTCGCAATTTAGATTTGGTGAAGGCTTGCTCGTCAAGCTGTGTTATGAAGCAATTGATAAGCTTATTGAATATGATGACCAGATTACGAAATCGACTTTAGCAACTGAAACACGGAACGGGACAAAGCTAATCGCTCACCAAATGATTATTTTAATCGATAAAATTTACGGCGATAAGGTTCCGCACCTAAAAGAATATGCGAAAGCAATTGAAGATGGCAAAGCGTATGGAAACCCCGCAATCGTCTTCTCAATGTTTGCTCATTATAAAGGTGTTCCATTGATGGATGCGTTCTTAATGTATGGTTATAGTGTTGCTTCAACGCTGGTTTTGAATGCGGTTCGAGCAATTCCATTAGGGCAGCGTGAAGGACAAGTAATTTTAAACGACCTAATTAAGTTATTAAAGCCATTATATAAGCGGGTAATGAAATTAGATGCGTCCTACATTGGTGCTAATGCTCCGGGACTTGAGATGGCACAGATTAATCACGAAACACAAGAATCACGGTTGTTCATGTCTTAATTATTTTGGAAGGGAAGTTAAAATTTATGAAACGTGCAGTACGAATTGGTGTTGGTGGTCCTGTTGGGTCAGAAAAAACGCAATTAATCGAACGGCTTACCCGGCGGATTCATAATGATTATAATATTGCGGTAATTACTAATGATATTTACACAAAATGGGATGCCGAATATATGGCTAAAAATTCAGTTCTTGATGAAGATCGGATCATTGGGGTTGAAACAGGTGGTTGTCCTCATACTGCCATTCGTGAAGATGCTTCAATGAATATGGCCGCTGTGGAAGAATTAGAGCAACGGTTTAATAATGACCTTGACCTAATCTTTATTGAAAGTGGTGGAGATAACTTAGCTGCAACTTTCAGTCCAGAATTAGTTGACTTCTCAATCTACATTATTGATGTCGCTGAAGGTGAAAAGATTCCACGGAAAGCTGGACAAGGAATGATCAAGTCAGATCTCTTCATTATTAACAAGACAGACTTGGCTAAATATGTCGGCGCTGATCTTGACCGAATGAAGAAAGATTCAGAAAAATTCCGGAATGATGGCAACTTCCTCTTTACTAACTTAAAGAAGGATATTGGTTTTGATGGTGTTGTTGATTGGCTGAAGAAAGATGTATTACTTGAGGACTTGGAAGATGAAAAGTAAAGATTATGATGGCATGATCGACCTCGAATTTACCCATACGAAAGGGCGTAACTTTGCTAAGCGTACTTTCCGAAAAGGTAATTCATGGTTATCATTTTGCCAACCCAATAAAGATAACATTCCATATTACTTTCTCATAACAACAGGTGGCGGATACGTTGAGGGTGAAAAATATCATCACCAAATTACATTAGATGATAATAGTCACGCGATTGTAACTACCCAATCACCAACCTATGTTTATAAGTGTGAAAATCATCAAATGACAACTCAAGAGGATGATTTTCATCTCGGCAAGAATGCGATCTTAGAGTTTTATCAAGATGAAACAATTCCATATAAAGATGCATATTATCGTCAAACAACAACAATCGATATGGAAAAGGGTGCTAAGTTGATTTTAACTGATGGCCTTTCTAAAGGATGGTCACCAGATGGAGCACCTTTCCAATATGATGAAGTGGGTTTACAAACAAAAATTAACTATGATGGTCAGTTAGTTTATAACGATTATCTGTTGGTTGATCCAGAATCTGATCCAATGCAGGAAATTGGTTATTTTGAGGGTAAACTAAACTTCAATTCAGTTGTCATTATTGATGAAAATATTACGCAAAAGACGGTTGAAGAATTGCGGAAGTATTTGGAACAGTTTGACGTTAATATTCACTATGGTATTTTCCTGCTTGAAAAAGATGGGATGGTGCTGCGGTTATTGAGTGATAGTGCTTTTGAAAATCACAAATTAATGTGGAAGTTTATCAGTTACTATCGTGAAAAGATTCTTCACTTCTCTGAACTCAACTTGCGGAAGAGTGAACACCTTGAACGGGAACAAGCTTAGATAGGTAAATAGTGAATAAATATTGTTATCACAGATCTGCTCGCAGCTGGAGTTGGTGTATTTTGATGGATTGCGAAATCTACTGTCTGATGTATTAACCTCTGACTATTACTGGTGAGAAATCATTATGGCGAGGAGTTGTTGAAATAGGTTAAAAGGAGTGGGATTAGTGCATATTCCAGATAATTATTTGAGTCCAGCTACTTGTGCGGTAATGTTTGCAGTTGCTACGCCAGTGGTTGCGGTCTCAGCGAAAAAAGTAAAAGTGCAGTTAAAAGAACATCGTGAACTTGCGCCAATGCTGGGGATTGCAGCCTCATTATCATTTTTGATGATGATGTTTAATGTTCCAGTACCTGGTGGAACGAGTGCACACGCGGTTGGAGGTACGCTGCTTGCAATCTTAATTGGGCCATACGCGGCTAGGACTGCAGTTACAGTCGCACTAATCTTACAGGCGTTTCTCTTTGGTGACGGTGGAATTCTTGCCTTAGGTGCTAATATTTTTAATATGGCAATTATTATGCCGTTTACTGGTTATTGGATTTATAACTTTTTGCGTAAACACCACCATGCAAGCTTAGGAGCGATTATTGGTTCGTATTGTGGTATTAACCTTGCCGCTTTAATGGCAGGGTTTGAATTAGGAATTCAGCCATTAATTGCGCATACGGCGAGTGGTGCACCGCTATATAATCCGTATCCATTAGCCGTAACAATTCCAGCAATGGCGTTTGCCCATCTAGCAGTAGCAGGATGGATTGAGGCTTTCTTTACCTATGTTGTTTATGCTTTTGTCAAGAAAGTTGCGCCTGCTGAAATTTACAAGAATGGTCAGCAGAAAACGCCTAAAAAAGGCTCCCTTAAATATCTGGTATATGTCATTATTGGCTTAGTTGTCCTTTCACCAATTGGGTTGCTTGCTAGTGGAACGGCTTTTGGTGAATGGGATAAGACTGAGTTACTTCAACGCTTAAAATTAGAACATATTTCAAGTTCGGTACCTGCAGGGATGAATCATGACTTTAACTATACAGCATTGTTTGGTGACTATACGATTCCCGGAACGAGTTTGCCAATTGGCTACATTTTAAGCGCGATTACAGCAATATTAATTTTCTTCTTAATAAGTAAGGTGCTGATGGCAGTCTATGGTTCAACAAACAAAGCCCCAAATAAATAACCAACCTAAAAATAAACCAATAGAAAAGTTGCCAGTCTGGTTGATGAATTCAGAGCGGCATCAAGTTCCCCTAACAAAGGGGCGGTTAGTGCAAGATAACTTGAGCAAATTTGCCGCATTGGTTGCTTTTCTTACACGAATTACGCCGGTTTATTCTGCTAAGAATTCACCATGGGTTCGAATTGTTGAACTGATTGGTTTAACAATTTTGATCGTATTATCATCTCAAGTTATGTTTTTATGGTTAATGCTAATCCTGATGTTAGTTCACCTGCTTATTTTGCCTGGATCGGTAATAATTACAATTAGTAAAAAGCTTTGTAAATTATTGCTTGTTTCATTAGTTGTCCTTTTACCAAGTTTATTATTACAGGCAAATAATATTGGGTTATTTTTAGCGCGGATTGCACTAATCATGTTAAATATTTCCATATTCTTAAGTATTACTTCTTGGCCGCAATTCATTCAAGGATTGAAACAATTACATTTACCGAATGTCATCATTCTAACTCTTGATATTACAATGAAATATGTTTATACATTAGGTGTTTATATCCAGGAATTATTAAGCAGTATTAAATTACGGACATTTGGACAACACGTAAATCGGCGTGTTTTAGGCGTAATTATCGGCCAAGTATATCTATCAGCAAAGAAGCGAACCAGTGACCTTTACCAAGCAATGTTATTACGGGGATATAATAGTAATAATGTTGCGAGTTGGAGACTTAGTTGGAATAAATATGACGTTATTAGTATGGGAGAATTGTTACTAGCAATTGTTGCATACTGCTTAATACGAGGAGTGGTTGCATGATCAAAATAGCTAACGGAGCGTATACTTATGGAACGCAAACCGGTTTTCATGATGTAAATATCAATGTTAATCGTGGGGATGCGGTCTGTATCATGGGTCCAAACGGGTCTGGAAAGTCGACACTGTTAAAAACAATTGTTGGGCTATTTAGTTTGAAGAATGGCAAATATACATTTAATGACCAGACGATCGATAAGAAGTTCTTAAAAGATTCAACTAAAACTGGTCTATTTTATCAAAAGTTTGGCTTTGTCTTTCAAAATAGTGATATTCAATTATTTAATACCAGTGTAACTGATGAGATTGCATTTGGCCCCCAACATTTAGGACTTCCGCAGCATGAAATTGATCAACGAGTAAATGATTGTTTGAAACTTCTGAAAATTGAACGGCAACGTGATCGGGTTCCTTATCACCTTTCTGGTGGAGAACAAAAACTCGTGGCGATTGCGAGTGTTCTGGCAATGAATCCTGACATTGTAATTCTTGATGAACCCTTTAATGGTTTATCGCCAGAATATCGGGCATTGATAACTCAGATTGTTAACCAACTTCATCATGCGGGAAAAACAATTATTATTTCGAGCCACCATTTTAACCAGATTAGATCATTAGTAGACCGAGTTTATGTTTTTTCTGAAGATCATACTATTACCCGGGAAATAACTGCAGATCAATTGGAAGAAATGCCCCGCTTTATTGATTACTTAGATAATTTATAAAATGAGAGATGTTTGTAACAAAAAATGAACGCTAATGTTAACTATTAACATTTAGCGCTCATTTTTTATTATTTTAAACAAATTTATAGCCAAATCCCCGTACTGTGAGAAGATGAGTAGGGTGTTGAGAGTCATCTTCAAGTTTATCTCGGAGGTGACTGATGTGAATGTCAACGATCCGTGAAGTATCAAGAATATCATACCCCCAGACCCCATTAACGAGTTGATCCCGATTTAATACCTGTCCTTTATGATCAACTAAGTAAGAAAGTAATTGAAATTCCTTGGGTGTTAAAGCAATTGTTTTATCGTTTTTAGTAACAGTATAGGTTTCTTGATTAATTTCCCATGATCCAGTAGTTATTACTGGGTCATTTTTGGTTGTATTATCATCAGCTAATGAATGCATCTGTGGATAGTGGTAAGTCCACAAGCGTTGCTGAATTAAGGGGCGGAAAACACTGGGAAGGAGAGGAAATGCAATCACATCATCAACATGTGCCCGGTATAATTTCCGCTGAATGCGTTCCGTAAGGCGAGAAACAAAAACGGTAATTGGTCCTTGAACTTGCGACCGAATGAGGGTCATGGTAGCAATCGTGGTGTCTAAGCTTACTTCCGTCATATCCCACCAAATTCCGCTAATTTGATTTTTTTCTAAGGCTACTACTAAGCCAGTCGGAGTAGTCACGAGCTCATAGGTCCAGTGTTCTTTTTTACAAATAGCTTGTAACTGTTGGACGAGATCGTCTTGCTGGCTCATTAGCAAAAATTTATTGGTCATAATACTTTCTCCAAAATTTACATAACCTTTACATTACAAAGATTAAAAATTTACATCGACTTGCTATTCTCTATTTGTACCATACGAAATATATGAAAACAACTAATAAACAGGTAGGAATAGTAATGAAAAAAACGATTATCGGGGTTGTTATCGTCGCAATAGTTTGTTGGTTAGGTGGGTCATGGGTACTCGCTAAGCAACAACCATCACAAGAAAAAATTACCATTGTCGGCTCAACAGCTCTTCAACCATTAGCTGAAGCAGTTGCAAATGATTACCGGACTAAGCATCCCCAAACCAGCATTATTGTGCAGGGTGGGGGTTCAGGAACCGGTCTTAGTCAGGTACAAGCAGGAGCAGTAAATATCGGATCTGCTGATATCTTTGCTGACCAGCAAGATGGAATTAATGCCAATAAATTAGATGATAATATTGTTGCTGTTTCGGGAATAGTACCAATTGTTAATGAAGAGCTTGGCATTAAGAATTTAACAATGAAACAGCTTCAACAAATTTTTACTGGTCAAATTACGAATTGGCAAGAAGTTGGCGGACCTGATTTGCCAATTACAGTTATTAATCGTGCTCATGGGAGCGGAACACGGGTTGCGTTTGAACAGACGGTATTGAAACCGGGGATGCAGGCAGTAAATGCTCAAGAACAAGATTCAAACGGGACAGTCAAAGAAATTATTAGAAATACACCAGGGGCAATCAGCTATATTGCATTTGCTTATCTTAATGACCAAGTTCAGTCAGTTAGCCTTGATGGAGTAGCGCCAACTGCTGATAACATTACGACTAATAAGTGGCCATTATGGTCATATGAGCACATGTATACGCAAAAACAGCCATCCCAATCAACTGCAAATTTCATTAAGTATATGCAAAGCGAGAAAGTTCAAAAGACGCTTGTAACAGAAGCTCACTATATTAGCATTCATGATATGAAAGTTGAAAAAACACCAACTGGGAAAGTAACTGAAAGGAAATAGTACGATGGAAGACTTACGACAACGTTTGACACAGCCCTCGGTTGAAAGTAAGCAGGAAGCCTCAGGGAAAGTAATTAGTTATCTTGCAATTACTTTAATTGGGGGACTAGTGGCAACGATCTTAATCTTTTTAACTTGGAAAGGAATTGCCCTCTTTACTGGCAATCACTATTCATTGTGGGATTTTCTAAGTGGGATTAAATGGCGGCCAAGTGATCATGTATTCGGGGCCTTACCGATGATCGCCACTTCTTTTAGCGTTACTCTTTTGTCAGGAGTAATTGCTTTGCCGCTTGCCTTAGTAGTAGCTATTGCAATCACAGAGATTTTGCCATCAACCGCATATAAGTTTCTTCAACCGACCATTGAATTATTAGTCGGAATTCCATCCGTCGTATATGGCTATGTCGGTTTAACAGTAATCGTTCCCTTCTTACGTCGCTTTTTCGGCGGCACTGGCTTTGGGATTCTCGCTGCTACTTGTGTATTGTTTTTGATGATTTTACCAACAATGACCTCGATGACAATTGATAGTTTTAGGGCAGTTCCTAAACAATATCGCAATGCGTCTGCAGGGCTGGGGGCAACTCGCTGGCAGACGATTTTGCGGGTGATTATTCCGAGTGCTAAAAGCGGGATTTTAACTGCAATGGTATTCGGGATGGCCCGGGCATTTGGTGAGGCCTTAGCAGTCCAAATGGTAATTGGAAACACGACGGTAATGCCAACGGGATTGATGCATTCAGCGGCAACCTTGACTAGTGTTTTGACTACCGGAATTGGAAACACAGTCATGGGGACGATCTCAAACAATGCACTCTGGTCCTTAGCTTTAATTCTATTAGTAATGTCCTTGGCCTTCAATCTTTTAATGCGGCTCGTTAGCCGGAAAGGGGTAAAATAATGCGTCCAGAAAAAGTAGATCGGTTGGCAACCGTGATTATTTTAACTTTAACCGGTTTAGTAGGGTTAGTTTTATTTGCCTTGTTAGCGTACCTATTACTATCAGGAATTCCCCATATTTCTTGGCATTTCTTAACGTCAAGCGCTGAATCATTTAGAAGTGGTGGGGGAATTCGTGATCAATTATTTAATTCTCTTTACCTGGTTGTTTTAACATTAATCGTTTCGATTCCTTTAGCATTGTGTGCTGCCATTTACTTAAGTGAGTATGCACCAGATAATCGGTGGACAAACTTATTACGCTTGGCGATTGAAGTTTTAAGTTCATTGCCATCAGTAGTAGTGGGATTATTTGGTTACTTAGTCTTTGTTTTGCAATGGGGGTTAGACTTCTCCTTACTTGCGGGGGCACTAGCATTAACAATTTTGAACTTGCCGATTTTA
Organism: Limosilactobacillus reuteri; assembly: GCF_034259105.1. NCBI lineage: Bacteria > Bacillati > Bacillota > Bacilli > Lactobacillales > Lactobacillaceae > Limosilactobacillus > Limosilactobacillus reuteri. Next base: position 1,735,978 of record NZ_CP139478.1, on the reverse strand, counting down.
ACGCGGGCATGTGAAGACGCCCTTTGCCAAGTTCCTTATCTTCAACGCCAGGCCGGATTGGGATTAGGAATGTCAAAGTGGCGAGTAACAACTAAAATTGTTTTACCGGCTGCTTTACCGGGAATTATTACTGGAGCGATCCTAAGTGCTGGCCGTATCTTTGGGGAAGCTGCTGCCTTAATCTACACGGCCGGGCAGAGTTCACCGGCAATTAGCTATACCGATTGGAACCCATTTAGTCCTACCAGTTTCTTAAATCCATTACGACCAGCCGAAACTTTAGCTGTCCATATCTGGAAAGTTAACAGTGAGGGATTGGTTCCAGATGCCCGTGCTGTTTCAAATGGTTCAGCAGCGATTTTGATTCTAACAATTTTAATCTTTAACCTATTAGCTAGATATATTGGTTATTTAATTAAGCGACGACTTGCAAAGTGAGGATAAAAGAATGGAAAATTCAGTTGCTCTTGAAGTGAAAAATTTACAAGTATTATATGGTGACAAACACGTTGTTCATGATGTTTCAATGAAATTTCCGGCCAATAAGATTACGGCAATGATTGGGGCTTCTGGTTCAGGAAAGTCAACATTATTACGAAGTCTTAACCGGATGAACGATGACTTAGCAACGGTCAAAGGTGAAATTAATTTTCATGACTTGAATATTAACCAGCCTAAAGTTAATGTTTACCGGATTCGTCAACAAATTGGCATGGTCTTTCAACAACCGACACCGTTCCCCTTATCAATCTATGAGAATGTTATTTATGGATTACGGCTTGCCGGAGTAAAGGACCGGCAAATCCTTGATCAACGAGTAGAGGAGAGTTTGCGTCAGGCTGCTTTGTGGGAAGAAGTCAAAGATCACTTAAAAGAAAGTGCGCTCGCCTTATCAGGAGGCCAGCAACAACGGCTTTGTATCGCGCGGACGCTGGCAGTTCAACCAGAAATTATCTTGATGGATGAACCAACAAGTGCTCTTGACCCAGTTTCGACTTCGCAAATTGAAGATACTTTAGTACAATTAAAAGAGAAATTTACGATTATTATGGTTACCCATAATATGCAGCAAGCATCACGTTCAGCAGACTGGACAGCTTTTATGCACCAAGGAAAATTAATTGAATTTAACCAGACGACAGATATCTTTATGAATCCTCAACAACAACAAACGGCGGATTACCTTAGCGGAAAATTTGGTTAGGAGTGAAAACATGGGAGCAATTTTTGACGATGAATTAAAACGGCTGCGGAGCCACTTCATGGAAATGGGAATTGACGCTAGTGAGCAGATCTATCAAGCAACAAAGGCATTTACGGATCATGATGCGGACTTAGCAGATAAGGTTTTAGCAACTGATACAAAGATTAACGATGAAGAAATTCATTTGGAAAAACAGGCGTTGAAGCTAATGGCATTGCAAAACCCGGTTGCAACCGACTTTCGGAAAATTATCAGTATCTTAAAAGCTAGTACTGATATCGAAAGATTAGGAGACTATTCCACCCATATTGCCCGCGCTGCGATTACCTTAAGTAAATTTGAACATCATGAAGACGTCGAACAGCCAATTGAACAGATGATGATGATTGTTCGCAAAATGCTTGAACGAATCCTTGATGCTTATGTCTATACTGATGAGCAGGTTGCCTATGAGGTTGCTAACGAGGACTTGAAAGTTGATTTACTTTATGTGAAATTACAAAAAGAAATCATGAAAGCACTGGTTAAAGGTGGCGAAGATGTAAAAGCCTATGAAAGCTATTTGGCCGTTATCCGGAATTTAGAACGCGCTGGCGACCATATTGTTAACTTAGCAGAATGGATTATTTACAGTGGATCGGGGAAACTGGTCGAATTGAATCCAGGAAAGGCTGACCCAACGTTAGTCCGTCGGAAATTAACTGGAAATCAGTAATCTAATAAAAAGCAATCTCGAGGTCAAAGGATGACGCTGAGGTTGCTTTTTGATTAGAAAGCTTAAATATAGAGATTGCTTTGTAACTGCGTATTAATGAATATTCTATTTTTGGATCAAACAACAGCGCTTCTAAGAAGCTTCTAAGAATAATGAGAAACGCTAAAAGAGAATTACTAGGTTAAAAGTATTAGTGATATGAATCCAAGCAATTTAATCAATTTGATAAAGGAAGAAAAGTAGCTATAAAGTAAATTAAATAACTCAAATGATACCCCTAAACTTAGCTAACAAAGTAAAAAAACTCTGCTCCTTTCTATAAAAATTGATAAATAAAATCCAATGAAATAGTAGTTTATAAATAGCTATAAAATCATCGCTGCTGACCGTATGGGGTGTGATCAGGAATAATAAATTCATTTATTTTAAACAAATTTATCAAAATTTATTTATCACCCTTATCTTAGCCTTTTTTAATACCAATCACATAAAAATATTTATTTTTCTAAATTATAATATAATGAACTAGATATAATGAAAATTTTTAAATAAAAGCAATGATATTATCTATAAAATACCGAGGAGAATTTTAATCAGAGACAGACAAGGTAATTTATTATTTCTAAATTTAATTAGAAATAATGTGATATTGTGATGATAATCACTGCTGGAAAATAAGATAAATAGTAGATAAATAAGAAATTGTTGCGAAAAATATTTAATCATCCTAAATCTTAGTTAACATTTTCACAACAGGTGTGCTATAATACTTACAAACAAGAAATCCACTTGTTTTTTAAGTTAGATAAAAGACTCTTCATTGAAACAATGCATCCCTTTATCCAATTAACATCAGCAACATTATGTTTCATCGATGAGTTTACTAAGTTAAAAGTCTGATTTTTCCTGCACAGTTAAATCAGGCTTTTTTTGTTTGCCTTAATTATTGTGGTTTTGCTTATCAACGTACAAAAATAAAACATACCTTATATGAATACTTATAAATTTAAATATGAAAAAAAGTGATTTTTTGCAGGCGAATTTACCTGTTATAAAATGATAATTGTTTTCGCAAACAAAGCGTAATCCCTTGTTTATCAAGCTTTTAAACTAGTGAAATGCTGAAAAAGGAGTGCTAAGACATTAGCTGCTAATTTATAAGAAGAAGGGGAGAATATTTTTATGATTCGGCGACATGTTGTAGAATCGGGGTTTATTGCGCTTTGTGTAATATTGACTGCAATTGTGTTAATGATGTGGTGGGTATCCCAATACTCACATTTTATTATAACGGCGATGATGACTATGATCATTTTAGGCTTAGCGATGGGGAGTCTGGTGCCGAATATTGTTTTAACTTGGCTAGCGATCGGCCTAACAACTGTTGGTAGTGCCATTTTATTGCTAGGTTATGTGGTAATGGATAATTCGATCAAAATAATGCTACTGTTTGCCTTTCCAATTACCGCAAGTTTAGCGTATTTCAGTCGGTACATTATTGGTGAGTGGGGCTGGATTGACCGAAATCGAGCAGAGATAGAAAGCTATGCGATCCACTATAATCAAATAGTAAAACTTCAGACGGCCTATAATACTAATAGGATCTATGAAAAAGAACTTTAATTCATTATTAAAGAACAAATTACTGATTTATGGATTGATATTACAGCGATTCACTGGGTTCATAATCAACAAATACGGCGATTTCATCATAATGATTATAATTCTGCTCTTCAGCAAATTGCGAAAGTCTTAAAGCGCCGACGATTACCATCGGAGGCCTTGTACTATTTAGAAAGTGGCACTTTTTTAATTTTGTCATATCATTTACCAGATATTACATTTGCTTATCAAAACCAAAGCACGCGTTCGGGACTTGATGAATTACAAATTAATAATTCAAGACCCCAATTTAAATGGGGACATTTGAAAGTTGATGATATCAATGCGACTTCATTTAAGAACCTGGAAAGTGTAATGCGTCATATTGAAAGAGATATGGAAACAGACCTTGTCGTTGAATATTTAAGAGGGGTTCAGAGATAATGGTAAGGATTTTCTTTTGGTTGGCGCTTGTGATTACCCTGATCTTTTTTGTTCAGGCATTAATATTTGCTGTTCTTCAATGGGTGATTTATTTTCGCGTTGAACAGACAACACTAAATGTAAAAAGGGAAAGGAAAAAGCAATGATCGAGTTTGTAATGATTGTGACCCTGATCTCAATTTGGAGTTCGCTATTAATGTCATCTATTACATTAGGTGGGGCAGTTCACTTTTGGCTTGAACATAGTAGAAAAATCGTGGATATTGTCCAATTGAAACGATATCCAGTAATTACGATTGTCGTTCCAGCTCATAACGAAGAAGTAGTTATTGCTCAGATGACCCAAGCGATCCTTGAATTAAACTATCCAGCAGATAAGGTCGAACTATTAATCTTTGCGGATAATTGCAATGATCAAACTGCTCAACGGGCCCGAACAGTGTTACAGCTTCCAAAATATGAGAAAAGAAAAGCAAAGGTAATAGAACGTCATGGCAGCGGAGGGAAGGCCGGTGTCTTAAACGATGCCCTTAAATTGGCTCACGGTGAATATATTGGTGTTTACGATGCCGATGCAATGCCGGAAAAAAACGCCCTGTACTTCTTAGTACGAGAAATCCTCGAAAACCCAACACGGTACGTTGCAGCATTTGGGAGGAATAAGACACAAAATGCCGAACAAAACTTTTTGACAAAGTGCATCAATCAAGAAATTGTTGTTACCCAACGGATTCAGCACTGTGCAATTTGGCATCTATTTAAGATTGGTCGAATTCCCGGGACCAACTTTATCATTCAAAGTAAATATATCCGTTCAATCGGGGGTTGGGCAAATGGAGCCTTAACAGAAGATACTGATATTTCATTTAAAATTATGCAAAGTGGCAAACTAATCGCGTTAGCTTATAATTCAGAAGCTTTTCAACAGGAACCAGAGCGTCTGCATGATTATTATTATCAGCGTTTACGGTGGGCAAAGGGAAACTACCAAGTTGTCCTTAAAAATTTCAAGTATCTTTTTAGGAAGAGCAATTGGCGAGTAAAGTTAGAAACTTTTTATTATTCCTGTACTTTTTTCTGGTTTAATGCGGCAATTGTTCTTTCTGATGCAATCTTTTTAGCGAACGTAAGCTTTCGGATTGCTCATTTTTTTAATCCACGGATAATGATCCCCTTTACATTCGGGGAAAGCAACATCCTAATCGCCCAATTTTTGCTTTTTAATTGGTTATTAATGATAATCTTGTATATTTTGCAAATTACAACAGCAGCAGCTACGCAATTTGGGCAAGCGACGAATGAGCAAATCTGGCTAGCGTTTGCTTCATACTTTACCTATTCGCAATTATTTATAGTTGTTTCGATTCATGCGGTAATCTCAGTTGCACTTGATCAGCTATTGCGACGTGACGGAACAAAATGGGTAAAGACTAAGCGGTTTGCGGACTAATAAGGGGAATAGTTATGAAACGTCCAGTATATATTTGGCTTCTCACGCTTGTTGTTGCAGTTATTTATATTGCGACGCTCGCGTTTGTAAGAATAAAGAATCCTGAACATATTCAGTACGAAGATTATCGCCGATGGCAGGTAGCATATTTGGTCCACAAAAATAGTAAGCAAACTTTTGTTAATACCAGCAACGATCAAAAACATCCTGTTGCATTATCGGAAGGACAAGGGTACGGACTGCAAGTAGTATCTCGTGCTGCTGAAAAGGGCTGGGCAAGTGAAAATGATTTTGATAAGTCACTTAATTATTACCTTGTACATCGCGATTATGTTGGCATACACCATGACCAACTGACTTACTTAATGGCTTGGCGTCAATCTTATAATAAAAAGGGACAATGGGTTGATGATCATAACAGTGCGACTGATGGAGATCTTTACATCGCTGCGGCTCTTCACCGGGCAGCAAAAGTTTGGCCCCAAAAAGCACCTTATTATCATAAGTTAGAGCAAAAGATTGCTAGCGATATCTTGAAATATGAATATAACCCAACCACGCACATGTTAACAGTGGGTGATTGGGTTACGAAAAATTCTAAGTTCTATTATTTATTGCGAACTTCGGATGTAATGCCGACAGTTTTTGATCATTTATATGAATGTACTAACGATTCAAGATGGCAGACGATCAAAAATAATATGCTTGATCGCCTAATTGCATTAAGTAAACAGCACCAGACGGGACTAGTACCTGACTTTGCCTGGGCGCGACCAAGGAATACCAAGCCGGTTGGCCCTAACACGATTGCTGGAAAATATGATGGAAACTACAGTGCTAATGCTTGTCGGGTTCCAATGATGTTGGCGAAAAATAATGATCCGCGCGCCCAGAAAGTCTTAAATAAAATGATGAGGTTCTTTAGTAAACAGTATTATATTACGGCCGGCTATTCATTAACCGGTCACCAGTTAGTTAAATATCAATCAAATAGTTTTAGTGCGCCGATTTTTTATGCGGTTAGCTGCAATCGTAATGAAGGATATGATAACTTGTTCGCTAGCCAAAAACATATCTTCAGTAAACCCTTAACAGAGAAGAATTATTATGATGCCACCTTAACGACATTAGCTGCTCTCGAGGGGATGAACTAATCAATTCCTTCATCAGTACAAAGGCCTTGTTGATGTAACACCTTCATAATTTCATCGCGCTTAGTATGGTGTCGATCGAGTTTAGCCCCCGCAATCTGGTTGGTGAAGGAATCAATTCGTCGGTTAGCATCACGAAGGTCATAGTAGGTAGTAACTTCTTGATCATAATCGCTTAAATCACTGAGCTTGATCTCTTTTGGATAGTCATTATCAAATGCGATGAATTTTAATGGCAGGCGGGGCTTTAGTTGAGGTTCTTGGTTAGGTACGCCGATTTGTAAGCCTAAAACTGGGAAGGTCATTTTAGGAAGACTAAGAACTTCGATAATTTTTTGCGGATCATTTTTTATTGAACCGAGGGGAACTACGCCGAGGCCCATACTCTCGGCAGCAACAATTATGTTTTGGGCAGCCATGATTGCATCATCAAGGCCTTGAAAGAAAATATCAGCGGTATGTAAACGGCCATCATCCTTGCCCTTTTGCTGCCGTATTTGTTGGTTACGATAAAGGTCAACTAACAAAATGAACAGGTCACCATTTGCGCCGACATATGGTTGCTTACTGATTTCTCTGATTGCGGCACGTTTATCAGGATCAGTAATGTGCATAATTGACATCTGCTGCATAAACATACTAGTTGGCGTCTGACTAGCAACAGAGTAAAGAGTATTCAATTGTTCTGCTGAAAGGTTTGTTGGCTTAAATGCCCGAATTGTACGATGGTTTAATTGGTGCTTAATCGTTTCATTGGTCATAAAAAAGACACTCCTTTATACTAATTGAAGGGAGTGGGACAAAAGTAGAGATATCTGATGTCTCACTCCCTCAGTTTTTTAAAGTAAATGTTGTTCTTCCATTAATTCGCCAATCCAATTCTTTTTAACTTTCTTAAGTAATGGTTTTTCGATAACCTTTGGAATTGGCAAGTCCATTTCTTCAAACGGCTTTTTATCATTCATGTAGTACATAGCGCGCATTAATTCACGGATGTCATAGATTGAATTAAAGACTTCTGGTACCCCGCGATCAACGTTGAGGAGACTATAAACAGCTTCCATCGCCGTCCGGACTGAATATTCAGTTGTAAAGACGGTATCCCGAGTTGGCGATTCGGCAAAGTTACCAATGAAGGCGAGGTTAGCTGACCCCTCAGGAACAACATCAGGACGATCACCTTTTACCCGCGGCATAAAGTAGCTAGTAACAAATGGCATATAAACAGGGACGGTATTAACCGACTCTTCTTTTGCTAAATCGTCAATTAAAGCTTCTGGAACACCGAGATGGTAGAGCCATTCTTTAGTAATTTCTTCCCCAGTACAGTCAACAATTCGTTTCTTGATATAATTACCTTCTGTGTCAGAATAGAGACCATAGATCCACACAATGGTTTCATTTGGTTTTTGGCTCTTAAAATGAGGTTGCCGGTGGATAGTCCAACTCATCATCTAATTAGAATCAGTGACAGTAATAATTCCACCAGTATTTACCTTTCCATCATGAAGGTCACGCTTTGTTAGTCGTTCAATGTACGGTTCAATTTGTGGATTCTTAACGGTCGCAGTCGCGGAAATAAACCAGCTGCGGTTAGGAATGTTTTTACAAAAGACGTCCGGATGACCAAATGCTGGTGATTGTTTAGCGATGTTTTCCCATAATTTCCAGCTACCGCCAAGGGCACGAGTTGGTTGTGCTACCTGATGATGACTTCCATAATTTGAACTTTCCGTGATTGAGCCATTCGTAACAAATACCAGATCATCGTCAGTTAAGTTGATGGTTTTATCTTCGCCGCCTTGCTTAAGAACAATCTTTTTAGCGTGCTTTTCACCATTCTTAGTATCAACTAAGACGTTTTGGACTTGGGTATCATATTCAAACTTAACACCATGATCTTTAAGGTATGCAAGCAATGGTTTGGTCATTGATTCGTACTGGTTGTACTTATTGAATTTAAGAGCAGTAAAATCAGGCAAACCGTCAATATGGTGGATAAATCGCATTGCGTACCGTCGCATTTCTGCTAAAGAGTGCCACTTCTCAAAAGCAAACATGGTTGACCAATAAATCCAAAAGTTGCTCTTGAAGAAGTCCTCAGAGAAGTAATCACTGATCGTTAAATCGCCGAGCTGGTCTTCAGGTGTAAGGATTAGTTTCATTAATTCCTTAGTTGACTTTCCAAGAAGATACTTGCCGTCAGTAGGAACCTCATTGCCCCGTTTATAAGTTAAGCGACAATTTGAACTATTTGGATCATCCTTATCTAACCAATAATATTCATCAAGATAAGATGCACCAGGGATTTCCAGAGATGGAATTGAACGATACATATCCCACATACATTCAAAGTGGTTTTCCATTTCTCGTCCGCCACGAGTGACAAATCCAACATCAGGGCGATCTTGACCATCTAGCGAACCACCAGCGATTGGTAATTCTTCAAAAATATGGATGCTTTCGCCTGGCATTTGAGCGTCACGAATTAAGAAGACAGCCGCAGAAAGGCCTGCTAAACCAGCACCAACAATGTAAGCATGTTTTTTATCCACTCCCGCCGGCTTACGGGGACGAGCAAATGCTTCATAATTTCCGTTTGAATAGTACATAAAAAGGTCTCCTTTCAGGAAAAGCAATCGGGTAATCTACAATTATATTGTAGCGCTTTCCTTAGATGATTTCTCGGGAAATAAAATAATGGTTTAGAATTTAACAAAAACGCTTATAATTAGTTGAGTAATATTAATACAAGGAGGGATAAAAGTGATTGAAATAAATAGACATAAATATACATTTCCCAAAATTCTTACATTTGGGTTCTTAATTGTTATTTTTATGGGAACGATTTTACTCTCCTTGCCGTTTGCAACACGACCAGGAGAAACGACAAATTTTATGACTGCTTTCTTCACTTCAACGAGTGCAACCTGCGTAACTGGATTAACTCTTGTTAGTACAGCCCATCACTGGACATTATTTGGCCAGATTGTGATTGCAATATTGATGGAAGTGGGAGGCTTAGGTTTTATGACGTTTGCAGTCATGATGTCGTTACTGGTCCGGCAACGAATGCGAATGTCAACACGATTATTAACTCAAGAATCCCTTAATCTTGACCACTTATCCCAATTGAACGTGGTTTACCTTATTATTCGGCTTTCATTACTTATCCAATTAGCGGGTGGAATATTTTTATTTTTTGACTTTTATCCGCGTTACGGACTCGGTAAGGGAATATGGTTTAGTATTTTTCATTCAATCTCAGCCTTTTGTAATGCCGGCTTTGACTTGTTTGATAATAGTATGGCAAATTATGCTAATGACCCTTATATGCTATGTGTGCTTGCTGTTTTGATTGTTGCCGGATCATTAGGATTTTTAGTATGGAAAGATATCCTCAATTATCCTAAATATCACCGGCTATCCTTGCATACTCAGTTAGCGTTACGTACTGGAGCAGTTTTATTCGTTGTTTCTGTGGTTGTTTACTTTATTACCGAGAAAAACTTAGCACAATTAAGTGATAAATTAAGTTTTTCCAACCGTATTCTCAATACTATTTTTATGGCAATCACGCCACGAACTGCCGGTTTAATTACTTTTCCTTATACTGATTTAAGTGCTGCCGGCCTCGCGTTTACGGTTATTTTGATGTTTATCGGAGGAACGCCGGGGTCAACTGCTGGTGGGGTTAAAACCACAACAATCGGTCTATTAACGATTCAGAGTTTTGCAACTTTGCGTGGACAGCGAGACACGACATTTGCTCATCGCCGGTTTACCCAAGAAAATATTTATCGTGCTTTGACATTACTGTTTGTTGCTTTATTTATTTTGCTTGTATCAATTTTGGTGCTTGTTGAAACACAGGATTTGCCAAAACATGATTCGTTGGCGTATGTTACTTTTGAGGCAGTGGCAGCCTTTGGGACAACTGGAATATCGTTGGGAATTACAACCCACCTTAATTTATTAGGTCAATTTATTATAATGTTTTTAATGTTTGTGGGCCGGGTAGGAATTTATACTGTAATGTTCTCAATCCTAAATGCAAGTACAGCAGCGAAGAATTATCGTTATCCAGAGGAGAGTGTGTTAATTGGCTAAAAAAGAAAGTTATGCTGTTATTGGAATTGGACAATTTGGAGCCTCAATATGCGAAGCTCTAGTTCAAGCTGGGCAAGAAGTATTGGCGATTGATTCTAGTGAAGAAGTTGTAAATGAATTTGCAGGGTCAGTTATGCGGGCGGTAATTGCGGACGCGCAAGATGAGGATGCCCTGCGTGACCTTGATATCGGTAGTTTTGACCATGTTTATATTTCAATTGGAAAAAATGTTGAAGCAAGTATCATGGCTACGCTAATTGCCAAAGAACTCGGGGCACCAGATGTAATCTGTCGGGCCGAAAATGTTAATCATGCGCGCGTTTTAGAACGTATTGGCGCTGATATGGTTGTTCGACCAGAGCATGATTTAGCTAAGCGGCTTATTTTCCAACAACTTAATCCAAGCGTCATCGATTATGTCACCTTAAGTAAGGAAATAACTTTGGCGGAAGTAAATATTAATAATCCAAAGTTCTTCAATAGGACTTTAGACGAACTGGATTTTCGTAATCGTTATAATGTCAATGTGATTATCATTGTTAGTAAGGATGATGAAGTTAATCAAATGCCGCAAGCTAATGATGTTATTCAACCCCACGATAAAATTACAGTTGTTGGAAACTTGAAGGATATTCGTAAATTAAACGATATTGTTAGTTAAAATAATGGGTGAAGAGAATTGATAGCCGGAATTGGGATCGTAATTGTTATAGTTGCTGGGATAATTGGATGGTTGATCTGGCAAAGGCAACAGGTCTGGAAAAAGATAAGTGCTGATTTATCGATACGCGGGGATGTTCAAATCCTTGATATGAGCATCGGTAATGGAAAAACGTTTATTAACCTTGCCAAGCAATTGACTACTCCAGGGAAAATCATTGGGGTGGTTACAAATGAAAAGCAGGAACAAAAATTAAAAGAACTGATCAAAGAAGAGGCAGTAGCTGATCGCGCGAAAGTAGAATCGACTGATATTACTAATTTGCCTTTCGTTGGTCATCAGTTTGACTATGTTTTAATTAATAACCTTCAGCAAGTAAGACCAGCAATTACGCAGGGACGTATTTTACAAGAAGCGATAAGGATCCTCGATTTTAAGGGAACCATAGTGATTACTGCTACTACTGTGCAACGTTATCGGCAACTACTGGAATATTATCAGTTTAAAGATATTAAAGTTAAACAAATGGGTGGACAGCGCGTGATGATTGCGCGACGAAACTAAAATAAAGAAGCAGGGTTTGGAATGAAGTGCCCTACAATTGTTAGACAAGAAATCTAATGATTGTGAGGCACTTTTTTGTATGACTAAATATAAACCAGAACTGAAAGCCCAAATTGTTCAAGAATACCTTTCGACTTCACAAAGTACTAATGATTTAAGTGAAAAATATCAAATTAGTGGACGACGTATCGCGGAATGGGTTCAGAGATACCAATTGAGAGGAATCGATGCACTTAAAAAACGGCGCCATAAACGAATATTTACCACCGATTTTAAACTAAATGTGATAGACTACTACCAAACTCATGAGGATTCGATGGCTGAAGTAGCGTCTCGCTTTAATATTTTAACAGCGCAAGTTTCGAGCTGGCGCTCGCAATTTGAACGGGACGGTATTACAGCTTTGAAGCCTCACCCGAAAGGTAGGCCGTCTAAAGTGAAACATACTAAAAAACAGGCTCGTCAGCTCGCTAATAAGAGTGAGCTGGAACGATTAAAGGAAGAATTAGCGAAGAAGAACCAAGAACTTTATGATACTAAAATGGAGCGTGATATTCTAAAAAAATCGCTGTCCCTGTTCGGACCCTCAAAGCCAGGAAGAAAACCCAAATAGTGGATCAGATCAGGGACGATCAATCACAGCGACCAAAGAAACTGCGCTATAAGATTGGCGATCTTCTCCAAGCCATTGGGCTTGCCAAGGCAACCTATCATGATGAACGTAAACGAATTGCCCACTCCCACGACAAATACGAAGAAACTAAAGTTCAAATCCTAAAGATTGCCCAACGGTTCAGACTTCGTGGACGTTGGACCGCAGGCTATCGTCGTATTCAAATGGAACTGGATCAAATAGGATTACACCTGAGTGGAGATACTATTCGCAAGTTAATGCGGGAATTAAATATTCAAGTAACCTTATATAATCGCCATCGTAATGGTAAGTATTCATCTTACCATGGTACGGTTGGTAAGATTGCGGACAATCGGTTAAAACAAAACTTCAATGAAAAACGTCCTTATCATGTTATTCATACTGATGTGACACAGGTCCGTTTAGCTAATCATCAGTGGGCTTACATCTCAGCGATGATTGATGAAGCAAGTCAAGAAATTCTAGCTTTCCAAACAAGTATCAGTCCAAACAAAGAACTGATTGTAAAAACCGTAGAAGAATTAATTACCAATCTGCCTGATAACACTCATCCAGTTATCCATTCGGATCAGGGCTGGCATTACCAGTTAGATTACTATACCCAAAAATTGGCGGATCACCAATTCATTCAAAGTATGTCCCGGAAGGGAAATTGCCTAGATAACGCTCCAGTAGAAAGTTTCTTTCACTTATTTAAGACCGAGTTACTAGCAGGATTTCTGCCATGTAAAGATATCACAGAATTAATTGAACTTTCTCAAGACTATGTTCAATACTTTAATCATGTCAGAACAACCTTAAAAACAAAAGGCATGACTCCAGTCGAATACCGAAATCATGCCTTAGCAGCTTAATATTTTAATTTTGTCTAACTTTTTTCTTGCACTTCAGAACATAAATACCGTTCAGCCCTGCTTCTTTAATTCAGTTGTAAAATGAGATTGCTAAAAACGTCACACCAAAGATAAAAATTTTTTATATCAAATTACTCTCCCAAAAGTAAATAGTGCCCAGTCTTTTATTGCATCAAAAATTACAACAAAATTTATTATTATCTTACAATATTTGATTACTTTTTTAAACACTGATAACTGAAAATAAGGGTATTTATCTATTGAATTTATAATGATAAATAAAAATTATACCAACACTAGTAAGTTCAACCCAGTAACCAAACTAGCCAAAACATATCCAAGGACGGTTTGCCATGGTGAATTAACATGTGGTCCCATCAGTTTCTTATTGCCCGTCAAAGCAACAAGGGGATAGAGCGTAAATGGCAAGGCGATACTGAGGACGATTTGCGCATAAATGATGAGTTGCTCAAATTGCTCTTCGTTAAAATTAATCATGAAGCCGATAATTAGGATTGGTACTAAGGTTACGGCCCGCGTAAGGAGACGCCTTTTCCAGAGTGGGAGGCGAATATTGATAAATCCTTCCATGACAATTTGTCCAGCCAAGGTACTAGTGATGGAGGAGATTAAACCAGTTACCAAAAGGGCAAAGGCAAAGAGCCAACTCATTAATGGGCTTGCTAGAGTACCAACGATATGGGGATTTTTTAGCCCGAAAAAGACGTCCTCAAGACTGCCGAGACTTGCCGCATGAAAGAAGAGGGTTCCACCAAGGATAAGCAGAAGGGCGTTGACGACGAAGGCCGCAAAAAGGTGAATTAATGAATCCCAATTAGCAAAACGGAGCGTTTCTTTGACTTGCTTTGGATCATGCTCATCATAGCGTCGACTTTGCGCCAGGGAGGAATGAAGATAAATATTATGGGGCATAATCGTGGCTCCGACAATCCCTAAACTAATTAGCAACTCACTGTGATTAGTAAAAATCGTGGAACGGGGAATAAAGCCATCCATAATCGCGGAAAATTCAGGGTGGGCCCGACATACTTCAATCGCAAAGATGGCACCGACAACCAGAATAGCAGTTAAAACGATAAATTCAATTCGGCGGATCCCGAAATGAAGGAAGAAGAGGACTACTAAAACGTCCGCAATTGTTAATAGCACCCCGATGAGCAATGGTAGTTTAAATAGCATATTTAAGGCGACAGCAGTTCCAACGACTCCGGTTAAGTCTGTTGCTATCATGGCGATTTCGTTAAATAACCATAAGGCAATTCGCAGGGGAGTAGGTAAACGCCGCGCAATTGCTTGGGCGAGGTCGGTTCGGGTGGTAACGCCGAGTTTGATTGATAAAGATTGCATATACATAGCGATTAAAATGGCGGTAAAAAGAACCACTAATAGCTGATAGTGGTATTGGCTACCACCAGCAAGAGATGTTAACCAGTTTCCTGGATCCATATAACCAACGGCGACTAAAGCACCTGGCCCACTATAAGCAAGAAATTTCTGCCAAAATGCACTTTGATAGACATTTGGAACATCAACACTCCCATTGATTTCGTCTAAACTTTTCCGTTCCATTTTTATCCCTTTCGTTGCACAAGATCAGTAATAAACTGAGCAAATTCTGGTGAGTCATTGAGCGAAGGTACCATTACAAGGTTATTTCCGCCATTTTCACGAAAGACTTGATAGTTCTGCACTTGATCTTCTTCTAATGTTTCTAAACAGTCCGCCACAAATGATGGAGCGACGACTAACACATCACGATGCCCAAGTTGTGCCTCATTAAGCAGCGTATTCCGGAGGTAAGGTTTTAACCATGGCATTGGGCCAAACTTAGATTGGTAAGCCATCTTAATTTGCTTTTCGGGAATGTCAAGGCGTTTAATCAGTTCCATGGTGGCCGCTTCTGTTTCATCGCGATAAGGATCACCATGATTAACCATGGCTGTCGGAATTCCATGATACGAAATGAGTAATTTGTCATATTTCCCTTTATCCCATGCCGTTTGGATTTGCTTAGCCAATAAGTCTAAATAATCTTCTTCTGCCGAGAAACGATCAATTATTTTCGCTTCTGGATCAGCATTTTTGACCTTATCAATGATCGTTTGGGTTGTGCTTTTAGTGAAAAAAGGGAAGAGAGGGAGAACGGTAATATTTTGACATTCCTTTTTCATTTCGACAATTGTGTCACTAATTTTAGACTTGCCATAGGTCATTGCCATTTTGACAATCCACTCCGGCATCAATTCCTGAACCTTAGCAACCAACCGTTCTGTGTAGACAATCAATGGAGACCCATCTTTTGTCCAACAATTACGATAAAAAGTCGCTGATCGCCATGACCGCGTTGGAAGAATAATTCCGCGAAGGAGTGGTTGCCATAGTGCTGGTGGCATTTCGATAACATTCCGATCGCTGAGAAATTCTTTCAAATAACGCTTAACGTCGGGAGTTGTTGGCGTATCGGGTGAACCGAGATTGACTAATAATAGTCCGTTCTTTTTCATGTGTAGCGCTCCTGTTTTATAAAATGATTCTTTTTTATTTTACACCTGTCTATGTAAATTTTCTTGACAACTTACTTTTAACTAGTTATTATTACTGTAATTTGAAATACGAGGAAATTACCAATGGAAAACAATTATTTTGTTAACGCAAATATTTGTTGTTGTGAATCGCGTCTTATGCGACTCACTTTTTGGTATACTCATTTTTAATTGAATTACTATCAAGTTGATAACACATAAGGCGCAAATCCAAGATTATTTCTTGAGTTTGCGCCTTTTTGTAGTGCGCCCGGCATGGGTATTAGCTAGGTGGTGAAAGTCCGCTATGGGCCGTAGTAGTCGGAACCATGAGCTGAGGACAAGGGTGTCCACCGTGAGGTGGAATCTGAAGGAAGTCTAAGGCAAAGTACTGCATCGATGAACAAGAAGTAGCTATAAGGCTGGAATTAACTGGATAAGGCTGCTAGACAAGTTGAAGTCCAATACTACTCGAAGTTGGTCTCAGTAAAGCTAACGATGACATGGTACGAAAGCTAATATTCTTACCCGGGGAGATCTGGCCTACACGTTTCCGACAAGAGGAATAAGTTTAATTTCCACAGAAACAAGCGGTGCAGTGATGCAGTGTTGAGTAAGCCAGAAGTCAGCCGAGGTCATAGTAGTTTGAATAATCAGATGAAGGACTGAACGACAATAACTTGTAACTTATATCGGAGGTGTAATCAGGTGCGACAATCGCAGAAAACAGAACAACAAGCTGACCGCTTGTCGAGGATAGGTTTGGAAAACCGAAAGTACACAAGGGCGCGTAGTACCGGTTATGGTGAAGGTAAAGGTATGAGTGTCACTATCCAAGACCTGGTCTTGGATCGCAATAACCTTAATCAGGCTTATTTGCGAGTTAAGAGAAATAAAGGAGCAGCAGGCGTTGACGATATGACAGTCAATGACCTTCTGCCATATCTCAGAGAAAATAAGACGGAACTGATCGCTAGTTTGCGTGAGGGCAAGTATAAACCAGCTCCAGTCAAACGGGTAGAAATTCCGAAGCCTAATGGTGGAGTAAGAAGACTTGGAATACCAACGGTGGTGGACCGAATGGTTCAACAAGCTGTAGCCCAAATTCTTACGCCTATCTTTGAGCGTATTTTCTCTGATAATAGCTTTGGCTTCCGTCCCCACCGTGGGGCCCATGACGCTATTTCAAAAGTAGTAGATCTTTATAATCAAGGTTATCGAAGAGTTGTCGACTTAGACCTAAAAGCCTATTTTGATAACGTTAATCATGACTTGATGATTAAGTATCTCCAACAATATATTGATGACCCATGGACACTAAGACTCATTCGTAAGTTTCTAACTAGCGGAGTCTTAGACCATGGGCTTTTCGCTAAGAGTGAAAAAGGAACCCCACAAGGAGGGCCATTGTCACCACTACTGGCGAACATCTATCTAAATGAGTTGGACGAAGAGTTGACTAGACGTGGTCACCACTTTGTGCGCTATGCGGATGATTGTAACATCTATGTTAAAAGTCAACGAGCCGGAGAACGAGTAATGCGAAGCATTACCCAGTTTCTAGAAAAGCGCTTGAAAGTTAAAGTGAACCCAGATAAAACCAAAGTCGGTAGCCCGCTACGGTTGAAGTTTCTTGGCTTTTCGTTGGGTGTAGACCACAATGGGGCCTACGCCCGTCCAGCTAAACAATCGCAACAACGAGTAAAGAAAGCACTGAAGTTATTAACTAAACGTAATCGTGGAATATCTCTGACAAGAATGTTTGAAGAAATTCATCGAAAAATGCGTGGGTGGCTTCAGTACTACTCAATTGGGAAACTAACTAACTTTATTCAACGCCTTGACAAGTGGTTGAGGGTCCGAATAAGGCAGTATATTTGGAAGCAATGGAAAAAGTTTAAAACTAAGGTAACTAACTTACAGAAGTTGGGGATGTCCCAGCGTGATGCATATGTCTTCGCTAGTACCCGAAAGGGCTACTGGCGAACTGCACATAGTAAGACCTTGAGCTATTCTCTAACTAATAGAAAACTGGAACAACTCGGACTTATGAATATGTCCAAGACGCTCCAGTCAATTCAATGTGATTAAGTTGTCGAACCGCCGTATACGGAACCGTACGTACGGTGGTGTGAGAGGTCGATAATTGAACTAATCAATTATCTCCTACTCGATTATTCTGAGGAAGAAGGAACCATTATGTTAGTTGAAAATACTTATGATTTGATTGGTCACACCCCCTTGATGCACCTGCCGATGAAGACTCCGAATGACGTTAATATTTATGCTAAGCTCGAAATGTTTAATCCTGGTGGCAGTATTAAGGATCGTTTGGGGATGGCGTTAATCCAGCGAGGAATGGAAGAAGGAAAAATAACAGATACAACAACGATTATTGAACCAACGGCCGGAAATACAGGAATTGGAGTTGCTTTAGCAGCCTTAAAATACCATTTACCAGTTAAATTAGTGGTGCCAGAAAAGTTTAGTTTTGAAAAGCAAACGTTAATGCGTGCGCTAGGAGCTGAAGTGATTAATACCCCGAGTGAAGAGGGAATTAAGGGGGCAATTGCGGCCGCAAAAGAATTGGCGGCTGCAATTGGGAATGCTTATGTGCCTTTACAATTCCAGAATCCAGCGAATCCTGATGTTTATCAGCACACCTTGGGACCAGAAATTTTAGCTGATCTTGCTAATAAACCGCTGGCGGCCTTTGTAGCTGGGGCAGGAAGTGGTGGCACTTTTGCGGGGATTCAAAAGGCGCTCCAAGATGCTTACCCAGAGTTGAAAGGCTATATTGTTGAACCAGCCGGATCGATTTTAAATGGGGGCCCAGCCCATAGTCACCGTACAGAAGGAATTGGCGTTGAATTTATTCCGCTATTCTTCAAGAATTTAGATTATACCGGGGTAAAAACAATCAGTGATGAGGATGCATTCTATTATGTTCGCTGGGTTGCTAAAAATCTCGGCCTCTTTATTGGTAGCTCTAGTGGGGCTGCGCTTGCGGCAAGTTTAGAAGTTGCTAAAGAATTACCGCACGGGGCTAATTTAGTCACGGTATTTTCTGATTCAAGCGAACGTTACCTCAGTGAACATATTTATGAGGAATAGGCATGAATATCTTTCATTTCATTACGGATCGTTCATACATTAAAGAAGAACAAAAACGAGAGCGAGCTAAGGTAAATTGGTTGAAAATCTTTAGTTGGCATCGTTAATTCATTTTAGTTATCTATTAATATTCAATGTTTCTATTTCTAATTTAGTCGAACTATCACTATAATTAAGTAAGAAAGGACGGGATCATGATGAAGATTGTTGTATTAACAGGAAGTCCCCATCATCCAGGAACTTCTGAGCAATTAGCAGATGCTTTTGTTAAGGGCGCAACTGAAGCAGAAAATGAAGTTTATCGCTTTGATGCTGGACGCCGGACCGATGAATTTTCGATGATTAAATTGGAGGACAATCATCCCGGACAAGAAGTTGCGATTGAACCGAATGATGTTATTACTAATGAAGTAATGCCTAAGCTGTTAGCGGCAGACATGGTAGTCTTGGTTAGTTCGCTATATTATTATGGGATCAATGCAGCGCTAAAAGCAGTGATTGATCGTTTCTACAGCTATAACCATGAACTTCACGGCGGAAAGAAAGCTATTACTTTAGTGAGTGGTTATGGTCAAGCAGATGCCTTTGCTTCACTTAACTTATATTTTAAGCAATTGCTTGAATATATGCGTTGGGATAAAGTAGGAGAGGTACTCGCAGCTGATTCTTGGAATAATCAAAAACTGGCTAAACACGTTGAAGAAGCTTACCAGCTAGGAAAGACAGTTAAATAGAAGAATATAAATAAAAAGCGTTAAATTGGCGGAAAGACTATATGCCGTCTAAAATAAATCCTCAATTTAACGCTTTTAATAATCTAGAAGAATATTTTACTCATAATAATCATAAATACCAATAAACAGGTTGAGCTAATCGCAGCCACACCAAAAACGGCCCCTCCACGTTTAAAAATAACCTTAAAGTTTACTGAAACACCTAATGCAGCCATTGCCATTCCTAAAAAGATATAGGCTGCTTGAACAAGTGCATCAAGAAAGGCTGGTGAGAATGGAAGAAAGGTTCCTAACACACTAGTTAAAATAAAACCGCCGAGGAACCAAGGAATTGGTAATTTCTTTGGTTCTTTAGTATGTTCTTCTTCACTTTCAACTATAAGGCGGTGTTGATACCAGTAACCAACAATTAAAGCGACTGGCGCTAAGAGAAGAACCCGTGAAAGTTTCATAATAAGGGCGTTATCTAAACTTGCTTCACCAAAAGCTCCCCCGGCTGCAACGGCATGAGCAATTTCATATAATGAACCACCAGCCACAATTCCAAACTGTGGATCGGTAAGTCCGAGGAGTGGCTTTATTCCAATTTCAACTAAAGTAAAGACTGTCCCCATTACACAAACAACAGCAACAGCTAATACTTCATTTTCTCGTTTGCGCTCCTCGTTGTCAGTTTCAATTTGTGGTGAAACCCCCATTACAGCAGCCGCTCCACAAATACCACAGCCGCAAGCAGAAAGGATAGCTAATTCATCTTCTGCACCAAACTTTCGACTAAGCCAATAAGTAAGGACAATCGTGCCGGTAACTTCAATAGCCGCAACTAAAATAGTCTTAACCCCAGCGGCAGCAAGTTTTTCTAGGTTTAAGCGGAAACCAAGAAGAATAATACCAAGCCGTAAAAATTTGTTAGAAATAAATCCGATGCCGCCTTGAGCCTCATTCCGCAAGCTAGCAGGAGTCAACTGCATGGCAATACCTAATAATAAAGCAATAACCAATGCCCCGATTAAGTTGACATAAGGTAGTTTTGCTAAAAGCACCCCAGCAACAGAACAAATTAAGGTCATAATGGCAGCAATCCAGAATGACCTAGTCTTCATAATACTCATTAGATTTTCTAACCCCCAAATAATAATTAATACCTTACCACTTTAACAAATGTGTCGTGATAAACAAGAGGGAATTTAGAAATTAATAACAAATTGTTTAATTGTATCGTTTATCTCAGATTAAGGTTATACTATTCTTTGTAATTTCAACATTTAAAAATCAAAATGAGGTGAGAAAATGGAAATTAAAAGTGTTAACTTAGATCAACCATATTCGTCTCTAGACATTTATCATAGTCATACTGATAAAGCTTTACCTGGCCTTGTTATTTTGCCAGGAGGCAGTTATAACCAGATTATGGAACGAGATTCCGAACGGGTGGCATTAACGTTTGCAACCCATGCATGGCAAACATTTGTTGTACGATATCCGGTAGTTGAGCATAAGAATTATGAAGAAGCCAAAATAGCGGTTCACCAAGCATTTGAATATATCGTCAACCATGCAGCTGAATTTGATGTTGACACTGATCGGTTGGGGATTATTGGCTTTTCTGCAGGAGGCCAAATTGCCGCTGCATATAGTAACGAAAAACTAACACATGCTAAATTTGCCGCATTAGGATATCCTGTTATTCAACCCTTGATTGATGAACGCATGGGGGTTACAACAGAAAATGTAGCAAAATTGGTAAATCCGCAAACACTACCAACCTTTATGTGGGGATCGGCAAAAGATGAACTGACTCCCTTTGTTGATCACCTTCAAGTATATGCAGATGCGTTAATTAAGCATGATATTCCATATGAATTACATGAGTTTGGCACTGGGGGACATGGAATCGCGTTAGCTAACGAATATACTGGTATTGTTAATAATGATCGGGTAGATACGCATATGGGAAAGTGGTTCCCACTATTTCTTGAGTGGTTAACTGAGTTGAATTTAATTTAGCTAAAAATTATGGAGCTTCAAACGACTATTATTTTGTCGCGTGAAGCTCCTTTTTAACATTAAGTTGGTAAAGTTGATTATTTCCCAGGAAATATTAAATTTCAATTTTCTTTGTGGCAATTTGCTTAATAAAATTTTGATCATGTTCAACAATTAGCATTGGTGGTCGCTTTTCTTGAATTAACTGAATTAGTTGTTGCTGATTATAGGTATCAAGATAATTTAGCGGCTCATCCCATAAATAAAGGTGAGCGGGCTCAGCTAATGACCGTGCTAGTTCAACCTTCTTTTGTTGTCCCATACTCATTTCTTCAATCGGAACATCAAAAGTAGTACGTTCCATTCCTAATTTACGAAAAAGGTTAAGAAATTGATCGTAGTTGATTTTAGAAGAAGATGCAAAACTACGTAAACTTCCATGATTATCAGAATAATCTTGACGTACTGTGCTGATTTTAAGGGTACTGCTAAAAAGTATATCTCCGCTTTGCTTACCACTGAATGTCCCAATGATTGCATTAATAATACTAGATTTTCCAGTACCATTATTCCCACAGAGCAGGACCTGGTCATTTTTTTTAATGGTTGTAGTGATATTAGAACAGAGTTGTTTAGTTGGATACGATAACGTTAGATCATTAATGCTTAACAATAGTTGATGATTAGTGGGGAGGACATTAATTGTTAGCGGAACAACATTTTCAATCTCTTTTAAAAGTCCTTTTCGTTCCTCGATTGCGGTGTCTAAGCGTCCTTTCATTATGGTTGCTTTTTTCATCATTTTTGCAGCTTTGGCACCAATAAAGCCTTTATCCGCATGCAAATTATTCTTCTTTTCATTTTCTGCTTGTTGAGCCCATTGAGATTTTGCCTGACGTGTTTGCTTTAAATGATGAATATCTTTTAATAAATTTTCGTTTTTCTTGATGGCCGTAGAATCTCGTTGCTCCTTATGAACGAAATAATCACTGTAATTACCATGGGTTAAAACAAGCTGGTGTTGTTCAATCACTAATGAATGGTCAATGACTTTATCGAGAAAATCTCGGTCATGGCTAGTGATAATGAAGCCGTTTTTTTTCGCTTTTAGATATTGAGCAATTTGTTTTCGACCATCCTGATCAAGGTGATTAGTCGGTTCGTCAAGCAGGGGGAAATATCCATCCTGGGCAAAAAGGGTTGCTAGCATCACATGTGTTTGTTCGCCACCACTAAGACTACTGAAAGGTTGCCATAGTAATTCTGTGGGAGTTGCCATCAAATTTAATTCTCGTTCGATTTGCCATTGCTCACCTTGATAGCCACTTCTCATAAGGACATTCAATGTGTAATCATTCGGTTCACGAATTACTAATGGATAATAGTTAAACTTAAGATTGGTTTGAATACTTCCTTGAAAGGAAAGTTGCTTTTGCAAGATTTTGAGTAGTGTGGTTTTGCCCCGACCGTTTCGTCCAAGAAGACCAAGTTTCCAATCGCTGCTAATATTAAGATCACAATGATTAAAAAGTGGTTCTTGTCCCGGATAAGCAAAAGTTAAATTATTTATCGTGATTGGTTCCATTAAAAAATCACCCTTTCGTTACTCGCAGAAAAGGTAACGAAAAAAAGCCCACCACTACAGGTAGACTTTTAAACTAATGGTATTGGCCCATTAGTTCTCATTTATTGATCAATCATTGAAAAATAATTCTACCCGTAGTACCTTTCTGCGTGAATCCACAGTTCCAGATACATTAAATTGTGTAGAATTAAAATTTCAATGGATGATCCCTCCTAAAATTTGCTGCTAATAATATAGCAATTTGCCTTCAACTTGTCAATCAACTAATTTAATTCGCCTTCAGCAATTTGATCCAACATTGGACGCGAAGGAATAAAGAAGAGTTGACCACCTAAAATATCAGAGAAAGTTAGGAGATAATCGTTTTGCTCAAGCATATTTTCAAGCATCTTCTTAGTTACAGTCCAATGCCGTGAATAACCAATAAAGAAAGTTCCAGTATTATCAGCGGCAGGGTCTGAATATGGAACATTCATGCGCACAATCTTCTGTTCAATACCATCAATTTCCGCTTGGGAAGCGACATTATGAGCATTCTTAAACTTCTCTTTTTCGCTTAATTCTAAGCCAGAAAACTTCTTTCGTCCAACAGCTTTTTCTTGCGTTTCAGTAGTTAGCTTATTCCAAATGTCCATGTTATGCCGCCATTTTTGTGTAAAGGCATATGAACCATTTTCAAACGTAGGATCCTCATCACCAATAATTGCGTATTCAGCAGCATCCTGAGGTTCCGGATTTTCAGTTCCATCAATAAAGCCAATAATGGCCCGGCCTTCAAAATAGCGAAAGCCCTTTGTTTCATCAACAACATTAGTAATATCTCTAATAAAGAGCATTACTTGAGCCATGAATTCGTAAACTGCAGCCTCATCGTTTGCACGAATATGGAGGAAAATATCTCCTTTTGCGGCAGGCATTTTGTATTTTGGCCCGGTTAATGTTTGGTAAGTTTCTAATTCTTTGGGTTTAGGGGCATTTGGGAAAAGATAGTCCCATGCGTCGTTGCTAAAGCCTAAAGAAACTTTAAGATTACCCTTATTATCCCGAATTCGCAGTGATCGAGTAATTGCTTGGAACCGTTCAACAAATTCTTGAATTGCTTCTTGTTCCTTTGCTTGATTTTCTCGTTTTAATTCTAATACAGTAAATTGGACATGTTCACCGGCGTCTTTCCAAACGTCTTGTGCTTTATTAGGATTCATTACCATTAGCTTCATCCTCCTTAAAATTACTACAAGGCAATTATAGCATTCTTTAAGGATAATTCTTAGATTAAGTTGAAGCCGCTTTCAAACTGAATTAAAATAAAATTGATACTAATTTTACAAAAGAGGCGGTTATTGTGCAGAAAACACAAACGAAGAAAAAACATCATTTTCATATGCCCTCTGCGTTTACAATTTTATTTTTAATTATTATTTTAATTGCAATTTTAACGTGGATTATACCAGCAGGGACATATGAGACGGATAAAGCTGGAAATATTATTTCTGGCACATATAAGGCGGTGACAAATAAACCCCAGGGAATTTGGGATATCTTTATGGCACCCGTTATCGGGATGGTCGGTGATAAAAAGACAGATGGAGCTATCTCAGTATCACTATTTATTCTTGTTATCGGTGGATTCCTAGGAGTGGTTAATAAGACAAATGCATTAAACGAAGGGATCGGTTCAATCGTTCGCCGGTATAAGGGACGAGAAAAACAATTGATTCCAATTTTAATGCTTCTGTTTGCTCTTGGTGGATCAACATATGGAATGGGGGAAGAAACGATTGCATTCTATCCTCTCTTGATCCCCGTGATGATGGGTGTTGGCTTTGATTCAATTGTAGCGGTTGCGATTGCTTTAGTGGGAAGTCAAGTTGGTTGTTTAGCATCAACTGTTAACCCGTTTGCCACAGGAGTAGCTTCTCAAACGTTAAATATTTCTCCTGGTGATGGTTTAGTTTCCCGGGTAATCCTTTTAATTATTACGATAACGATTAGTATTATTTATGTTTACCACTATGCATCGGTAATTGAAAAAGATCCAACTAAATCATTGGTTTACAATCAACGAGCAGAAGATGAAAAGCACTTTTTAGTCAAGGCTGATCCTAATGACGACCATAAGATGACCGGTCGTCAAAAGACAGTTATTTGGCTATTCGGAATTACTTTTGTTGTGATGATTCTAGGACTAATTCCATGGTCAAACCTTAATAGCCATTGGACATTTTTTGATAAATTTACAAAGTGGTTGGTTAATATTCCATTCCTAGGCGATTTATTAGGGCATGATATGGCACCCCTTGGAACATGGTACTTCAATGAAATTACCATGCTCTTCCTCTTTATGTCGGTCTTGATTATGGCTGTTTACCATATG
Source organism: Limosilactobacillus reuteri (assembly GCF_034259105.1). NCBI lineage: Bacteria > Bacillati > Bacillota > Bacilli > Lactobacillales > Lactobacillaceae > Limosilactobacillus > Limosilactobacillus reuteri. The sequence goes on along the minus strand of NZ_CP139478.1, from coordinate 1,710,232 downwards.
AAGGAAAGCGAATTTATTGATGCTTTCATGTCAGGAATGGGAGATTTCTTAAGCGTTGCAATTATTGTGGCAGTTGCACGGGGAATTCAAGTAATAATGAATAATGGGATGATCACTGGAACAGTTCTTCACTGGGGAGAATTGGGCCTTCATGGATTATCACAAACGATCTTTATTATTTTGACTTACATTTTCTATATCCCAATGTCATTCTTAATTCCATCAACGTCTGGGTTAGCTGCGGCAACGATGGGAATTATCGGACCAATGGGACATTTTGCGCATGTTTCTGGTAGCCTTGTTATTACTGCTTATCAAGCAGCTTCAGGTTGGGTTAACCTTATTACCCCAACTTCGGGAGTTGTTATGGGAGCATTAGCAATTGCGCATATTAATGTCGGCATTTGGTGGAAGTGGATGCTGAAATTAATGATTTATCTCTTTGTTGCTACTTGCTTGTTCTTAGGAATTGCTGCCTTGCTCTAGGAGGGGATTTGAATGGATAAAATTATTACAGAAGATGAACAAAAAGCTGCTGTTAAAACTTTAGAACGACTAATTTCTGTTCCATCATATAATCAACCAGCAGAAGAAGGCGCACCATTTGGCAAAGGAATTCGTAACGCCCTCGATGAAATGATGAAGATTTGTGATGAATTAGGTTTTAAGACCTATGAAGATCCAGACGGGTACTATGGCTATGCAGAAGTTGGTAGTGGGGACAAAATTTTTGGTGTAATTTGTCATCTTGATACGGTTCCTGCCGGCGATTTAGGCAAATGGAAACATAATCCATTTAAAGGCACAGTAATCAATGGTGCAGTTTATGGACGAGGGTCACAAGATGATAAAGGTCCAGGAATTGCAGCTTTATATGCTGTTAAAGCATTGATGGATCAAGGTTATCACTTCAATCAACGAATTCGTTTTATTTATGGAACTGATGAAGAAATTCTATGGCGTGGAATTGCTGAATATAATAAAAAGGAAGCGCCAATTGATAGTGGAATTTCTCCTGATGCTGAATTTCCATTAATTTATGCTGAAAAGGGGTTGCAACAATCTTATCTCGTTGGTCCAGGAACAGATCAACTAAAGATTAACTTGAAAAATGCGTTTAATGCGGTCCCTGATAGTGCAGTGTACGATGGTCCAAAGCAGGATGAAGTGAAGGCGGCTTTAGATAAGTATGGCTTTGAATATACAAGTGACGGTAATTCAATTACTGTTATTGGCAAGTCTGTTCATGCGATGATGGCACCGGAAGGAACGAATGCTGTTTTACGGTTAGCGATTGCGCTTGATGATGTTTTTGATTTTAAGCCACTTGATTTTATTGGCAAATTATTTAAGGAAGATGCAACGGGGAGCAATGTTCTCGGTGATGTTCGCGATGAGTCTGGACAATTAACTTTCAATATTTCTAGTCTTGAGATTAATGAAAATGAAACAAGAATGCAGATTGATTTACGAATTCCCGTAACGATCGATCGCGATAATTTACTAGCAAAACTAAGTAAACAGGTGGCAGCTTATGATTTGAAGTATGTTCATTTTGATTATTTAGCACCCCTGTACGTTCCAAAAGACAGTAAATTAGTGCAAACTTTGATGAAAGTTTATAAAGAACAAACTGGGGATGTTGATGCTGAACCACAAATTTCTGGTGGGGCAACATTTGCTCGAACCATGAATAATTGTGTTGCCTTTGGCGGAATGTTACCAACAACTCCCGATTATATGCATCAAGCTAATGAACAGTGGCCATTGCCAGACATGTATAAAGCGATGGAAATCTATGCTCAGGCAATCAAGAAGCTTTGTGTGGATTAAGTAAAAAAGAGTAAAACGATGAATTAGTCATTGCTTTACTCTTTTTTAATAAAAAAATTATAAAAATATAATGTATAGTTGTTCACAAATCGTTCAAAAAAGAGCTAAAATAGCGTTCTCATCCGTTTTCATCTATTTTCATTTAAAGCGCGTTATAATAACAATGTAATTGATTACAATTTTTTGTAATAAATCTTTGTTAAACGTTTGACATTTTAAAAAGTTCATTGTATATTATTGATGTACAGAAATGATAAACGTTTGTCAAATACCTATAGAAAGAGTACCTACTAATTATGAATAACAAAAATTCTCTTGTTACCAAATTGGCATTCCTGTCAGTTTCATTCATGGTTACGAGTGCTTATGCCATTCAAGGTTCTTTACCGCAATTAAAGGCGGCACTCGGAATCTCACAGACACAGTCAGAATATTTAGTTACAACTCCATCATTTGCTGTAATGATTTTTGTTGTCCTTTCACCATTACTTCAACAATGGTTCAATATTTCTGATAAAAAGATTATTATGGCCGGGGTTACAATTGTTGGTCTTGCCGGAATTGTTCCTATGTTTGCGAATGACTACACTGCGATTTTGATTTCCCGGTTAGTTTTAGGAGCAGGATTTGGTTTATATAACTCTCAAGCAATTTCGATGATTTCAGTTTGGTATGAAGGTACAACCCGAGCTCAAATGCTTGGTTGGCGTGCTGCGGCTGAACAAATCGGTCAAGCTTGTACCCTTGCAATTGCCGGATTAATTCTTAGTTATGCAGGTTGGCATGCATCATTTGCCGTTTATCTTCTTGCTTTCGTTGTTCTTTTCTTCTTTGCAGTTCGTGTTCCTGACGATAGCAAAGCACAAGATAATAACGTTGCAGAAGACGATCTTGCTGAAGAATTAACTGAAGTGGAAGAACCAATTAAAAAGATTAGTCCAGTAGTTTACCTCCTTGTTCTCTTTGCCTTCCTCTTGGTTGTAGATTATGTTGGAATGGAAAATCGTTTCCCTGGCCTAACCGTTGCAATTAAGGGAAGTAGCTATACTGGTTCATCAATGTTCCTTTCCTTAATGTTAATTGGGGCAACGCTTGGTGGTTTATTCTACGGATCAATTAATAAAGTGTTAGGTTTTAACACTGTTTACCTTGGTCTCGGGTTAATGGCCATTTCAAACTTCTTATTTGCCTTCGCAAACGGTAACTTTGCAATGTTAGTAATTGGTTTGCTTTTAATCGGCTTCCCACTACAATTAGTTTCTCCGTTGATTTTTAACTTGTTGCCGGATTTAGCTCCTGCTAAGCGTCAACCATTAGTAACTTCAATGGTACTGATTGGTTTTAACTTTGGAGCTTTCTTCTCACCAACAATTGCTGAATGGATGAATCGATTAGTCGGTCGCCCAATGAGTGGCCTTGATCTTGCCGCACCATTCCCAATCTACGGGGTAATGCTAATAGTTATTGCCTTAATTATTTTCTTTGCAACTCGTCATTCTAAACAAGCTAACTAAATTTAAAATTATTGGAGGATATCATTATGCCAATCAAAAATGAAGCAATATTAATTACTTACTCTGACTCAATGGGTAAAAATATTAAAGAAACTCATGAAGTATTAAAGAACTATATCGGTGATGCAATCGGCGGTGTTCACTTACTTCCATTCTTCCCATCAACTGGTGACCGTGGTTTCGCACCATACCGTTACGATGTTGTTGATTCTGCTTTTGGTAACTGGGATGATGTTGAAGCATTAGGTGAAGACTACTACTTAATGTTTGACTTCATGATTAACCATATTTCCAAGAAGTCTGAAATGTACCAAGACTTCAAGAAGAAGCACAATGATTCTAAGTACAACGACTTCTTTATTCGTTGGGAAAAGTTCTGGGAAAAAGCTGGTAAGAACCGTCCAACTCAAGAAGATGTTGATTTAATTTACAAGCGAAAGGATAAGGCTCCTAAGCAAGAAATTACCTTTGATGATGGTACTACTGAAAACTTATGGAACACTTTCGGTGAAGAACAAATTGATATTAATGTTAAGAGTAAGGTAGCTAACGAATTCTTCAAGGAAACATTAATTGACATGGTTAAGCACGGTGCAGATATGATTCGTCTTGATGCCTTTGCTTACGCTATTAAGAAGGTTGGTACTAATGATTTCTTCGTTGAACCTGAAATCTGGGATCTCTTAAATGAAGTTCAAGATATTTTGGCTCCTTACAAGGCCATCATCCTTCCTGAAATTCACGAACACTACACCATTCCACAAAAGATTTCACAACATGACTTCTTCATCTATGACTTTACCTTACCAATGACTACTCTTTATACCCTTTACTCTGGTAAGACTAACCGCCTTGCTAAGTGGTTAAAGATGTCACCAATGAAGCAATTTACTACTCTTGATACTCATGATGGTATTGGGGTTGTTGATGCTAAGGATATCTTAACTGATGATGAAATCGAATATGCATCCAATGAATTATACAAGGTTGGTGCTAACGTTAAGCGGAAATACTCAAGTGCTGAATACAACAACTTGGATATTTACCAAATTAACTCTACTTACTACTCTGCATTAGGTGACGATGACAAAGCTTACTTGCTTTCTCGTGCATTCCAAGTATTTGCACCTGGTATTCCAATGGTTTACTATGTTGGTTTACTTGCTGGTTCAAATGACCTTGAATTACTTGAAAAGACTAAGGAAGGTCGGAACATCAACCGTCACTACTACACTAAAGAAGAAGTTGCACAAGAAGTTCAACGTCCAGTAGTTAAGAATCTCTTAGACTTACTTGCATGGCGGAATAAATTTGCAGCCTTTGATCTTGATGGTTCAATTGAAGTGGAAACACCAACTGAAACAACTATCAAGGTTACGCGGAAAGATAAGGATGGCAAGAATGTGGCTGTTCTTGATGCTGATGCTGCTAACAAGACTTTCACTATTACAGCTAATGGTGAAAAAGTGATGGAACAAAAATAGTCATCAAATTAATTAGTAATCTTTCTCAAAATAAAATAGGTAGTATTCCTTTCCAAAACGCTTTATCTCTCTCAATAAACTACCTATAAAAAATGGGGCTAGAAGAAAATTTGACGTTTTCTTCCAGCCCCTATTTTGTTTATCAATTCATTTTAGTCCAATATTGGCTTTGTTACACGGGCAAGTTGTTCAATTACTTGTTGTCCCGCTGCCATTGATTGATTTTTATCCGTATAAACCGCAATCGTGTAGTCTGTTCCGTTACTATTTTTTACATAACCAATACTATTGACGATCCATTCATCTTTACCGTAATTTAGCCAACCGTTTTTTAATGCGAAATTATCGCTACTTGCTGAGATCCCCCAGGCTTGGTCATTTTCAATGTTACCCATTAAACCACGAATTTCGCTTCTTTCTTCGTCAGATAAAACTTTAGATTTATAGAAAATATTATTCAAGAGTTTCACCTGGTCTTTCGGGGTAGTAACAGTTAACCCCCAACTGCTATTAGCCCGCGATTGAGTCATGCCAAATTTTTCAAAAGTTTGTTGGAGACCGTTTTTGCCGCCTAAATAATCTTCAAATAATTCGCTAGTTGAATCATTGTCACTCTGCTCAATCATTTTGGTGGCAAGTGATTTTTGATGGCTTGTAAGAGGACTTTGTTGTTTAGCAAGAATCCCTGCTAAAATACTAACCTTTACTGTACTAGCAGTTCGAAACTTATGCTGGGGTGCATTACTAGAAGTATAAATTTGGTGGGTCTTTGGTGAATATACCGCAATACTGACATTATTATTGGAAGTGAAGATGATTTTATTCCATGCGGATTTTAGACGGGCGCTTGTCGAGCTGAAGTGCCGAACACCCATAATAATAAGCAGAATAGCAATAATAATTAAGATAAGCCTGCGCGGTTTATGACGATGACGTTGCGATCTTTGCATTTTTTAACCGACCCTTTCTGATTAAAATTAGCATACTTATTAATAATACAGATAAATTTTGAAAGTTAAAAGGTGCAACTTCTTAATTTAATGAAAAATAAGGATTTCATTTGAATTGTTACCAAATCGTTACACCTTTTTTAGACAGAATAGGATATGATAGTTAAATGTGTAAAGGAGAGAAATAGTTATAATGAAAAAGGTTAAATCTTTTTTTGCCAAATTATTATTGATAACGGCAATAATTAGCATCTGTTTAAATGGCTTGGGGATGTTCGCCAAAGTGCATGCTGATACTGCAGCTTTTCAGATGGATGCACGAGCAGCTTATGCGATTGATGCAGAAAGTGACCAGGTTCTATACCAAAAAAATGCAACTAAACGCTACCCAATTGCATCTGTAATTAAAATCTTAACTTTAGGAGTAATTTTACAAGACATTCGAAACCATCATTTAAAATGGGATCAAAAGATTAAGATTACACCAGCAGTTGCCAAAATGGCGGATGACTGGCACTTTTCCAATGTTCCATTAGTGAATGGGGAAGAATACACTGTCCGTCAGTTAGTTGATTCGATGATGCTTGTATCTGCTGATGGAAGTACAGAAGCATTAGCATTAGCTGACGCGGGCAGTACAGCAGCCTTTAATAAAAAGATGGTAGCATTTGCGAAAAAAGCAGGAGCTACAGACATAAAAATCTACAATATGATTGGGCTGCCTAACGGGGACTTAGGAAAGCATAAACTTAGGAGCGTAGATAAAGACGCCGAGAATTTATTATCTGCTAAAGATGTTGCTCTTATCTCAAAGTATCTTGTTGAAAATTATCCTGAAACTCTCGACATTACAAAGCAAAAGTTTGCTAACTTTGATGTAACTAAAGACCAACAATATTTAATGACAAATGTGAATGCTCTTTTACCGCAAAACGGTTTTGCTCCTAAGAACGGGGAAATTGACGGCTTAAAGACTGGAAATACTGATCGCGCGGGTAAATGTATTGTATCGACGGGAACTTTTGCAGGACGACGGATTATCTTAGTTGCCTTACACACAAAAGGGGAATGGAATGATCAGTCAAAGATGCAGCAAGACTTTTATAATAAGTTAATCGATGAGTATCAGCCAGTTGAAATCAAAAAAGTAAGTGATTTTTCAACCAAACTCACCAGCGTAAAAGTAAAGAATGGTAAGAATAAGACTAATCTTAAGTTGACAAAGAATACCACGGTTTGGCTTCCAAAGAACATGAAATTACAAGCAACTAAACCAACATTACGAGTGCAGGGAGACCACCAAAAACAACTAACTGCACCGATAAAGAAGAATCAACAAGTTGGTTCAATTGAGTTACATATTCCTGGATTGCCTGATTTTAATATTCCGGTAAGTGCAAGTCGAAGTGTTGCTGAAAAGTCAATGTTTTAAAAAATAGATGATTGAATAGGAGAATTTCTATCAGTCATCTATTTTTTTTGCGATGTAATTACTGCAAAATAAAATTAACTATAATTTTAAGACGTATTATTTGTATAATTTAAATTATAAAAAATATAATAAAAGTGAATTAGGAATTATAGCTATTATATTAGGAGGTAATTATTTATGGCTGATTACGCAAAACGTCAACTTAAGGCTTTGGACCGTATTGCAAAGAAGATTGCAGATGCTGAAGGACACTTAACAAAGATTGAAGATAGTGTTGACAATGAGAAGCACCGTACTGCTCAACACGAAACAATTAAGGATATTAAGTCAATCCTTAAGCATGCTTGGAAAGTAGACAAAGATGCAGTAAAGCTTGAAGAGCGTGCTGGCGAAGGTCGTAAAGATCCAGCAGAAAATCACTATGTTTACATGGAAGATGAAGAAGGCGTTATCAAGGACCTTAACAAGGAATTTAAGGAACTTGATGAAAAGCTAGCAGCTCTTACCGATGATGAAGGTGGCAAGATCAAGGCATTCCGTGCAGAACACCACTACCTTGAAAAGGCAAAGGAAATCCTTCAAAAGGCTGGGAAGTATAACCCAGATGACAAAGACTAATTTATAATTCCTAATACATAAAAAGAGATCGGCAAATTGTCGATCTCTTTTTTTAGTGCATTTCACTTGGTAATTTAATTAGTATTCAACGTGCCATTTAATGGTGTATGCTTTTTCTTCGCCCGGATGTAAAGTAATATCACCAAATTCTGGGTGATGAGGTGCATCCGAAAGATTTTGCGCTTCCATTGCTAATCCAAGGTGGGGATGAACTTGTCCATGATTGTAAACTGCTGCATCATCTGAGTTCATCGTATACATAACTAAGCCATTACGATCAGAGTAAAGACTCATCTTCCGGCCGCTTTCTGGATCTTCAAGTGTAGCAACTGGTTTCGTGAGACTAGGAGTAACTTCCCAAATATCGTCAAAACCGTTTTCCTTAGTTGAACTCATTTTTTCTAGCGCATCGCCCATTGTAGTTGGAGTACTAAAGTCAAATGGAGTTCCTTCGTTAGCGATCTTTTCGCCAGTTGGAATCTTGCCGTCATCAACGGCTAAGTGATTTTCGGAGTTGACATAAAGCTTTAATTGATCAACTGTTGGAACATTTGTTGCTGCCATATTCCAGTATGTGTGGTTGGTAGGATTGAACAATGTATCTGCATCAGTAGTAGCCGCCATCTTAAGTGAAAGGAAGTCGTCATTAGTTAAGGTATAGGTTACAGTGACATGCATCTTACCAGGATACGTATCAACTTCAGGACTTAAGGTTAAGCTAAGAGTGATTGAAACAGAATTGTTAGTTGCTTCTGTGCTGTCAACGTGCCAAATATGATTGTAAAAACCATTAGTTCCACCATGAAGAGCATTTTTACCTTCGTTTTGTTCGATTTGGTAATCTTTACCGTTAATACTGAACTTACCATCTGCAATTCGTCCAGCAACCCGGCCGATTAAGCGATTAGTACAAAAGCCATTATTAGTAAATTCGTCGAGGTTTTCAGAAGTCAAAATCATATCGGCCTTACCACCATCTTTTGTTGGAACTTTAAAAGATTGAAGTAAACCGGCAAAATCAAGAATTCCTACTTGAACACCATTATCGTTCGTTAAAATGTATTTTGTTACTGGATCGCCTTTGTAGGTTCCAAATGGTACTTTAGATATTTCCATAAAATATTTCCTCCTTGAAGTAAGCGCTTTTACAAATCCTATTTTACCACAATTTTATTTTAAAATTACGCAATCGTTTGCACAAAAATAGATATGCTAGAATAAATAAAAGCAAAGATAGATGATATTTATGAGGTACATAAAATGGTCAAAAATAAATGGGACAAATTTAAAAAGAATTTTAGTAAAAATTTTATCGACTTTTTAATGATTTTTGCTGCTGAACAGGATTTTATTAATAAGCATCGGCGTAAAAGCAGTGTAATCAAGGAACAAGACCGTTATGGAAGTGATCAGCGAAAAAATTCTGAAAAATAGTATCATAAACTTTTAGTAGCGGATTTGTGCTAGAAATTAAACTTAATATCGAAATTTGCTAATCAAGTGATCTTATGCAATTAGCTTATAAATATTGCTGATTTTAAAATGTGAACATTAATGATATTTATATTTTTTGCATTTATCATTATCTTATAATAAATAATTAGGATATATTAATCTAACGAAAAATAGAAATTTAAAATTTTTTTAATCAAAATTTATAGAATAAATATTGATATATCAGAAACAAGGGTAAGGCTGTTGATGCTCTTAATGCATATGAAAAGTATGCTAATGAACAAATTGTTTCTGCTCAAAAGGCCCTTGACGAAGCAAATGCTAACCAAGCTAACCTTCAAAAACAATTAGATGCAGCTCTTAGTGCACAAGCTCAAGCCAAGACTGCTCTTGATAACGCTAAGTTGGCTGTTAACCTTGATGCTTTAAAGAAGGCCTATGAAGAAGCTTCAGCTAATGCAGAAAAGGCAACTACTGTTTTGAACAATGCTAACAACACATTAAGTGCAGCTCAGAAGGCCCTTGATGAAGCCCGCAATGCTCAAACTGCCGCTGCTGACAAGTTAGGTACTACTAACCCTGACGTAGCTGCTCTTCAAAAGGCATACGATGACGCAACTGCTAAGGTAAATGATGCAACTAAGTCATTAGAAGATGCTAAGACTGCTACTAAGAAGGCTCAAGATACCTTCAACCAAAACAATGAATTCGCTACTGATGCTGCTGCAGCATATAACGAATTAAAGGCTGACCATGCAGAAAACGCATTGAATGCTGCTCAAGCTATGCTCAACAAGGTTCAAAAGGTTTAAGGTTACAATGCACCACAAACTGATGCAGCCGAAGCATTAGTAAGTGCTCTTAAGGATTACTACCTTAACCCAACTACACCAGCTGACAAGAAAGCTGCTGCAACTACTAGCGTAACTCGTGCTGAATACAAGGCTGCCAACAACCAAAACGGTACTAAGGCTGAAACATTACCACAAACTGGTAACGAAAATGGCGTTGCTGCAATCGCATTAGGTGCTGCAGCTGCTATGTTTGGCCTTGGCTTAGCTGGTAAGAAACGCGAATACTAATAATTATATTTTGCAATTATTAGCTTGGATTTAATTTTATAATTTGCTCGGACATACTAGAGGGTTGTGACGAAGGTTTGCTTTGCCACAGCCTTTTAGTTTATATCCAAAAAAGTGAGGGGAAAATATGGCTGATGTAAATATAGCGTTAAAGCAGGCGCAAGCGACTTATGAGCAAGCTCAGCAATCCTATGAAAAGTTTAATCAAAAGTACCATGAAGCAAAACAAGCAGTACTTTCTGCTCAAAGTACATTTGCCGGTGTTCAAACGATTGGCGACCGGACAACAATTGCAACAAGCAGTCAATTGTTGAAAAACGTTCAAAATAATTTAGACAGGATTTCTGCTAATCTGTTGGTGGCAAAGGAAAATGTAAAGGCAGCCCGTAATAATTTGGAAAATGCTAAAAAAGCAGTTGAATTAGAAGAGAAAAATCATCAACCCCTAGAACAACCGCTTTATACCACCATTTCAACAAGTTATGGTGATATCAAAATTACCAAGAAAAACAAGTTCAAACCATCACAGGAAAGAGTTGCAAAAGAACAAAAGGATGCTCCCGTTAAAATGACGAGAGCGGAATATCGGCAAAAATTAAACGAACATAAATAGTATTAAAGAAGGACTTGCAAAGCGATGAATGCAAGTCCTTTTTTAATACAGTTAATTTATTAGTTTTCCTTTAGCAATTGCCAATTTGAATTGTTCATAGTCTGCTGTGACCTGATCTACATACTTTAAAGCCCAATTTGGTAAAAGAGTATCTAATATCTTTTGGTGTTTTAAATAACCACGGATCATCGGTGCGGTGGGACTTTGGAAATGAGCCATCGCTAGCAAGTAAGCACACGTTTGGCAGTAGAATTGGAAACTTTCAAAGTCAAGCTTATTAACATTAATTGATTCTTTCATATCCCGGAACTGTCGAATGTAATAACTGCGACCGCCGAAAGTAGTGCTTCCTAAAAAGCGATCGGATGAGGATTGAAGAACCCGTTGTGCTGTTACAATTCTTTGACCAGCGATTCCTCCATTTCTAATCGCTTGCTGTACGGGGAGGGAAAGTAAGTTATAACGCAATGGCATAGCTTCTTTAACTTGTAAAACGATGTGGCTATTATCATTGCCAGTAAGCATGATTAAGTAACATCGTGTTCCAAAACTGCCAACCCCGACACTATAGCGGATAATATCGGAAATGTGAAAGTTTGCGAGAAGAACCCGAACATCTTGCCGAACATTTTCGCGATATTTGTTATATCCTTTAACAATCTGTTGGTAACGCACAGCACTAAGATGACGTGCGCGTGGTGGATTATCCCGAAAAACAAGATGCCCTTGATTATTGATAGTCGCCATTTTTTGGATTATTTCTTCTGAATTGCTACGCTGACTCTTTTTAAGAACCTTATTAAGGACTGTTTGCATTTGCGTTGAAATATCACCAAAAGACTCAATAGCTTTTCCCATGTCTTCATAGGCAAATGAAAAATAAAACAGTTGGGAAAGGCTCATCTTATTGGCGCTTTTGATAGTATGGCGGTAGGTCTTAGTCGTTAATTGAAGGAGGTGGTAAAGGTCATTGCGATCAAAACCGTTTTCTTCGCCCGCTAGTTCAGCACTAACTAATAACCGTTTCAAATCACTTTCCCAATTTCCAATTCGAGCTTCATCAAAGTCATTAAGACCAAAGAGAAGCTTACGTTCAGGGGAGGCGTAAAAGCCAAAATTATTTACATGGGCATCCCCGCAGATAATTATGGGAAGATTGCTTTGAGCCTGTCGTTTAAGGTCATGTTCCATTAATTCGGCAGTTCCACGGAAAAATGAAAAGCGACTGGCAATCATTCTTTGGTGGCGCAATGGAAGCAACTCGGGGATCATGTTGGCTTCAGTGATCTGAATTATTTTAACGGGGTCCCGATCAACTGGCGTGAAGGTTCCTAACATGTTACTAGAGACCTCTTTTTGCTGCCGTTTACCATTATTTTCCAATTCAGCTTTAGTTTTATTGATTTGAATTTTTCGTAAGTCAAAGATATCGAGATTTTGATTAATCAAAAGTTGCGCATCCTTTCAGAGACAATACTTATGTCTTATTTTAAATCTTCTAATTTATTTGTAAATATGGTTTAATTAAGTTGATAAATAATGCTTTTCAAAATAAAATTAATATAAGCAAAATTATAGGAGGAGTTGATAGAGTGATTATTGCAGTGGAAAATTCACTTGCCCAACATTTGCATATTAATTCACAGGTGATTGCTCCATCTGATCTATTAGAGACAAATGTTTGGACAATTCGTGTTACTGGGGAATTCATGATTATTATGAATAACTTAATGTCGTTGCCAATTATTGTACGCTATCCTCAACGCTTTAATGACTCACGCTCTTTTATTGCGGCATTTAAACGTGAATTCTTAAGTTTATTAGAAGTTTCGCCAATTCCGTATGCAAAAATTAGGATGATTCGTGATGCTCAATTTAGCAAAGTAGTATTTACACGCCAAATTCAGCCAGAAACTCAACAGCAATTGCAGGTGTATCAGAACCTCATGATGGGGCCTAATTCAATTATTGATTGGGAAAAAGACCCAACCAATGCTGAAATTGCACTTCAATTAGCGGAACAGACACGGATTACTAATAAGACAACGGACGAAGAATATGTCGTAATGGATATTTTTGAAGACTATTCAGTTACGGACTTTAAGGTGGCTACTCATCCTAAACTTAATGAACATAACCGTCGCTATCTTTACCGCTCACTTTCAATTAACGATATCATGAATGCAACAGCGGTGGGAGAAAAGATTTTAGATGATTATCAAGGTTATTTAGAAAGTCGTGGAAAAAGCGAGAGCATCGTTGATCGGGATTTGGATTGTGCCGCAGATTACATCGGTTACTGTGAAGCTCTGGGCGAATCTGTTCTTGATGATATTACCTTGGTCTATCACTATTTAATTAACTATGAAAAACTACATAATGATCGTCCTACTGATACCGGCTTTCATTCTAAAAGTGATGCCTTTCGCGAATTTGGGAAGTTTTTACGGGCAGAAGATCTCTTCTCTAGTGAAGATTACGATTTGTTTGTTCAAGCAATTAGTCAGGGGATAAAAGATCTTGGTTCTAAACAGCGGATGTACCACCTGCAACGTATAATTCGTGATATGCAGCGGCAAGTAAGGAATCAACGCGAGCATGCAATCCAATATGTTAATAAGCAATATACTATTTATGTTGAGCTTAGTGATTATCATCCTAAAATGTGGCGGCGATTTACTGTCAGCGGTGATACGCGTCTGGATATGTTGTGCTTTGCAATTTTAGCAGCATTTAACGCGGACGGGCACCACTTATTTGAATTGCATCAGGGAAATACTCACTATCAGTTGCCGATTCTTGATAGCGGCTTTGGTCAATCAAAAGATATTACTCAAAGTTGGGTAGGCGATTGTAATCTTGACCATGAATATAACCTAATATATGACTTTGGTGATATGTGGAACTTTAAAATTAAGTTTGAGGAAGTAAAGCCGAAACGACTTCCAGCTCATACTAGTCCCAAAATTGTCGGCGGGTTTGGAACTGGAATCTTGGATGATATCGGAGGAGTAGAAGGACTGAGTCAAGCGGCAAAAGATGATCCAGCTATTAATGAGCCGTTAAACATTCCAAAATTTAAGGATCAATGGTCTCGTCAAATTGAAAAAATACGCCGCTCTTATGAATAAAAAGCACTACAATAGAGAATGAAATATTTAATTAATCGAGGTCTTTAAGGATGGAAAAACGCGAAAATGCTATTCCGAAAACAATGAAGGCTTGGGCAGTCACAACTCCTGGGCCGATTGATGGTAAGGAATCACCAATCGAATTTACCGAAAAGCCCGTGCCGACTCCTAAACGGGGAGAAGTCCTTGTTAAGGTATTGACGTGTGGAGTATGTCATACGGACTTGCACGTGACTGAAGGAGACTTGCCGGTTCACCACGAACACGTTACTCCTGGTCATGAGATTGTTGGTAAAGTTGTCGGCTTTGGACCAGAGACACAACGATTTAAGCTTGGTGAGCGAATTGGGATTCCATGGTTTCGGCATGCTTGTGGTGTATGCAAGTTTTGCCGGTCAGGTCATGAGAATCTTTGTCCTCATTCACTTTATACCGGTTGGGATCATGATGGCGGTTATGCAGAATATGTCACGGTTCCAGAAGGATTTGCATATCGGCTTCCGGAAAAGTTTGATTCTTTAGAGGCAGCTCCATTATTATGTGCAGGGATTATTGGTTATCGGGCCTTTGAACGTGCCAATGTTCCCGCTGGTGGCCGCTTAGGGTTATATGGCTTCGGTGGCTCAGCGCACATTACGGCCCAGATTGCACTTGCCCAGGGAATTGAAGTGCATGTCTTTACACGTGGTGAGGCCGCAAAGAAATTCGCCCTAGAATTAGGTTGTGCTTCTGTTCAAGGCTCCTATGACCCCGCGCCAGTTCCTTTGGATTCGTCAATCATTTTTGCGCCAGTTGGTGATATGGTATTACCAGCCTTAGCTAGTTTAGTTCCAGGTGGGACTTTGGCCTTAGCTGGCATTCATATGACTGATATTCCAACGATGAATTACCAAAAAGAAATATTCCACGAGAAGACATTAACGAGTGTTGAGAGCAATACCCGTCGTGATGGGGAAGAATTCTTAACATTAGCTGACCGTCTCAATATCCATCCTGAAGTACACGAATATCCACTAGCAAAGGCTGACGAAGCATTACGCTATGTTAAGCACGGTGATATTAAGGGAGCTTGTGTATTACGTGTTAGTGAGGACTAATAATTGCCTTTTCCTTCTGATTCCTGCTAAGATGGTTAGAGAGGTTTAGAAGAGAAAAGAGGAGGCTTTATTTATGAAATATCCCCAATTATCATTGGATGAAGTTGAAGGACCAAAAGCAGTAATTGAAACTACAATGGGAACAATTACGGCCCAACTTTTTCCAAAATACGCACCTAAAACAGTTGAAAACTTTGTTAAATTAGCAGAGAAAAATTATTATGACGATGTAATTTTTCACCGGGTTATCCCGGATTTTATGATTCAAGGTGGCGACCCAACTGGAACCGGCCGTGGTGGCGAAAGTATTTATGGTCACCCGTTTGAAGACGAGTTTTCTGAAGAACTATTTAACTTCACTGGTGCTCTTTCAATGGCTAATGCTGGTCCGAACACAAATGGCAGTCAATTCTTTATTGTCACTAATGAACATGTTCCAGAAAATATGATTGATCAAATGAAGGCCGTTGGGTACCCGCAGGAGATTATTGATTATTACGAAAAACATGGCGGTACACCGTGGCTTGATTTCCACCATACCGTATTTGGCCAAGTATTATCCGGGATGGATGTTGTCGAAAAGATCAGCAAGGTTAAGCGGGATGCGATGGATAAGCCTAAGAAAGACGTTATTATAAAAACAATTAAGATTGAAAAAGAAAAGTAATAAAAAGGAATAGAGGCTAGGAGAAAACTTTTGTTTTCTCTCAGCCTCTACTACTTTTATGAACAATAGAAATATAACGTGGAACTAGCTTCGCGTCGCCACAAGGCTCGAGTATAAGTACGGACGATGATCAGCCCGTGCCGTGCTAATCACCGTCCTAGCTTAGCCCACCGCCTTGTCGAGGAGGTTATTTCCCACTCTCATTCCTTTTTTGCAGTTAAGAGATCCCATAGTTTTTGCTTGGGGGCTGTTAATAATTCGGTTGAACGAGTAACAGCTGACAGGAGAAATGATTGTTTTAACGGGCTAGTAACATTTATGGAATGGATGTTATCTTCTGGAGTAATCGCCAAACTTGTTAAATAAGCAATTCCAAGATTTTCTGCAACCATGGTTTTGATAACGTGAATGTCGGCAGTTCGGTAGATGACTTGGGGACGAAAATGAGCCAAATGAGAGATTTGCTTAAAGGCTTGCTCATGAAAGAATTCAGTATCAGGGACAATAAAGCGTTCATTTTTGAGAGCAGCAAAATCAATCTCCTTTTTAGCAGCGAGGGGATGGCGCTTGCTAACGATAATCTTAAAGGGATACTCAGCTAATTCAGTGGTTTTTAGCCCCACTTCCCTTAGGGGGGTTAAGCGATCCGAGCAATGCCAAATCAAGGTGACCATGTTTAAGCATCTTGAGAATTTCCTTAGAACCATGCTCAGAGGTTTCCAAGTGGCTTAAGAGGCCTTCTCGCATTAATAGTGGGGTCAATGGCGGAAAGTAGTAATTACCGATAATGGGTGGCAGGGCAAAGCGAATACTGGACGATTCAGCTTGATTGATTTCTTGGCGGGAAATCCTTAATTCGTTTAAGATAACGTCAACGTGAACGGCAAATTGCTTACCAGTCGGTGTGATATGCAATTGTTTATGGACATGGTCGCGAACAAAAAATGACGTGCCAAAATCTTTTTCTAGTCGTTGGATAGCCATTGTAATAGTGGGCTGACTGACATTAAATTTTGCTGCAACTTGCGAAAAATTTTTATATTTTACCAGTGCTTGATAATATTTTAGGTCGTTTAATTTCATAGTAAATGCCTCTCTGTCAGTGATTATAAGGGGTATTATCAATTTTATTTATATCATAGCATATATTTGACTATAAACTAGCGCTGGAATTACTCTAAGATTGTTGAAACAGATAAAAGGTAAAGGATAAGCGATAATGTTGCGGAAAGGAATGCAAATGTTGAATGATCCCTTTAAGAATAAGGGAACTGCTTTTACAATTGAAGAACGAAAAAAGTATGGTTTATTAGGCTTGTTACCATCTTGTGTAAGAACGATTGAGGAACAGGCAGACGAAATCTACCGGTTATATCAATCTAAGAACTCACGGATTGAACAACGTCATCTATTGATGGAAGTATTCAATACTAACCGTACGCTTTTCTTCTACTTGATGGAAAAACATATTGCGGAGTTTATGCCGGTTGTGTATGATCCCGTAATTGCTGAGGCGATTGAGCAATATAATGAACGTTACATTAAGCCGCAAGATGCTGCATATTTGAGCATTGAGCATCCTGACTTAATTAAAGAGGAACTTGTTGATGCCGCCGATGGTCGTGATATTCGCCTTATTGTTGTTACAGATGCTGAAGGAATCCTTGGTATTGGTGACTGGGGTGTAAATGGGGTTGACATTTCTGTTGGAAAATTAATGGTTTACACGGCAGCGGCTGGGATTGATCCATCCCAAGTTCTCCCGGTCTCTATTGATGCAGGGACTAATAATGAAAAATTGTTGAAGTCCGCTAATTACCTAGGAAATCGAATTAAGCGGGTTGAGGGACAACCTTACTTTGACTTCATCGATAAGTTTGTTGATGCAGTTGAAGGATTGTTCCCTAAGAGTTTATTACACTTTGAAGATTTTGGTTGGGGAACGGCTGCACGGATTCTTGATAAGTACCAGGATAAGATTTTGACCTTTAATGATGATATTCAAGGAACCGGAATTATTGCCTTAGCTGGTGTGCTAGGAGCCATGAATATCTCAAAAGAAAAGTTAACGGATCAAACATTCTTAACATTCGGTGCGGGTACTGCTGGAATGGGGATCGCTAAGATGCTTTATGACGAATTGATCCGTCAAGGCCTGACACCGGACGAAGCAAAGAAGCACTTCTACCTTGTTGACAAGCAAGGATTATTATTTAAAGATACGCCAGGCTTAACACCAAAGCAAAAGCCATTTACCCGTCAACGGAGCGAATTTGCTAATGCTGATGAATTAACTAATTTACTTGCGGTTGTTAAAGCTGTTCACCCAACAGTAATGATTGGTACGTCCACTCAGCCAGGAAGTTTTGATGAAGCGGTTGTAAAGGAAATGGCAGCCCATACTTCATGGCCTGTTATCTTCCCGCTCTCTAACCCAACTAAGTTAGCAGAGGCAAAAGCAGCCGACCTTCTCAAATGGACTGATGGAAAGGCATTAATTGCGACGGGAATTCCGGTTAAAGATATCGAGTATAATGGAACCGTTTATCAAATTGGTCAAGCTAACAATGCGTTAATTTATCCTGGAGTTGGTTTTGGCGCCTTGGCTGCTGAAGCTAAAGTGTTAAATGATAATATGCTTGCTGCAGCTGCTCATGCTTTAAGTGGCTTAGTTGACCCAGAAAAACCAGGAGCAGCTGTATTACCTCCTGTTTCTAAGTTAACAGAATTTTCTAAGCGAGTGGCTGAACGAGTAGCCGAATCTGCTATCGACCAAGGCTTAGCAGGCGATGGAATTACCGATGCGAAGAAGGCAGTAGCAGAAAAAATTTGGAAGCCGCGATATTAATCAAGCAACTTTCATCTTTGTGAATAATAAAACCAGATTGTTAGACAAAAATAGAAAAGCATCTAAGAAATTAAAAAATCTTAGGTGTTTTTTTGTATGGAAGTTTGTGAAACTTTTGCAAGCGTAATTCAAAAAAGCTATTATAACAGTTGGTAAGGCAATAGCTATAAGTGAAATTTATTGAAAATTAAAGATTTGACTATAGCTTTACTTACAAGGTAGGATATACGTGTAAATGATGTGTAACATTTCACAAGATAAAATTGCTCAATTAATATATTGGAGGTTTTTGAGATGTCAGAATACCGTACTGAAGAAGATACGTTAGGTCCTGTTAAAATCCCTGCTGAAGCATTATGGGGACCACAAACAGAACGGAGTCGGAATAACTTCCCAACCGGTCAATACATGCCATTAGCAATCATCCGTGCTCTATTGAACATTAAAAAGGCAGCGGCCCAAGCTAATATGGAAACTAAAGCTATCTCTGAAGAAAAGGGTAATCTAATCGTTAAAGCGATTGATGAATTACTCGCATTAAGTGATGAAGAATTGCGGAAGGACTTCCCATTAAAGGTTTACCAAACTGGTTCTGGTACCCAAACCAACATGAACACTAATGAAGTTGTTGCGCACAAGGCTCATGAAATTAACCCTGACATTGAAATCTTACCAAATGATGATGTTAACAAGGGTCAAAGTTCAAACGATACATTCCCAACTGCAATGAATGTGGTTGCTTTAGAAGCGCTTGATAAGTTGAAGCCAGCTGTTCAACACTTAATTGATGAATTAAAGGTTAAGGAAGAGAAGTACATGAAGACTGTTAAAGTTGGACGTACTCACTTGCAAGATGCTGTTCCATTGACATTTGGTCAAGAACTTTCTGGTTACATTGCTTTCTTAGAACATGACCTTGATTACATTAAGACTTTGGAACCAACATTAGATGAATTGGCAATTGGTGGTACTGCTGTTGGTACTGGTTTGAATGCTGCAGAAGGAATGTCTGAAAAGATTGCTGAAAAACTTAGCGAAGTTTACGACTTAAACTTAACTGCTGATTCAAACAAGTTCTACGGTTTAGCTAACCACTCTGGTTTAAATGTTGTTCACGGTGCTTTGAAGACATTAGCAGCTGACATGTTCAAGCTTGCTCAAGATATTCGTTTCTTGGCTTCTGGTCCACGTGCTGGTTACGGTGAATTAAATATCCCAGCTAACGAACCAGGTTCATCAATCATGCCAGGAAAGGTTAACCCAACTCAAGCAGAAGCTGTAACAATGGCTGCTTTACGGGTGTTCGGTAACGATACTGTAGTAACAATGGCTTCATCACAAGGTAACTTCGAAATGAATGTTTACAAGCCAGTATTGATTGATGCATTCCTCGAATCAGCTGACTTATTAACTGGAACAATTACTGGATTTGCTGACAAGATGATCCACGGAATGACAGTTAATGAAAAGCGGATGGAAGAATTAGTTGATAATTCATTGATGACTGTTACTGCTTTGTCACCACACATTGGTTACCATGACAGTGCTAAGATTGCTCAAGCTGCTGATAAAGCTGGTAGCACATTAAAAGAAGCTGCTTTGAAGTCTGGTAAGCTTACTGAAGAACAATACGATGAATGGATGGACATGCTTAAGATGACCAACGTTGATCAGGATAAATAAGAATTGAGTTAAAAGTAATGCCAATTTTGGGGTGGATTATAGAATGAAGTTAGCCACCCAGTTGGTGGTAAATAAAAAACGCCATTCGGCGTGACATCAGGTATCATATTAAGTGAACCAAACCTATATGAAAGGATGTCCGTCAAATGACGCACTTAAATGATACCATGTCTACTAGTTTATTGACTACTCATAAAAAGAATGCTCATCTTACTAAAGAAGAACGTGTGATGATTGCGACTTTAAAGTCGCAAGGACTTTCCAATCGCGCAATTGGTCGCCAATTAGGAGTTAATCATCAAACAATTAATAACGAGCTCAACCGTGGTACGGTCCGCCAACTTCGTCGTCAAAAATCTAATGGTAAAATTTACGAATATTCTTACTACATCTATAGTTATGAAGCTGGTCAGGCCACATATCTTGAACATCACCGCCATTCTGGTCGTCGTCGCTTATATTATTCTTCAAAGCAATTTTTACGATTAGCTGATCAGCTAATGCTTGGTGAGTTTGACGACCACCATTACTCCCCACAAGCGGTTATTTATAAGGCTCGAGATTTAATGAATGATGGCACCCTGATCCCAAAGTCGGTTGTAACTTTATATCAATGGATTAATGAGGGTGTGCTTCGTACGTCCAATTTAGACCTCTTTGAAAAACCTAAACGTAAGCATCATCGAACTCATCCGCAAGCTAAAAGGTGCTTAGGGCCTAATATTGCTCAACGACCTCAAACTGCGGACCAACGGTCCGAAATTGGCCATTGGGAACTAGATACAGTTCAGGGACAGAAAAACGGTAATGACAGTGTTGTACTAGTAATGACTGATCGCCTTTCACGAGTTAATATCACGAGTAAAATTGCTGGTAAAACTGCGCATGCAGTAAATCAGTTCTTTATAAATTTACGCCAGAAAATGGGCACAGATGCTTACTATCGCATCTTTAAGACAATAACCTCTGACAACGGTTCAGAATTTAGTGAGTTAACACAAGTTCACGATCATGTTTTCTATGCTGATCCGTATTCCCCTTGGGAACGTGGATCCAATGAGATCAATAACCGGTTTCTCCGCAAGGAGATTACCAAAGGTGAAGCTATAAATAACTATAGTAGTGCTCAGATCATAGCGACTAATGATTGGATGAATCACTATCCACGAGCTATGTTTAATGGACATTCGTCAATGGATATCTATCGTAAGGCCTTCTACCAAGAGATATCACAGCTCCATCAACCAATAATCAATTGGTCAGTATTATTTATTTGAGTCCAGTGGCTAACTTATTCTTGAAATTTAGGATGCCAATTTTGGCAAGAGTGAAAATAAGCAATAAAAAGAACTTGTTCCACTCTTTTTGACTGTTAATACATTTAAATATAATTAAAAGGAGAGCAATATCATGGCTGAAAAATTCCAACCATTATCTGTAAGCAAATTAGATAATGATTACGATGTTATTGTAATTGGTTCTGGTGGAACAGGTCTTTCCGCAGCAATTCAAGCAAACGAATTGGGAATGAAGACGGTTGTTCTTGAAAAGGAAGAAGAGCTTGGTGGAAATACTAACCGGGCTTCTTCAGGAATGAACGCCGCTGAAACCAACGTGCAATTACAACATGGAGTAATTGATAACGTTGCCGATTTCTACCACGAAACATACCAAGATGGTGGACGTCTAAACGACAAGGATATGCTAGGTTACTTTGTATATCACACAGCCCCAGCAATCGACTGGTTAGCTGATCATGGGATTAAGCTTGATGACATTACAATTACTGGTGGAATGTCTCGTAAGCGTACTCACCGTCCAGCAAGTATGGCGCCAATTGGTGGTTTCTTAGTAAAGAGTTTATTGGAAGTTGTTCAAAAGGAAAACATTCCAGTATTCAACAAGGTTAAAGTTAACAAGCTCTTACAAGATGATGAAGGCAAGGTAATCGGTGTTGAAGCTAATGCTGATGGCCTGATTAAAACCGTTCACGCAAAGGCTGTTATCTTAGCTACTGGTGGATTTGGTGCTTCTAAGGAATACATGAAGCGGTTCCGCCCTGACCTTGCTGATTACAAGACTACCAACCAACCAGGAGCAACTGGTGATGGTTTGAAGCTTGCTGAAGGCGTTGGCGGTGAATTAATGCAAATGGACCTTGTACAAGTTCACCCAACTGTTCAACAAGATAATCCTCATGTTTACTTAATTGGTGAAGCTGTCCGTGGTGAAGGGGCAATTATGGTTAACGCTGAAGGTAACCGGTTTGTTAACGAATTGAATACCCGAAAGATTTGTGCCAATGCAATTACTTCCCTTCCAGAACACAGTGCTTACTTGATTTTTGATCAAGGTATTCGTGATCATGTTAAGGCAATTGAATTCTACGATAAAGTTGGTCTTGTTGTTCATGGCGATACGATTGAGGATCTTGCAAAGAACCTCAACATGGATCCTGAAAACTTGAAGAAGACGGTTGCAACATGGAATGAAGCTGTTGAAAATCATGATGATAAAGAATTCCATCGGACAACAGGAATGGACCGTGGAATTACTAAGCCAGGATTCTTCGCAATTCATATTGCACCTGCAATTCACTACACTATGGGTGGTATTCATATTAATACAAAGACTCAAGTGCTTGATGGTAATGGGGATGTAATCAAGGGATTATACGCTGCAGGTGAAGTTGCTGGTGGTTTACATGGTAATAACCGTGTTGGTGGTAACTCAATTGCAGAAACAATTGTCTTTGGACGACAAGCAGGTCAACAAGTAACTGTTTACGCCCGTGGCTTAAAGTAAAAAATAATGGGCAGTGAGAAACTGCCTAGAGCAATTATTTGTATATTATTTGGAGGAAAATTTTATGTTAGGACATCATCATAAAGTTGTGCTTGTTGGTGATGGAGCTGTAGGATCATCATTCGCATTCTCACTCCTTCAAACAACACAAGAAATTGATGAATTAGTTATTGTTGACCTAAAGAAAGAGAAGGCAACAGGAGAATCATTGGATTTACAAGATATTACTCCACTAACTAGTCCAGTCAACATTCATGCGGGGGATTATTCTGATGCTGCTGATGCTGATGTTGTAGTTATTACTGCTGGAGTTCCACGCAAGCCAGGAGAGACTCGTTTGGATCTTGTTTCAAAGAACACAAAGATTCTTTCAACTATTGTTAACCCAATTGTTGAAAGTGGATTCAACGGCATTTTTGTTGTATCAAGTAATCCTGTTGATATTTTAACTATAGTGACACAACAACTCTCTGGATTCCCTAAGCATCGTGTTATCGGAACTGGTACTTCATTAGACACAGCTCGATTGAATGTACTTTTATCTGAAAAGTTAAATGTTCCAGTAAATGAAATTGATGCTTTAGTTTTAGGGGAACATGGAGATACATCGTTTGGTGCATTCGATGAAGCTACTATTAATGGAAAACCGTTAAAAGAAGTTACTGATTTAACTGTTCAGGACTATAGCGAACTTGAAAAAGCAGTTAAAGAACGTGGTGGTAAGATTATCGAAGGAAAAGGAGCTACTTTCTATGGAGTAGCTAAATATCTTGCTTATATTGTAA
Organism: Limosilactobacillus reuteri; assembly: GCF_034259105.1. NCBI lineage: Bacteria > Bacillati > Bacillota > Bacilli > Lactobacillales > Lactobacillaceae > Limosilactobacillus > Limosilactobacillus reuteri. The sequence goes on along the minus strand of NZ_CP139478.1, from coordinate 1,686,235 downwards.
AAGCGATTATTGAAAATCGTAACATCATGCTCCCAATATCAGCTCCTCTAACGGGTCAATATGGGATTAATGATTTGTATCTTGGAATACCTGCAATTGTTAATCGAACAGGAATAGAAAAAGTCATTGATTACGGACTTTCGGATACAGAAATCGAAAAACTAAAATACTCTGCTGCTAAGATGAAAGATGTCTTAGATGGTGTGAAAGTTTAATTATTAAGGGAGAAATAATCTAATGGGATTATCAAAGGTAAATTATAAAGGATTTATCTGGCCGGTACTTGTTGGAGTTATCATTTGGCTTTGTACTCCAGTCCGGCCTGTAGGAATTAGCGTTGTAGCTTGGCACTTGTTAGCATTATTTATTGCAACGATTGTTGGATGTATTACTCAGCCATTGCCAATTGCTGGGGTTGCATTAATTGGTTTTACACTCACGGTTTTACTAGGAATTGCTCCGATGAAAGAAGCAGTAGTTGCTTTTGGAAATAGTACTCCTTGGACTATTGCAATGGCATACTTAATTGCCCGTGGATTTATTAAGACTGGTTTAGGAAACCGAGTAGCTTTACTATTTGTTCGTTATTTTGGTAAAAAATCAATTGGTTTAGGATATGCTTTAATGGGAATTGATCTTGTTACAGCGCCTGCTACACCAAGTAACACGGCACGTGCTAGTGGTATTGTTTTACCGATTATTGATGCTCTTTCAAATACGTTCCATTCATCACCAAAAGATGGAACAGAACGGAAGATGGGTTCTTACTTATTATTCACTGAATTTCATGTCAATATTATTACTAGTGCGATGTTTATGACTGCAATGGCACCAAACATTGTTGCTGTTGGGCTTGCAAAAGAGCTGGGTGTTAACATTACTTGGATTTCATGGTTCTTAGCTGCTTTACTTCCTGGTGTTATTCTTTTAGCATTGATTCCATGGATCATCTACAAGATGTATCCACCAGAAATTAAGGAAACACCGGATGCTCGTCAGTTAGCTGATAGTCAACTAGCTGAAATGGGGCCAATGAAGCTTTCTGAAAAATTAATGTTAGTTATTTTTGCAATCGCAATCGTTTTATGGATGATTTCAAGCTTCATTGGAATGGATGCAATGACAGTTGCATTTATTGCCGTTGTATTAATGCTTTTAACAGGTATTCTTACTACTAAAGATGTTTTAAATGAAACTGGTGCTTGGAACGTTGTTCTCTGGTTCTCAATCTTAATTTTCCTTGCTGGAGAATTAAACAAGCTTGGAATTATTCCATGGTTCTCAAAGACTGTTAGTCATTCACTTAGTGGAATGAACTGGTTTGTAATCATGATTGCATTAGTACTGATTTACTTCTACAGTCACTATCTATTTGCTTCTGGTACAGCCCAAGTTACTGCTATGTTTAGTGGATTCCTTGGAGTTGCGATTTCAGCCGGTGTTCCACCATTCTTAGCAGCAATGCTTCTTTCATTGACTGCTGCTGCTTATAGTTCAACTACTCACTACGCTAACGGTCCTGCTTCTGCTTTATTCAGTACAGGTTACGTTAAGCAGAGTGACTGGTGGCGAATGAACTTTATCCTTGGTCTTCTTTATCTGGTAGTATTTATCGGAATCGGAACAGTATGGATGAAAGTTATTGGTTTATGGTAATAAAAAAAGATCTGGCAATTTGTCAGGTCTTTTTTTATATCTCCTCAATAATTCGTAAAGCGATTGATTCTGTAAGTATCATATCAGTAAATAAACCTCCACGAAGGGCTCCTAAAGCGGCTTGATATTTTGATTTGCGTTGAACAATAGCAAAGCGTATAGGAACGTTAAGAATTTTATTTAAAGGGATAGAGAGAGTTTTATCGTTATTGGGATGAATTAGAAAGTTACCGTTAATATCGTATGGACGACCAAATGCCATTCCAGCAATTTGGTTTAAACTAACTCCTTTAAATAACTTTTCTTTATAATCATGCCAAGCAGGGATACTGTCTATTGATTGGAGAGTGCCTAATCCACAAACAATCATTTCCATTTTATTGGCAACCTTAAATGCTTCTGTAAAAGGCGGTTCGGAATATAGGTCATTTCTTGCTTCGTCATTAAGAATATAAAGTGGTCCGGGAATGGTGTAATAAGGACAATCATATTTGGATGCAGCTTTTTGTACCATTCGCATTGATGCGGCAGAAGATTTATATTTCATATTTTCACCCATAAATTGTGTGAAAACTAAATTACGGGAAGAGTGTTTGCTGAAATGATCAAGAACAGTATAAATTGTTTCCCCCCACGATAATCCGATTGTTTTATATTCTTTAATAAGAGATTGAATTTGATTAGCTGCAAAGTTAGCAATGATTTTATCGCGGTCCAAGGGGTTACTTGGATCTTTAATAACATAGACATTTCTTATATCAAAACTATTTGATAATTCGCGTTCTAGTTGGGCATTTCGGTCATAATCTGTATGAATGCTTATATCAACAATCCCGCTTGAAAAAGCTTCATCAAGGTATTTCATAATGAGGTAGCGACTAAGATTATATTTTTTAGAAATATCACTAATTGCCATTTTGCTAAGGTAATAATCTTGTGCAAGATTACCGAGTAATTGTTGATGCTGTGAGTTCATTATTTTTATTCCTTTCATGCTCAATGTTGTTTTAAGTATATCATTATTTTTTTAAATATTTAAAAAATACAGTAATTATTTTAATTTTTAAAAAAAGGTGGTAAGATATTAATAATGAAATGAGGAGGCTTTCGACAAATGGAAGATAAAGAAATACTCTCAATGCATGCTAAGAACCAAGGAGTACTTAATATTGCACCTCAATTTGAAGTGAAAAATCGAAAAGAATTAGGTGAAGCATATACTCCAGGAGTTGCGGTAATCTCTAAGCTTATAGAACGTTATCCCGAACTAAAGGATAAATATACCCTTAGTGGAAAACTTGTAGCATTAGTAACTGATGGCTCTGCTGTTTTGGGATTAGGAAATATTGGCCCGGCCGGTGGTCTTCCAGTTGTTGAGGGGAAAGCATTACTTTATAAGGATTTAGCTAATGTTAATGCACTACCTTTAACTGTTGAGCAAGTTCCTGTCGATGAATTTGTGGCAACATTAAAGAATATGCAGGAATCTTTTGCGGGTTTTCATTTAGAAGATATTAAAGCACCTCGTTGTTTTGAGATTGAAGAGAAATTGTCTAAAGCAGTTAATATTCCAGTTTACCATGATGATCAAGAAGGAACAGCAATCGTTGTTTTGGCTGGATTAATTAATGCCGCTAGAGTAGTAAAGAAAAATCTGAAAGATTTGAAAGTTGTAATTAATGGAGTTGGAGCATCAGGAGTTGCAACAGCTCGATTACTTTTTGCGGCAGGTATTAAAAATATTACATTTGTTGATATTGATGGACCAGTGCATGTTGATAGTCAAAATTATAATCATTATCAAACAGATTTAGTAAAACAAAGTGCTGATCAAACATCGTATAGAAGCTTAGATGAGGCAGTAAAAAATCGAGATGTATTTATCGGGCTTTCTGATGCTGATGTATTAAGCGAAAAACAGGTTAAATCAATGGCTCAAAATCCAATTATTTTTGCACTTGCAAATCCAAAGCCTGAGATTGATCCTCAAATTGCAAAAGATGCAGATGTAGCAGTAATGGCAACTGGCTCAAGTCAATATCCAAATCAAGTAAATAATATTTTGGTATTTCCCGGGTTATATAAAGGATTATTATCAGCTGATTTAAATAAAGTTGATTTCGGCCTTGAAAAAGCAATTGCTTCTGCATTAGCAAATATGATTTCTAAGCCAACAGCTGAAAAAATTGTTCCTGGAGTATTTGATGATGGTGTAGTAAATACAGTAGCTAAAGCTGTTCAACATTACGCAAGTCAAAAGAATAACGATTAGGAGAATATTAATGGAAGTTCGTGAAATTAACATTCATTTAAAACGCAATTTCACCAAGTGGCAAAAGTTCTTGCGGTTCAATGGAATTGAAGCTTTTTCTGAAAAAGAAACATCTTCTATTGATAAGACTTTTGTATGGGAAGAAAATGGTGAGATTTTAGCAACTGGATCAATTGCTGGTAATGTATTGAAGTATATTGCAATTTGTTCAAAAGTTCAGGGACATGGTGAAACATTTAACAGTTTGGTTAGTAAATTAGAAAACGAAGCTGCAATGATGGGGCACTTCCATTTGTTTGTTTTTACGAAACCACAATATAGTCAAAGTTTCCAGTATGTCGGATTTCATGAATTAGCAAAAGTAGAACAAGGAACTATATTAGAAAGTGGAACCCCTGATATTCATGACTATATTTCGTCTTTGCCACACTTTAACGATCAAGAAAGAAGCAAGATCGCGGGAATTGTTATGAACGCTAATCCTTTTACAAAAGGACATCGTTACTTAGTGGAAACTGCTAGTAAAGAAAATAATTATGTATATGTTTTTGTTGTTAGTGAAGATGTTTCCATTTTTTCATTTTCTGATCGTTTTAAGTTAGTTAAAGCAGGAGTAGCTGATTTACCAAATGTTATAGTAGTACCAGGTAAGGAATACATGGTTAGTTATGCTACGTTTCCAGCATACTTTTTAAAAGATGATCAAAATGTTGGAAGATTTCAAGCTTCCTTGGATGCAACCCTTTTTAAGGAACAAATTGCAAAACCACTTAATATAACATCTCGATATCTTGGGAATGAACCATATTCCAAAACAACAAATATATATAATGAAGAGTTAAATAGGGTTCTACCACCTGATGTTGAAGTAAAGATTATTGATCGAAAGAAAAATAAGGATCAAAATATTATTTCAGCAACGAAGGTACGAGCAGCAATTGCTAATGATGATATTGCGTTAGTAAAAAAGTATGTTCCAGATACAACGCTCGAATTTATTAAAAACAACTGGTCTGAGCTTCAAACTCGGATAAAGGAAGGAAGTATTAAATAATGGATATTAAGAAGACTGCATTAGCAGGAACTTTGGAATCTTCCGATATTCAAATTACTTTGAGCCAAGGTAATAATGGTATCAACATTGACTTAGATTCCTCTGTGGAAGAACTTTATGGTAATCAAATTCGTAAGGTGATTACTGATACTTTAACTGCTTATGGAATTGATAATGCCAATGTTAAAGCTGTGGATAAAGGAGCTTTAGATTGTGTAATTAAAGCACGGACAATGGCTGCTGCTCAACGTGCTCTTGATACAGCAGATCAACCAGACTGGGAGGTATTTTAATAATGGAAGAACGTTTACGTCGGACAATGATGTTTGTCCCAGGTAACAATGCCGGAATGGTAAAGGATGCTGGTATTTATGGTGCCGACTCCATTATGTTTGACTTGGAAGATTCAGTTTCAATGGCAGAAAAAGATGCTGCCCGGATGTTAGTTTATCAAGCTCTTCAAACACAAGATTATGGTGATTCAGAATTAGTTGTTCGTGTTAATGGAATTGATACACCATTTTTTAAGAATGATGTTTTCGCAATGGTAAAAGCCGGTATTCAAGTTGTTCGTTTGCCAAAAGTAGAATCAGCTCAAATGATGCTAGATCTTGTAAAAGTAGTAGAAGAAGCTGAAAACAAATTTGGTATTAAGCCAGGTACAACGCACGTTATGGCAGCTATTGAAAGTGCTAAGGGAGTACTTAATGCACCAGAAATTGCTGCAAGCACTGACCGGATGATTGGTTTGGCACTTTCTGCTGAAGACTATACGACTGATATGAAGACTCATCGTTACCCAGATGGAGCAGAACTTGAATTTGCTCGTAACATGATTCTTCACGCAGCACGTGCCGCTGGCATTGCAGCCTTTGATACTGTCTTTACTAATATGAATGATGTAGAAGGCTTTAAACGTGAGACTGAACACATTCACGAATTAGGATTTGACGGTAAATCTCTTGTTAACCCTCGTCAAATTGATTGGGTAAATAAGATTTATGAACCAACCAAGAAAGAAATTGAAAATGCATTGGACGTTGAAGCTGCAATTGAAGAAGCACACCAAAAGGGTTCAGGTGTTATCTCAATGAACGGTCAAATGGTTGACCGCCCAGTTGTATTACGTGCACAACGGGTAATTCGTTTAGCAAAGGCTTCTAACTTGATCAATGAGGAGGGCGAATACATTGAAAAATAAAGTCGGACGCGAAATTTCAGATAAAATTTTAGATTCAACAAACTACAAGCCATTTGAAACTACTGAAATTGGTCATCCAATTGTTCACTATACTGGTCATGATGTTCGTGTTACCAAGGGTGACGATAAGTTAGTAGATTCATTAGATGATGTTATCAAGAATAACTTGAAGGACGGGATGACAATTTCGTTCCACCACCACTTCCGTAATGGTGACTTTGTATTTAACATGGTTATGGATAAAATCATCAAGATGGGTTACAAAGACTTAACTTTGGCTCCATCATCGTTAACTGGGGTAATGAATGATAAGGTAATCGAAGCTATTAAGGCTGGTACAATTACTAACATTACTAGTTCTGGTATGCGGGGAAGTCTTGGGGAAGCCGTTTCTCATGGTTTATTAAAGAATCCAGTTATTTTCCGTTCACATGGTAATCGTGCACGTTCAATTGAAAATGGAAATATTAAAATTGATGTGGCCTTTATTGGTGTTCCTAACTCAGATCGAATGGGAAATGCTAATGGTATGAATGGTGAATCAGCTTTGGGATCATTAGGTTATGCATTAGTTGATGCCAAATACGCAGATAAAGTTGTTCTTGTAACAGATACAATTGCTGATTATCCTAATACGCCTGCATCAATCCAACAAACACAAGTAGATTACGTTGTAAAAATTGATAAAGTTGGGGATCCAGACCGTATTGGTAGTGGTGCAACACGTTTCACTAAGGATCCTAAAGAATTGAAGATTGCAAAGATGGTTAATGATGTAATTGTAAATTCTCCATACTTTAAAGAAGGTTTCTCATTCCAAACTGGTACTGGTGGAGCTGCTTTAGCTGTTACCCGTTTCCTTCGTCAAGCAATGATTGATAACAACATTACTGCTTCCTTTACTTGTGGGGGAACTACTTCGCCAATCGTTAAACTTTTAGAAGAGGGATTAGTAAAGAAAGTTATGGATGTTCAAGATTTTGACAAGGGTGCTGCTTCAAGTATGAAGAGTAATCCTGGTCAAATTGAAATTGACGGATCATGGTATGCTGATCCTGATAACAAGGGAGCAATGGTTGATCAACTGGACATTGCAATTCTTTCTGCTTTGGAAATTGATACTGATTTCAATGTTAATGTTTTAACTGGATCTAATGGTGAAATTCGTGGTGCTGTTGGTGGACACCAAGATGCTGGTACTGCAAAGATGACAATTATTTCTGCACCATTAACTCGTGGTCGGATTGCAACAATTGTACCAGCTGTTAATTCAGTAACTACCCCAGGTTCATCAATTGATGTTGTTGTTACTGAAGTAGGGGTTGCTGTAAATCCTGCACGTAAAGATTTAATTGAAGCATTCAAGAATGTGCCAAGTATTCCATTGATTTCAATTGAAGAATTACAACAACGTGCAGAAAAGATTGTTGGTAAGCCAGAAAAGATTGAATATACTGATCGAACAGTTGCACTTGTTGAATATCGTGATGGTACTTTAATTGATAAAATTAAACAAATTAAGGACTAATTACGAATAGAAATTGCGGTACTGGAATTTTCTAGTACCGTTTTTTATACCCGTTATTGCTATAATTAATGTTAAAATTTGATTTGAGGAGTTAGTATGCAAACTATTTTTGATCACGGTGAATACCAAGACATTCTTGCCGTTTAAAAAAATAAGGATGAGCGTGTAAAAATACAAAACCAGTTATTGAAAACTAATCCATCAATGACTGTTGTAGCAGCTAAATTAAATATTCCTGGTCCAATAAAGAATAATAAAAAGATAGAGTCATTTTTTATAGCTGGCCTCAATGAATTTGAAAAAATGTTATTAGATGCTGGAATTGTTTTTATTTCAAAAAAAGAGTGGCTGGATAAGAAAACTGGTCCAGAGCGCTTCTATCTTGTTGATACGGGTGCAATTTTAGTAAAAGAGATTACGAATCATTTTGAAGAATTGAAGCCAAGTTATCGTTTATTTGACTTAGATGTGCTAGCTAATGATAGTGGAACAATAAAATCACTATCAAGGTCAGATGTAAATCAACCTGCTAGAAAGTGTTTAATTTGTGGTCGCCCAGCTAAAGAGTGTGGTCGCTCCCGTCGACATTCAGTTGAAGAGTTACAAGAAAAAGTTAGTCAGTTAGTTTGCGTAGAATTGGCATATCAAGAAAAAGAAAACATTGCAAATTGGTTAACTCAGCATGCACAACGAGCCCTTTTATATGAAGTGTCTGCTTGGCCTAAGCCCGGATTAGTGGATCCAGTTGAACATGGAGCACACTTAGATATGGATATATTTACTTTCATTAATAGTTCTATTAGTTTGCGTAACTATCTTCATCAAGCAGCATTACTAGGAATAATGAGTCGTTCTGCTAATTTATCATTGATATTTGAAAAGTTACGTGAATATGGTAAAAAAGCTGAGAAAACAATGTTTGTTGCTACAAATAATGTTAATACTCATAAAGGAGCAGTTTTTTCATTGGGAGTATTTGTTGCAGCAACAGCCTACAGCTTACAGCATCTAAAACAATTTGATGCAAATGATATTAAAAACGTGATTAAAAAGATGTTAAAAAATTTGATTAATGATGATCTAAAACATCTTTCATCGAAAAAAATTTTAACTGCGGGTGAGAAACAATATTTAAAATACGGCCTTTCTGGTATTCGAGGGGAAGCACATGCTGGATACCCGACAGTTTTTAAGTATGGTTTACCAACCTTATTAACATCAAACTATGATTGGAATAGCCGAATTTTAATAACTTTTTTAGAACTAGCTTTACATATTGAAGACTCGACCTTAATTAAAAGAGCAGGGGATCCAGCTATTCAAGAATGGAAAAATAAAGAAATTCAAGAGTGTTTAAGACTAGGTGGAATAGATACTAAGGCTGGACAACAAAAGCTAACTAAAATTGAAGAAAAATTCACTCAACAAAATTTAAGCCTTGGCGGCACTGCTGATTTATTAATAGTTACTATCTTTTTAGCTTTAGTGAAGGAAGGGTTGCCTGATGGACTTCAAAACAAATGACGGGATAAGAATTAATTACTATGTTTATGGCACTGGAAAACCAGTTGTTTTAATTCATGGCTTTGGCGGCTACCAACAAATATGGTGTTTACAAATTAAAAACTTAATTCAGCAAGGTTATCAGGTAATTACGTATGATCAGCGAAATCATGGAGCATCAACTAGAGATGAGAAATTAGACTCCATTGAGCCCTTAATAAAGGATTTATATGAACTATTAAATTATTTAAATGTTGCAAAGCCCTTTTTAATTGGGCATTCTATGGGTGCATCTGTAATATATGGATTCTTATCACTTTATGCTGATTTTCCTTTAAGTGGTGTGATAGCGATTGATCAATCTCCCAAGATGCTTAATACAATTCAATGGCCTTATGGATATATGGATGTCACAAGGGCATCATATAAATTAAAATTAAAAGAGCATGGTAATGTTAGAGAGACATTAAATGGGGTGCCATCTCAAGTAATATCAAAATTAGAGCCAGAAAAAGAAATGTTTCCATTTATTAGGACCGAAAATCTTCCCTTACTCTATGATCACGCTAAACGGGATTGGCGATTAACCCTTGAAAAAATTAGTATTCCAACATTATTAGTCACCGCAAATCAAAGTCCGTACTTTAATGGTAAATTTGCAGATGTTATGAGACAAGCTAATCCACAGTTTATATCACATCAATCTGTTGATCAAAGTGGCCATGTAATAATGGCAGAACAGGCAAACAAATTTAATAAAATAATGGATAATTACTTAAAAGAACATCAATAATTTAACATTTACTTGAATAGCTTAAGATTAGTGCGGAAGCTGGGAGAAATGAAAAAAATTCCCCCAGCCTTATTATTTTAAATAACAAGATAACATGAAGCCAGTTTAGCCGACCTTCTTGTTGAGAAGATTAATTTCTTTTGCGAACATTCTTTTGTATTCAAGTATAAGTTGACGTAAGATAAAGATATTATTTCGACATAGAAAGGGTTAAGACGATGAATACTCGTGATTTGCAATACTTTGCCATGCTAGTTAAATTAAAAAATTATACGCAAGTAGCAAAGTATTTTAATGTTTCTCAACCTAGTATTACCCAGGCAATTCGTCGCCTTGAGCAAGAATTTGACACAAAGTTAGTGCGCAAAGATCGTGTTCATAGGGATGAAATGTTTACGCGCAGTGGGCAGTTACTATATGAAAAAGCGTTGGCGATAAACAAAAAAATAGACATTGCCCATCAAGAAATAGCACGGTCCGATCAGCGACAAATAAAATTAGGTCTTCCGCCAATTATTGGAAAAATGTATATTTCACACATTATCGGCAATCTTTCTAAGCAGCTTCTTCAACGAATAAAAATTGTTTCTGTGGGGTCGCATGAGTTGCTAAGTGAATTACAAGCGGGAAAGATCGATATTGCCATGCTGGGATCAATTGCACCAATTGATCAAGCCGGTATTTTTGCGGAATTAATAACTGCGCGACCATTTAGTATCATCGTAAGTGCTGATCATCCGCTTGCAAAGAAAAAGGCGGTTAGTTTTCAAGACTTAACGAATGAAATCTTTATTAATTATGACCAGCAATATGTGCATAAAGCTGCCTTCCAAGCTTATTCTACCTATGCCCAAATTAATCCACAAACGGCAATTTATAAGGTACCAAATGTTTCCTGGATTAAAGAGTTAGTGCGGCAAAATAAGGGAATTAGCTTGATGGTAAAAGATGCGGTAAAGGATGAACCAGGAATTGTTGCCTTAGATATTGAAGACCCAATTCCCGAAAAATTTTTTATTTCGCTTGCCACAAGGGAGGATTACATTTTAAGCGATGATGAACAGCAATTAATCACTAAATTAAAAGAAATTACTCCCGTCGCTTGACAGCCGCCGTATAATTAAATAGTTAAGAGAATTGATAAGAGGAGCTGGATGGGTTTTGAGTAAGGATAAAGAGATCTCAGCGAGTGATTTTGAGCCGACTGAACATTTGTCTGATAAGCATCATATGGCGATTCCATGGCATGACTTTTTTACAAACGATAATTTCACCCCTGCGTATGAGGCTAATTTAGTAGAACGAGCAGCGATTGTCGGGCGAATTGGATTAATGATGCTTTCTTATGGAACGGGGGCATGGCGAGTCCGTGATTCAATGAATACAGTTGCCCGGACGTTGAAAATGACTTGTTCGGTCGATATTGGGTTAGTTTCCCTCGAATATACTTGTATGGATGCCCACCATAGTTACACGCAGGCAATATCTTTGCCAAGCACAAGTATAAATACGACAAAACTTTCGCAGATGGAGCGATTTATTAAAGAATTTGACCAGAATGGAAGCGAGATGACAATTGGAGAAATCCATTCCCGTTTGGAAGAAATCGCTCACTCAAAAGGAAATTACGCTCCTTACCAAGTAGGACTAGCAGCTGCTCTGGCATGTAGCGCCTTTGTCTTTTTACTCGGTGGTGGACCAGTTGAAATGTTTTGTAGTTTTATCGGGGCTGGCCTCGGAAACTATGTCCGCCGTAAGATGATTGACCATCACATTACCTTATTTGCGGGAGTAGCGGTTGCGGTTGCAGTTGCGTGCCTTTCTTACCTGCTGGCTTTAAGTTTGATGCAATTAACATTTAATGTGAGTTCGCGTCATGAAGCAGGGTATATCGGCGCAATGCTGTTTATTATTCCAGGATTTCCATTTATTACTAGTGGACTTGATATTTCAAAGCTTGATATGCGGTCTGGGCTTGAACGGATGACCTATGCAATCGCAATTATTACAGTTGCTACCTTGGTCGGATGGATTGTGGCGTTGATGGTTAATTTACGTCCTGAGAATTTTCAAGCATTGCCTCTATCGGCATTAATGCTCTTTTTACTCCGGCTGCAAGCCAGCTTTTGTGGGGTATTTGGCTTCTCAATAATGTTTAACAGTACGCCTAAAATGGCAGCTATTGCCGGTTGTATTGGTGCGATTGCTAATACCTTACGATTAGAATTAACGGACTTGACCGGAATACCGGCAGGAGCAGCCGCATTTTTAGGAGCATTAGTTGCCGGGTTATTGGCATCGATTGTTAAACGTAAAATCCAATATCCGCAAATTTCAATCACGGTTCCATCGATTGTTATTATGGTCCCGGGACTTTATATGTATCGGGCAATGTATAATATCGGTTTAACTTCGATTAGTGTAGGAACGCTTTGGATGACCAAGGCGCTTATGATTGTTGTATTCTTGCCAATGGGATTGATCGTTGCTCGGATTCTTACAGATTCTAAGTGGCGACATAATGGATAGGAGATTGAGAATATGATTGCAGAATATCCGCCAACACTCCTGGCAGAGGTAAAAGAAAAAACGAAGGATCGTCAATTAACAGGTTTTACTCCAGGTCAAGGACCGCTTAATCCAGATTTGATGTTAGTAGGAGAGGCTCCTGGTCGTCACGAAGAAAAGGTAAATATTCCTTTTTCGGGTGCTTCCGGTCAAGAGCTGATGAAGTTGATTGAATCAATCGGATATTCACGTTCAACCGTTTATATTACCAGTGTAGTTCGTCAACGGCCTTATAGTATTAAGAGGGCAATTGATAAGAAGACGGGTGAAGTGATTGAAAAACACCCTAACCGGACGCCAACTAAAAAAGAAGCCTTAGCATTTGCCCCTTTGTTTGATTGGGAATTAGCTCAAGTTAAGCCGAAAATTATTGTTACGCTTGGCAATACGGCTTTACAACGGCTGCTTGGTAGTCAGGCTAATATTGGTAAGCTTCATGGACAACTTCTCCACGAAAAAATTCAGCGGACTAATGACGCGCATGATGGTTATGAGTTGACGGCTGATAAATATTGGATTATGCCGATGTATCATCCAGCCGCAGTACTCTATGCCCGCCGATTAGAGCCTACTATTAAAGTAGATTGGCAACAGTTGGGACAAGACATTAAGAAAATGAAAAAATAATCATTATACTTTTTATGCCTAAGGTCGTATAACGGAAAACAGTTTGTAATTCAAGAGGATGGGACAACGCACTTAGATGCTCTGTTCCATCCTCTTTAGTACGGAGAGAATTAAAGGGGATGAAAAAGTGGAATTACAACAACGACGAACAATTGTTACTGGTGCGTTGTTACTATCTAATATTATGGCGGGGATGGATGGTACGATTGTAAATACAGCCTTGCCAGCTATTACCAGTGATCTTCATGGGTTGCAATATATGGGGTGGATCATCGCAACTTTTCTTTTCGGAATGGCTGTTGCGACCCCATTATGGAGTAAGTTTGGTGAGCATAAGGGAAACAAGCAAGCCTATATTACCGCTACCTCCATGTTTTTAGTTGGAGCAATCTTTCAAGGATTAGCCCCTAATATTTTATGGTTTATTATCGCGCGAACTGTAATGGGAATTGGTGCTGGAGGAATGATAAAAGTTGACAGTAAGGCGGTAGACCCAATTGTTCCTAGCAGTCTGTTTAAAAATCGCGAACTGGTAATTGATTTTACTTTATTCGTTATAATTTGGGGTTCCTTTATTGCATTTGTCACTTATATTCCAATGTGGGCTCAGGGAATTTTAGGTTTAAGTGCGCTGCTTGGCGGAATGACGCAAATTCCAGGGGCGGTTACTAACTTTATTGGTTCAGAATTAGTGCCAGTGTTGCAGGAACGATGGGGAAAATACTGGATTGTTACCTGTGGGGCAGCTTCAATTTTTATTGCCTATTTAGGAATAATGATTGGGGGACAAAAAACACCATTCTGGCTTATTTTATTCATGGGTGCTTTTGAAGGGTTTGGTGTTGGCCTTGTTTTTAATATTTTACAGATTAATGTTCAAACAGATGCTGAATTACGGGATGTGCCAATTGCTACTTCACTAGGATACTTATTGCGAATTTTGAGTCAGACTCTTATGTCCGCGGTGTATGGAGTTATTATTAACCAAGAGCTATTCCAGGGTGTTCAAACGCACCACGGAATTACCTTAAGAATGCTAAATAAATTATCAAATGCCCAAACTGCTAGTAGTCTTCCGGATAAGCTTTTACCAACCCTGCGTACGATTCTTTATAATGGATATCGCGACATTATCATTGCGGCAGTAATTTTAATCCTTATTGCCTTAGTTTTGGTTGTGGTTTTAGGCTGGCAAAATCATTGTCATCAACGCGACCTAATGGCTTTAGGTAATCTTAAAGACACAAAATCTTAAATCATGATAGGATAATAGTAAGATTTTAAATGAGGAGCGATCGTTTCAGTGGAGAAAATAAAGAAATTTAATACTCAAATTGCTAGTCATTTGGCTAATAATCTTGAGAATAGTTTGCGAGAGTTACGACGATGTGGTGCTCATCGTTCTAGTAAAGCAACCTTTACTGAAATGGGAATTTAATTAAGCGGATTTAAAAACGATCTTGCAGAAAATAATAAGTTTAATGCCTTAGTGGGGAACGCATGGATTGACAACGAGGCTGAATACTACTTGCCTGCTGCTGTAATGACAGTTGATGTTCAACGTCAAGAACAGGAAGTAACAACATATGTCTTAAATGATCACGGAAATAATCAACGAGTAATCATGTATCTAACCGGGGGAGCCTATATTCAGCGCCCCAATAAGACTCATTGGCAATATTTAAATCGGTTGGCAATCGCCACGGATGCGAAGATTTATGTCTCAATTTATTCGCTGGTTCCGCATGCTACTTACCGTACCGCCTACCAAGAAATTGCTAGTCTTTATAGTAAAATTTATACCCTTATGCCTGCTAGTAAAGTAACTATTATGGGCGATTCAGCTGGTGGGGGATTAGCAGCTGGCTTTTGTGAATATCTTGGTAAAAAGGGGCTTCCACAGCCTGGTCACCTCATCTTATTTTCTCCTTGGCTCGACCTTGATCTCACAAATTCTCTCATTAGCAAATATGAGGATAAAGATGTTACACTAGCAGTGAACGGTTTGCGAAAAATTGGTACGATGTGGGCCGGTGATACGGATCATCAAGACTATCGATTAAGTCCCTTATATGGGAATCTTGATCAGTTGCGCGATGTGACTGTTTTTGTAGGGACAAGGGAAATAATGTATCCTGATGTGACCTTGTTTGTTCAAAAATTGCGTGACGCTGGGATCACTGTAAACTCATATACGGGTCGTGGACTGTTTCATATTTACCCGCTTTATCAAATTCCAGAAGCAAAGGGTGTAATGAAACGGGTAGTTGCAATAATTAATAATTGATGGGGTGATATTTTGGCTAAAGTTGCTGTAGTGTTTGCACCAGGTTGTGAAGAAGTAGAAGGACTTACAATTGTGGACGTTCTCCGGCGAATGGGGATTGAAACCACAATGGTTGGATTAGAGGATTTTCATGTTCCTGGCGCTCACGGAATTGAATTAACTTGTGATGAGGTAATGAGTGATCGGCTCCTCGATTATGATGTGGTAGCCTTTCCTGGTGGTCGTGGGGGTGCTCAAAAGCTTCGCGATAATGATAAGTTGATGAAATTGATGCAAAAACGCAATGCAGAAAATAAGTGGGATGCCGCAATGTGTGCTGCTCCGATTGCCTTGGCTCGGTATGGTTTGCTTGATAATCATAACTATACTTGCTTTCCAGGAATTAACGAGGAAATTGCTAAGGGTGCCCCAACAGCAAATTTTGAAGAGGATATTACGGTTGTTGATAATGATGGGAAGATCATTACCAGTCGTGGTCCCGCAACTGCCTTAGCCTTTGCTTATCAGATTGCAGAGGTATTAGGCTACAATACTGATAAGATTAAGCATGAGATGCTATATGATTATTTGATGGATCAAAAATAGACGATAAAAGTAAAAGGGAGCGAGACAGAAGTCACTCGTGACTTCGTTTTCAACGCGAAGCTAGCCTCTGGGAGCCACCGCAAGCAACAATAGGCCTTCAGCGTTCGACTTTGCCGGATGCTGAAGGCCATTGTTGTACTGCGCTGTTCGTATTTTATGGAAGTGACCTAACTTATGTCACAACTCCTTAATTATATTATTTAATCAACCACCAGAAGATTGAACGGTGGTTTTGCTGATCAACACGTTGGTTAACAACGCTAACTAAAATCATCATTGTGGCAATGATTGAATTCTTCTTGCGGAAAGCAGTATAACGTGAATACCAAACTGTCGCATATTTATCTTTGTATCGCCGTAATCCTTGAAAGCCATACAAATGATATCCATATTCATAAATGAAGTGCGCAGCTTTTTCTTCAATAAAGCTAAATTGATATTCCCCGACATTTGAAAGAGGTGCCATTCCGAGATCGAAGTAGGTATAACCGTTTTCCTGACCATATTGGAACATACTGATGAAAATTTTATCCATTATTCCAGAAGGAGCATCTTTGCTATGACGCATGAGGTCAATTGTTAAAATCTTTTTACCTCCTGTCGGCATAAACGTTGCAAAGGCGACCATTTTGCCTTCTTTATCACGGATAATACCAACTGGTGCCTGATTAATATAGTAGGAGTCAAAGAAACCAAGAGAAAATCCTTTTTCTGTTTCGTTTCCTAACCAGCTATCGGAGACTTGTTTCATCTCTTGCATTAATTCTTTACTAAATGGTGGCTTTTCAACGGAGAAGGTATAGCCTTCACGATCAAATTTATGCATCAATGCTCGTTGTGATCGTTGTCGCTTACCAGCAAGCGTAAAGTCTGCCAGCTTAACGAGGCCAGTTTCACCGGTCTTAATAAAGTCAAAACCAAATTCATGAAGAAGCATCGTCATATCGCTGGAGACTTCATAAAAGACAAGCTGATAGCCATACTTATCAGCTTCTAAGACAAATTGTCGAAGAGCTGGTCGCCAACTATCCTTATTGCCAACTGGATCACCCATTACGACCAAGCGATCATATTTACGGCGATACATGAAAAAGAGCTTATCATGGTCGTCAACACTGTAATAGTAGATACTTTTATCTTTTAAGAAGGCGAGGTGACTAGTTTCATTTCCCCCATATTCTTTAATAACATTGCGGATCCGTTCAGCATCAAATACACTTGGGATATTGAAAGGATCAGTCCCGGCCATAAAGTAGCGCAGAATAACGAAAATTAATAAGAGACCGAGGATTAATCCGAAGAGTCCGGAAATCCAAATCTTTTCACCAGGGAAAAATAGAAAACCAGGGATGTGGTGCTTGCTGGAATATTGAGGAGCATTAATAACGCCGACAATTACATAGAGGATACAAGCCCCAGCAAAGATAAGACTATCAATTGCAAATTTTCCAATTGAATATTCCAATTTCTTCCGGTATAACACATGGCGAGAGAGTAAAACAAGTATCAAAACAATGACGAGGTAAATTGTTAAGCTCAATGTTCCCAGGTTCCAAATGGTATTAGCAATTCCAATTACCAATAATATTAAAGTAGGAAGGTATGCCTTTTTCACCTTTGATTGAAGACCGCGAGCACAGGCAAGCATAGCCAGTGCAAATAAGATGGTTGTCAATTGGTGGAGGAAGAAGAAGGTATAGGGATAAAGGTTCGCGATAATCTTATTTTGTGCTGTGATGTCTGGAATTGAGGCAGTAATAAGCATCAAAATCCCAGAAACATACATAAACGTTGTAATTAAATAGTAAGCAAGTTTGCGGACCATTAGTAATGGCAATCCGTCAAAGAACTGGTTAACTTGTGATGCCAGCGAATGCAAGAACATGAATCCGGCAATAATTAATGGAATGATGTAGTAAAAAATTCGGAATAGTAATAACCAAATAACAGAGGTAGTTTGGGAAACGCCAAGTAATGACAGTTCTAACATCATTAAAAGGTCAAACGAACCAAGCGCCCCCGGAATCATTGAAAGAACCCCGAGTACCTGGGCAACAACGTATAACGGCAGAACGCTAATAAGGTTATGCCGAACGCCTAAGCACCAACCGACCAATAAGAAGAAAAGTGCGACAAATAGCCATTCACAAGTTGAACTGGTAATTAAAAAGGTTCCTACTTTTGGCGTGATATCCTTAAATATTTTACTATTATGAATAACAGTAAAATAAAAAACGATTGGGAAATATAATCCGCCCCCCACAAGCCAAAGTGCGTATTGATTGAAGTGCCCACCATCGTGAAACACAAACATGATGATCAAAGCTACCCAACAAAGAGCAGATAAACCAGAGAGTAAAAAGACGGCAATTTTAGAGATAGCAAGCAGAATCTCTTTCTTAGTTGCGTTCTTTCGATAGAAGTATGCTCGTAAAGTAGAACCAAGAATTCCGCCAAATCCGGCAATATTTGTTAAGGTATTAGTAATCCATCCACAGCGAATAATATATGATTTCTTAAATTTCCCGGGTAATAAATGGGTGATTGCAAAATCATACCCCAACATAGGGATGACTGCGATGCATCCGGTAATTAGGAGCAGGATGATGCTTTCCCAAGACAGGTTTGCTAAGCCAACTCCTACTTCATGCCATTTAACTGTTTTAAAAAAGTTACCTAACGCGAGAATAACAAAGACTAGGACTGAAGTTACGAACACTACTTTTATGACTTTTGAATACTTAGACCACCAGTTTAATAGGCGCTTGCCCAACTGCTGCATTAAAAACTCCTCCTTGAATAATAGCTAGTACTTTCATTATAAACTATTGGGAATTTTTGCGGTATAGATAGGAAAAACGAAAAATCAAAAATAAATTGCAAATTTTTGTTGACTAATTTTGAAAAATCTCGTATACTTTTATTTGTTGTCGAGTTGGTCCGTTGGTCTAGTTGGTTTAGGACGCATCCCTGTCACGGATGAGATCACGAGTTCGAGTCTCGTACGGACCGTTCAATATTAAAGAGCTGTGATTTAGGTCATCAGCTCTTTTTTTGTATCTTTTGTAATGTCGATGGAGGAGATTAAGATGGAAAATACGTGGATATACCAAGGAACCGAACCGATTAAAATAAAGAAGTACCTTCAGTCATTGGGGATGGGGCACCGTTTATTTAACGATCTTAAAAACGGTGAAGGGGAATTCCTTGTTGATCATCGGAAGGTACGGCCAACAACTCAGATTCTTCCTAATCAACCTTTAACCATTAAGGCTCAGCCAGAGTTAGCTGATGATACTGTTGAAATTAGTAATGAGCCCTTAAAGATTGTTTATGAAGATGATAATTGGTTGGTAGTAGATAAGCCAGCAGGTGTGACTTCTATCCCAGGACCAACCGTTCAAAATAATACAGTTTTGAATCGGGTGAAGGGATACTTAATTGCATATAATTCTGCAGATCTCCGCCCTCATTTAATTACACGACTGGATCGCTTTACGGGAGGATTACTTCTTATCGCTAAGCATCATATTGCCTCCAGTATGATCAGTCAACAAGTGCAGCAACATCAAATGCTGAAGGAATATACCGCTTTAGTAGAAGGACAAATTATGGACGAACATGGCGAGATTAACAAGCCGATTGGAAGAAAGGATGGGCAGGCTGCACGGGTAATTGACGAGAATGGGCAACGAGCTTTGACCGAGTATTGGGTTGAAGAACGAGATGCAAAGTGGACACGAGTACGGGTAAGACTTCACACTGGACGCACACACCAGATCAGGGTTCACTTTGCCGCTATTGGTCATCCCCTAATTGGTGACCATCTTTATGGCGGCGATACTAGTAAGTATGATCATCAGTTGCTTCATGCAAGTAAAATTAGCTTTAACGATCCCTTTACCCTTAAACAAAGGACATTTACCTCAGAATTGCCACCAGTATTTTTGAATTAGATTAAATACAAAATAGAGACTAGGAGATTGTTTTTTTCTCTTAGTCTCTATTTTTTACTTAACTTGTTTTAAAATTTGTTTAACGCTTTGGGCCTGAAATTCTTGTTCTGCTTGTGCTGATACTTCTTGGATTTGTTTAGCAGTCATGTTAGGATTCTTGATCATTGCTGCTTGAACCTTTGATGTAACAAAAGCGCGTCCTTGTTCTGCTGCTTGTGATTGTAATTTGGCTCCCATAGCAGATTTAGCAACTTTGGCAAGTTTAGCAGCCTGACTTGTTGTGAGTTTAACATACATTCGTGGATATTCTAACACGTTAGTTCTCTTAACCAATGTATTGTCCATTCCTGACCATGCATATAGGACTTTATAAAAATCATTACGATATTGCCAACATGTCTCAGTTGTTACGAGCTGAGGGGTAGTAGAACCATTAGTCCATTTAATCCGACTAGTGGTATATTCGTTTGCTTGGGTATGGTTAGGCGTTTTTTGTTTAACTTTGGTGTTATAAATATAAACATCATCACGGCCGCTTTTACCAACCGGTTGGTAAATTGCCAGGGGCATTGAGGAATTTGAAGCAGAGTAAATCCGCTTGGTGGTTGTTGTCGTAACTTTTTGCATTCCAAAATGGTGACTGTAATTTAGTGTCATCAAAAGAGTTGAGCCCACAAAAATAATTCCCGTGAGTGTAGCTAAAATAATTCGCAGTTCTTTTTGCTGAATAAACATCATGCAAGCAAAAAAGGCAAGTGCTCCTAGAAAAGTTAGAATAATAACCATTACTTCATCCCTCCTTTATCAGTTGGTTCTACAATGTCTTCGCTATCAAGGCGGAGGTGAATTCCATTACCACTTGTAACAAAGAATGTAAGGAATAAACCAATGAGTGAGAAGGCGATTGCGAACCAGAATGCTGCATGGTACCCCATCAAAGTAGCATTAAACATCTTTGCTTTATATTGCAATGGGGATTGTGTCAGCAGTGAATGAGCAGGTCGATTGCTATTAGTAATATTTGTCAAAACAGAGATCATGATCGCTGTTCCCACAGAAGTAGCGACTTGACGAATGGTATTGTTAACAGCTGTACCGTGCGAGATTAAATTGTAAGGAAGAGAATTCATTCCCGCCGTAGTAACTGGCATCATTACCATTGAAATACCAAACATTCGGACTGCATATAAGAAGACAATATAAATAGTTGGGGTATCACGAGTAATAAAGGCAAAAGGAATTGTTCCAACAGTTAAGATAAACATTCCCGTAAAGGCTAAGCGTTTAGCACCATGACGGTCAAATAAATTCCCAGTAACTGGGCTCATGATTCCCATGAAAAGAGCCCCAAATAAAAGGGTAAGACCTGAATGGAAGGCGGACATTCCATGAATAATTTGAAGGTAAAGAGGAATGACGAATTCCACCCCAACCATTGCCATCATTACAATTGAACTAAGGATGGTTGCGAGGGAGAATTCTTTGCTTTCGAAGACCTTGAATTCAAGGAATGGATCGTCTAGCTTGTTTTGACGCATGATTAGAATTCCAACTAAAATCACCCCAATGATAATGGCTGAAAGGACAACTGGATCTGTCCAACCCTTATCACCGACACTTGAGAATCCATAAAGCATGCTCCCAAATCCTAATGTTGAAATAACAACAGAAAGCCAGTCAAGATGCGGCTTTTTATTAGGAATAACATTCTTAACTGTAAAAAAACTAACAATAATAACTAAAGCAGTAATGGGGGCGATCATTCCGAAAAGCCACCGCCAGCTATAACTATCGATAACCCATCCAGATAGAGCCGGACCGATTGCTGGGGCTAATCCAATAACTAAGCCGTTTACTCCCATTGCAGCGCCACGTTTCTCAGGAGGATAAACAGTCAGCATAATATTTTGCATTAGGGGCATGTTAATTCCTACTCCGACCGCTTGGATAAGACGACCGACTAATAAAACGGCAAACGATGGAGCAATCCATGCTAAGATTGTTCCAACTTCAAAGGTTGACATAGCAATGATAAAAAGACTCTTAGTATTAAAACGACTGGTTAAATAGGCACTTACGGGGATCATAATCCCATTAACCATTAAGAAACCAGTAGTTAACCATTGAACGGTGGCGGTACTAATATTAAAAGCATCCATTAATGCGGGAAAGGCTGTTGAAAGAATAGTTTGGTTTAAAATGGTACAAAAAGCTCCAATTAATAAGACAAAGATCATTAAGGAACGATTATAAGTTTGACCATTAATATCAACAGGTTGTTGCTCTTGATTCACTAATAGAATCCTCCTTTACGTTTTTTACAATGTGAAAAACATAATACTATTCGATATCTTTGTCAAATTATTTGACAAAGATATCGAATTTTTGGTAATTTATGATTGAAATATACACTTTGGAGGAAAATAATGGATCCGCTTTCTGAAAAAATTAGAAAAATGATCGCTAGTAAACAATTAAAGATTAGTATGAGTGAAGTAGCACGTGTAACTGGTGTCTCTACTAGTCAACTAAGATATTGGGAGAAAAAGGGTTATATTAAATCGGAACAAGATGAGCAGAATAAAAATCACTATTTTAGTTTTCCAACAATTTTTCAGGTATTAACGATTAAAGTATTTTTGGATCAAGGTTTTACTTTAGCGATGGCTGTAAAAAAGGAACGAAAACGGCGCGAGCTTCATAAGATTTTTACCCGTTTTATTACTGATGGCATCAAAGAAGTAGAACAAACCGGGGAAGATAGTGGAGAAGTTAAGCTGGGCTCATTAGCTGAAGATTCCACAAAAGAAGTATATGCAGTGATTGATGGTGATAAGACCAGTCTTCGTATTCGGGATCGGAAAGAAAATTAACGGATAATAAACTTTGTGTTAAGGTTAAAATGTAGAGGATAACCAAAGTAAATTAATTTGAGAAAGGAAGAATAACAATTGGCTACAACAGGTTTAAGTTATAGTGAGTTAAGCGGGGATGCTAAAGAAGTTGCCCTTAATTCATTTATTAATTTTTATGTTGATCAATATCGTAGGGGTAGCTTAGAAATCCTTAGCTCACAAGTATCAAATGAACTAATAGCTACAATTAATCAAATCTTGCGCGATAATGCGTTTATGGGTCATCAAGAATTAGTTAATGTAAGCACGCGGCTAAGTAAGCCAGCCTATCAAAAAATTTTAGCCGCGTTGCCTAATGTTAAATTTCATGAAGATGGGGAACCGGTTGTTGATTGGATGAAGGCTTGGGAACGAAAAGAGGAACAGCTACCAGAAGAAGATTAGAAAAGCAACTAGTGGGATTTAAAAAGGAAGGTGGCTGGGAGAAAACTTTTGTTTTCTCTCAGCCTCAACTGCTTTTATGAACAGTAGTAAGATAACGTGGAAATTAACTACAAGGCTCGAGGCTAAGTCCGAATGATAGTTAGCCCGTGTTAGCCCACCGCCTTGTCGAGGAAGTTAATTTCCACTCACAACCTTCTTTTTTAATCAAAGAATCAGGCAATTACTACCTTCAATTTTGTAGATGTGGTAAAATAATAGTTAGTTTTACGTACGGATTAAATAATTAAGATTAAGTGCCAATAATAAAATGAATATTAATAACCGACCTTGCCAAAACAAAGCGGTTCTTTTGGCTTACTTAAATTCCGTTAATTAACATGATAAAAAATCTATAAAAGGAAAGGTATTATGACAAAATTAAAGATTAAAAACAATGAAGTTGCCTTTTACGCCATGGGTGGTCTTGGTGAAATTGGTAAAAATATGTATTGTGTACAATTCCAAGATGAAATTATTGTTATTGACTGTGGAGTCTTATTCGCCGAGGATGAATTGCTAGGGGTGGATTACGTAATTCAAAACTATGATTACCTCATTGAAAATAAAGATAAGATTAAGGGAATCTTTATCACACACGGTCACGAAGACCACATTGGAGGATTACCATTCTTCTTACAAAAGGTCAATGCGCCTATTTATGCTGGACCTTTTGCAATGTCATTAATTAAAGGGAAATTGGAAGGAAAACACTTGCTAAGAAATGCTGAATTGCATGAAATTAATGAATTTGATGAAGTTCATTTTAAGAAGTTATGGGTGAGTTTCTTCCGTACAACCCACTCAATTCCTGACACCCTGGGGATTGCCGTTCATACTCCTCAAGGAACAATTGTCCAGACTGGTGACTTTAAGTTTGACTTGACACCAGTTGGCAATTTACCCGGGCCTAACCTTCAACAAATGGCTAAATTAGGGGATGATGGGGTTCTCCTCCTAACATCAGATAGTACAAACGCTGAACGACCAGAATTTACAAAGTCTGAACGCTGGGTTAATATTCATATTCGCCGGATCTTTGAACGAATTAAGGGACGCATTATCTTTGCTTCATTTGCATCTAATGTTTATCGGTTGCGTGAAGCATCTGATGCCGCGATTGCTCAAGGCCGAAAGATTGCAGTTTTTGGTCGCAGTATGGAAAATGCAATCACTGCTGGTCAAGAATTAGGTTACCTTAATATTCCTAAAGATTCGCTTATTGACCAAAATGAAATTAACAATTACCCACCAGAGAAAGTATTGATCATGTGTACTGGATCGCAGGGTGAACCAATGGCAGCCCTTAGTCGGATTGCTAATGGTACTCACCGTCAAATTACTATTCAGCCAGAAGATACAGTTGTCTTCTCTAGTAACCCAATTCCAGGAAATACTACTAGTGTTAATGCCCTTATCAATAAGCTTGAAGAAAGCGGGGCTAACGTAATTCATGGATATGTTAGTAATATCCACACATCAGGACACGGTGGTCAAGTCGATGAAGAATTTATGCTACGGTTAATGAAGCCTAAGTTCTTCGCGCCGGTTCACGGTGAATACCGAATGCAAAAAATTCACACCAAGTTAGCTGAGATGACTGGTGTGCCAGAGGAAAATAGCTTTGTTCTTGCAAATGGGGATGTTTTAGCTCTTACGAAAGATTCTTGTCGAGTAGCGGACCATATTGATAGTGTTAGTGATGTTTATATTGATGGTCGTGATGCGGGAGATACGGTTGGAAATCCAGAAATTCGCGAACGGCGCTTACTTTCAGAAGAAGGTGTCGTAACAGCGATTGCGGTTGTTGACTTAAAGGATTATCAAATTGTTGCGGGGCCTGATATTGTTTCGCGTGGCTTTGTTTATATGCATGAGTCACAAGAGCTGATTAAGGCAGCCAATCATGAAGTATTCTGGGCAATCCTTAATACATTTAAGAATCACAAACACATTGATCAACGGGTATTAAACCGGACAATTATCAGTCGTTTGCAAAAATTGCTTTATGATCGCACTGGTCGTCGCCCTGTGATTATTCCGATGGTGACAATCTTGAACGGCAATAATCGTTCAGAAAATCAACACTATCGTCGACCAAACAATAAAAATAATCAAGCACATAAAAACGAACGACAAAATAATCATTCCTAGCGGAAATCTCAGCAACATTCTAAAAAGAAGAATGGTAAAGAGAAACAACCAGTTGCAACTGGAAACACAAAATAAACAATAAAAGAACTTGCGGTTTTTTTGCCTGCAAGTTCTTTTGTGGTTTAAACTAAAAAAAGAAGATTTGTTCTTAAAACTAAGGAGATTGTTTGGTATGATCATATTTAGCAATTATTTTATATTTCCCAGAGAGGATGAGGAAAAATGACCGGAAACGATTATCTAAGGATCTGGTACCGGGTTCAAATTGGGGCGACCCTGGTCATTTTAGCGATGATGATGATTCGTAATTATGAATTTAATCGTCAGACCGATGCATTAGCATTATTGATCATGGTTACTATTTTAGGAATTGGTTTAATCTTTGAACTCTTGCCTAATGTGTCCTTACTAGTTAAGAAGTTAAATGCATGGCTGCAGGTAATTGCCCAGCCGATAATTTTAGTGTTTGCCTGGGATGTAATGGTTCGAGAAATTATTGTTCTATTACATTTACCATCCCGGGGCGTTGTGACAATGATGATTTTTTATTACTTTATAATGTTTGCACCATTTGCAAGCGTAATTGGTGAATTCATGCATTGGAGCATCGAACGACTAATCTTTATTGCCTGGTTAGCTCAGGTGGTTTTCATGCCATTGATTGCCTTACCAATAGACTTGGTTGATAATCACTTCTTATTATTAGCATTATCCACTGGTGCAGTTGGCGCAGTTGCTTTCTTTATTCTTACGACAACTGTTATGCGGACGTGGCATTTATCATGGCCAGGATTAAAACCACATTGGAGCGGTGATTTTAATTGGGGGATATTTGCTGGATTAGTTGTTGTTGATATTATCTTTATGGCCTTAAATACGGGAGAAATGCCAAGACTCCACCGTGCTAATTGGGATTTTACCCTTTCAGCATTTGAAGCTGCGGTAATGGAAGAGACCTTGTTCCGTTTCGCTATTCTGGGCATCTTATTCTATGCTTGGCGCAATGTCAAGCAACGCCTTCCGTTAGCATTGGCAACGAGCTCAATTTTATTCGGAATTGTTCATCTTACCAACTATGGCCCTCAAGAATGGTCAATGACTGTTTTGCAAGCAGTTAGTGCAGCCGGTATTGGACTATTTTTTGCAACTGTTTATGTTTATACTGGTCAATTGTGGTTAGCAATGTTAATGCACTTCTTATTAGATTGGACGGCATTTATTGCTTCTGATTCAACGTTGATGACTGGCAAAGTAACAGTTCAGGATTGGATTGGGACGGGAATTGAATTAGTAGTATTTATTGGAATTGCCGTTTGGATGATGTTTGGACAACGACGTCAAGTGATGGAACGACATGTTAATCGCTTAACGGGAGAGCATCAACGGTTTGATTTTATGATTCAGCATTAAAAAATGGCAAGATTAGAAAAAGTTTTCTAGTCTCGCCGTTTTTAATACTCAGGCAATGTGTTTATGCAAATAACGTGCAAACAATGATAATGAGTAGCAGACAATAAAGTATAGGACTGCTAAAGCAACGAACATTGGAATAATATAATTTGTGTTTTGACCATAGATGATCTGGGCGTGGTACATTAACTCTGGCAAGACAATAATTGTTGCTAGTGATGTATCCTTGACCAACGAAATGAACTGGCTAACGAGGGCCGGCATCATATTCTTAATCGCCTGTGGTAAGACAATAATTCGTAAAGCTTGCCACTTAGATAATCCGTTAGCTAATGCCCCTTCTGTTTGCCCATAATCAATCGAATTTATTCCTGAGCGAACAATTTCAGCAACCATTGCCGATTCGAAAATTGAAAGCGCCATAATTGCAGCTGGAATAATTTCTGGTTTAATTCCGATATTCGGGAGACCAAAGTAGGTGAAGAAAATTATTAGCAGGAGGGGAAGGTTACGGATAATATCGATAATGAACCCGACAATTGCTGATAAGTATTTGATGTTAGCGTAACGAATAATTCCGAGAAAAGTTCCCAAAATAAAGCTGATTATAATTGAAATTACGGAAACTTCAATTGTAATCCAAAGCCCTTCTAGGAGGAAACGGATATTAATCCATGAATACGCGTCAATAAAGTTTTGCATTGATCATCCCTCCTAGGCCAATTTCTTTTCAAGGTGTCGCATATAATAACTCAACGGAAGCGTGATGATGAGGTACATGATACCGACAATGAAATACGTGGGCATAGTTGCTAAGGTATCGTTTGCAATTAAATTTCCTTGGTACATAAGATCAAAGCCAGCAACAAAGGCAAGAACCGATGAGTTTTTAACCAAATTGATAAATTGATTACCGAGTGGTGGAATAACAACGCGAAATGCTTGTGGTAAAACAATGTAGCGCATCGCTTGTCCATAAGTAAGTCCATTAGCAAGGGCTCCTTCCATTTGGCCAGGATCAATTGAATTAATTCCAGCGCGTACGGTCTCAGCAATAAAGGCGGACGTATAAAGCGTTAAGCCAATTGTTCCCGCAGTAAATCCATTAATTTTAACAATATACATTGGAATGATCAGGAAAAAAGCCATTGTAATTACCAATAATGGGATATTACGAAAGACCTCTACATAGACATGACCAATTATTTTAACAACACGGTGTTGCGAAATCTCAAGAAGAGCAAAAAAGGTTCCGATAATGAGGCTCCCAATTAATGCGATAAGGCTACACAGAATAGTATTCCAGAGGCCGGTTAAAAGGGGATGCCACTCATTTATAATTAAATTTAACATTAGCGTTTCATCTCCTGATAATTAAATCCTTTAACATTCCCAAACCATTTAAGAAGAAGACGGTTGTAAGTACCATCCTTTTCAACTTCTCTTAACGCCCAGTTTAATTTATTACGGAAGCGCGCTTGGTTTTTGTTAACGGCGATTCCATAAGGTTCTTTAGTAAAGTTACCACCGACAACTTCATAGCCTGGATTTTCAGCTGCCATCCCATAGAGAATCCCATTATCAGTGGTAAGGGCATCTCCCTGCTTGGATTTAAGGGCAGTCATTGCTTGAGCGTAGTCAGATAATTGAAGGACGCGTGCTTTAGGAGCAAACTTCGCAACGTTTTTAACTGAATTTGATCCAGAAACACCAAGAATTACAGCGCCTCGGCGATTTAAATCGCTGATGTTTTTGATCGGACTTCCCTTTTTAACTAGGAGAGATTGACCAGCATCAAAGTAAGAATGGGTAAAATCAACTTGCTTTTCTCGCTCAGGAGTGATCGTCATGGTTGCCATAATCGCATCAATATTACCGTTTTTTAGGAGTGGTACCCGGGTTCCGCTAGTTACAGGAACAAAAATTGGTTTTCCCTGTGGGCCGAGGATCTTTTTTGTAATAGCTGTTGCGAGGTCAATTTCAAATCCTTCTAGCTTCCCTGTCCGGATATTTTCCAGTCCAAAGAGACGAGTATCTGCTTTTACTCCCCAGGTAATTCGTTGACTACGCATATCCTCAGTCAGGACATCCTTTTTTGCAATTGAAGTACCACAGGCAGAAAGGGTAAGGAGGGTGATAAAGAGGAGGGCGCTAAGACTAAGTAATCGCCAATACTTTTTCATTGTTATACCTCCTTAGTGCCCACTGATTTTACTCATGAATTTACGAGCACGCTCTGTAGAAGGCTGATCACCAAAGAATTTTTTGGTTGAATCATCTTCTAAGATTCGTCCATCTGCCATAAAAATAACCCGGTCAGCAACTGCCCGTGCAAAGCCCATTTCGTGGGTCACTACTAACATTGTCATGTTGGAGTTTTTAGCGATATCTTTCATAACGTCTAAAACATCATCAATCATTTCCGGATCGAGCGCACTTGTTGGTTCATCGAACAGGAGGCATTTAGGCTTCATAGCCAGACTGCGGGCAATCGCAATTCGTTGTTTTTGCCCTCCAGATAGCTGAGCAGGCATACTTTCAGCCTTATTTGCAAGGCCAACTTTATCAAGCAGTTTCATTGCTAACTCACGGTTTTCATCTTCTGGGCGCTTTAATACGATTCGTGGTGCGAGCATGATGTTTTCGATAACACTCTTATTGTTATATAAGTTAAAGTGTTGAAAGACCATCCCAACATCTTTTCGAATTAAATTAACATTGGTCTTCTTATCAGCAAGGTCAAAGCCATTAACGATTAATTGACCGTCTCTAATAGGATCTAAACCATTAACAGTCCGGATTAAACTACTTTTTCCCGAGCCAGATGGCCCAATTAAAACAACTGTTTCACCAGCATCGATTGTTAAATTAATATCTTTTAATGCATGAAACTTGCCATAATATTTTTGTACATTATGAAATTCAATCATTGACATGAAATAATTAACCTCGTTTCGTTATATTATCAAGAAGTAAGTAACTTTTATTATATCGATTGTTCTATAAGTCGTCAAAATGAGAATTGTGTAGAAGTGAATTTGAAAAAATAATTATAAAATTCTTTAATAAATCACTTTTATTTTAGGAAGGCCGAAATAATTATTTACAAAATCGAGATAAGTAGTAACATAAGGAGTGAAGAATATGATTTAACGAAGAGGAGCGAGTAATGCTTCACCGTTAAAGTGTAGAACATAGGGAGGAGAATACTAATGTTGGAAATAAAGCCAAAGAAGTTCAAAAAGATCCTCGTTGGTGTTGACGATGCACCAGATGCCCGTGTCGCTTTTTCATATGCGGTTGACAAGGCGAAACGTGATGGCTCAGCGCTAGGAATTGTCTCAATTCTTGAAACTGACCGGGTAAATGTATATCAGATCTTAGATAAGGATTATGTTCATAGCAGTGAAGACGAATTACGTCAACGAGTAAATGAATATGTCCAAGCAGCGATTGATTACGGTGTTGATCCAGAAAAGATTACGGCAATTGTTGATCGTGGTGAACGGCCGGCTGAGCGGATTTGTAATCACGTTATCCCTGCCTTCCAACCGGATTTATTAGTTGTTGGTTCAATTGGCAAGAAGGGTAACCGTAAGGCAGTTGGTTCCCAGGCATCATACATGGCTCGTCATGCTGGAACATCAGTATTTGTTATTCGGACCAATACTGTTCAGGCTTATGAATAAATAATTTAATTTTTTGAGCTACTGCGTTTTGGCAGTTTACAATTTAAAATAGCAAAGAGGTTGGATTTCCCCAGCCTCTTTTTACATAAAAATATATTTTTTAATGATTCTAAGATAGAATATCATTTGAAGATTATTTGGTTGTTTTTATTCATCCCTATGTTATAATGATTCTAAACTGAAAGAGGGAAGGGATAAATGTGTCCAAGAAAAAGATGTCACTAGCACAAAAGGTAAACGTTCTGCGTGCGAGTGTGATGGGGGCTAATGATGGGATTATTTCAATTGCCGGAATTGTTATCGGGGTGGCAGCGGCAACGAGTAATGCCCGTTCCATCTTAATCGCAGGTTTGTCCGGAACACTTGCCGGTATGATTTCAATGTGTATGGGGGAGTACGTCTCAGTTTCGACCCAAAAGGACTCACAAAAAATGGCTTTGATTAGTGAAAAGCAGCGGCTTCAGAATCAATACCAGCATGAATTTGACTATGTTCAAAAGAAATATGAAGCTCAAGACATCGATCCACAACTAGCTAAGCAAGCGACGAAAGAATTAATGGAAAAAGATGCTTTAGGGAAAGCTGTTCAAGAACGCTATGGCTTTAATCCTAATGAGTTTACAAGCCCATATGCTGCGGCGATTGCTTCTTTTATATCTTTTCCAACCGGTTCAATTTTACCGATGGTGGCGGTTACCGTTTCCCCTGCAAATGTTCGAATCTTAGCAACCGCAATTGCAGTTCTGATTGCCTTGTTAATTACTGGCTATTTTGCGGCAGTTTTAGGAAAATCTAACCGGATTAAGTCAATGATCAGAAATGCAGTTGCTGGATTGTTAACAATGGGGGTTACATACCTGATTGGACAATTATTTGCACGGTAGGGAGATGAGATTAAATGACTATTAAGGTAAAGAAGCAGCAAAAGCAAACAATGGAAGAGAAACTAAATACGTTACGAGCCGGGGTACTAGGTTCAAATGATGGCATTCTAACTGTTGTCGGTGTCCTGGTATCGGTAGCAGCAGCGACAAGTGACCGTTTCACTATCTTCATTGCTGGCTTGTCTGATTTGCTTGCTTGTGCATTTTCAATGGCTTCTGGCGAATATGCCTCTGTATCTACCCAAAAGGATACGGAAAAAGCGGCCGTTGCTCAAGAAGAACAGCTCTTAAAAACCGATTATGAAGGGGAACTTGCAGCAGTAAAAGACTATTATGTAAATAAAGGAGTTACCCCTGAAACATCAATCAAAATTGCTAAAGACCTTCTTAATAAAAAGCCCCTCGAGACGGTTGTTCGGATTAAGTATGATATTGAGCTTGGTCACTATCTGAACCCTTGGGATGCGGCATTTTCTTCTCTTTTTTCAGCAGCTGCTGGAGGCTTGATTCCGTTGATGGCGATGACTTTTGCTCCCGAAGCATATAAGTGGTATGCCGTGATTTTAGCGGTTGCTTTCACTAGTGCCTTAACTGGTTATATCAGTTCTAAGCTTGGTAACGGGCTTGTAAAAGTTGCAGTTATTCGAAATATTATTATTGGTTTGATTACGATTACGATTCACTACGGAGTCGGAAAATTATTTTAATTTATATAAAAAATTAGGAAGCAAGAGGCTGAGTTTTCGCTCAACTTTTTGCTTCCTTTAATTTTAGTCCTGTTTGAAGTCGTTATTAATAACATTTTTTGGCTCTTCGTCAAGAAGTACTGATGAGAAAATAAAATAATTTTACTAAGCAGCTTGTGCCTGGACTTTGGCATGAGCTGTTTGTTTATTTCTCCAGTTTATTGCAATGTAGGTATTTGGTAATGCAAGGAGGATTCTAATTCGGAAATTAAAGAAATTACGAAAGCCATAAGCAGTTCGTTTAATAACTTTAATTTTATTGTTAGTTCCTTCAACGGGACCATTTGTATAGGTATCATATTTAAAACTATTGTAAATTTCTTGTTTATAGCTGCGAAGAGTATGCTGAACTTTTTGCAGTGCTTGGGGAAGCTGCGTCCATTTAATCGCGAGTAAGTTTTTTAATTCTTTCTTGCTACGATGAGCAATCACCAGAATTAAGTTTTGATAGTATTCATAAGCCCTTTTTAGTTCATTATCAAAGCTTAGAAGACGATGAATGACTTCCACATCGGTTAATTGAGCGTAACTAAAGTTACGCCTTGACCAATAATTATCATATTTAAGCTCATTAGCAGGCGTTAGGAGTAATTTCCAAAAGTGCTTAAGTGCACGCCATTTATGAGTGCCAGCACCGGCACGATTCATTACTTGGATCCTAATTTTGTTAAATGCACGATATGCTTGAGCAACAATATGAAAATGATCAGCGATAATTAAAGCGTGGGGGAAAAGCTCATGAATCAAATGGCGGTAAGGAGTGTACAAGTCAACCGTTACTGTTTGAACTGCTAAGCGTGCTGAACGGTCATATCGAAGAAAGTATTTTCGCAGATAGCTATTTTTACGTGACAAGATAATATCAAGCGTCCGCTTATTTTCAATATTCATTAGAATCATACTCATTCCGCTGGGGGCAAAGCGACCAGACTTGAAATCATCAAAGGCAATATGGCGAGGTAACCAATGATAGTTAGGCTTAAAAAACTGATCAAGATTTGTAATGACTCGTCTAATTGTCCAGTCAGAGACATTTAATTCTTTGGCTAAATCACTTTGTGATTCGTTTTTTGTTAGAAGCATCATTGCCCGTTGTTTTATCGCTAAAGAGATATGATTACGATAATGAATATCTTCAACGGCTGCTAATTTAGTAACTACTTCAGGGCAAGAAGAAGAAGCTTTACAGATATATTTTTGCTTTTTAATCGACCAGATTGTTGGCTTAAAGTGAAGCTCTGGTCCCAAGCAATTAACTGTTCTATAGCCATTTTTACACATTAAGTGTCCACATTTTGGGCAATGCATGGGGTAAGTTTGAATAAGATGGACAATGATTTGATTAGGTTGATCTTCAATTGGGTTATCAAAATTCTTTTCATCTAGTTTGAGGTAAGGATCTTTAATTCCTAAGATAGTTTTGATAGAATTGTTCATGAAAGACGGTCCTTTCTTAGCGAAGACGGGGTCCAACCATCTTTCGCTTTTTTATTTTAAATTTTAAACAAATAAAGCCCTGATGTTAAATTCATCAGTACTTAAAATTGTAGAGCCCATTTTTTTCATCAACGGGAGTATTGAATAGTTCTTCATCTTTCCCCCGGTGATATTCTGCCTGAATAGTAACGTGGCAAATTCCGTATTTTTCATGCAAGATCTTTTCTACTTGACTATAGATTCGCTCAACCTGGCTTAGCGGCAAGTCATCACAATTCAGATGGGCAGAAAAAATAATTCGGTGTTCATCCATCATCCATGCATGAACGTGGTGAACAGCTGTAACTCCATCAATCTGTTTTAAATCATTTTCGATGGAATCATAATCAAGATCAGGCGAGGATTGCATGAGGATTTTGATAGTCTGATTAATAATTGGCCAAGCTTCATAAGCAATATAGAGGGCAACCCCGATTGTCAAGGCAGGATCAAGCCATGGTACATTGACAAAGGTAAGAATGATTCCTCCAATGATAACAGCGACAGAAGAGAGCGCGTCACTTAGAATATGGAGATAAGTTGCTTTGACATTTAAGCTGTCTTCGCTGCCAGCATGTAAAAGGGCTGCGGAAATAAAGTTTGCAAGAAGACCAATCACGGCCACGGTTAACATAATGCACCCGTTAATATGCTGGGGATGCTCTAACCGTTTAATAGCTTCAATAATTAAAAAGAAAGAGATAACAATTAAAAAGATACTATTAGTTAATGCTGAGAGGATTTCAGCTCGCCGGTAGCCATAGGTTCGCTGCCGATTCTCTGGCTGTCCCCCAATATGCTGGGCAAAATAGCCTAGTACAATGGAAAGCGAATCTCCCAAGTTATGAAAAGCGTCTGATAGTAAGGCTAAACTTCCAGA
Organism: Limosilactobacillus reuteri; assembly: GCF_034259105.1. Lineage (NCBI taxonomy): Bacteria > Bacillati > Bacillota > Bacilli > Lactobacillales > Lactobacillaceae > Limosilactobacillus > Limosilactobacillus reuteri. The sequence goes on along the minus strand of NZ_CP139478.1, from coordinate 1,651,631 downwards.
GAGGATACCTCCGAGAATTTCAACAATTGTAATTATTATATTTAGGAGGGTAACTGCTAAAAAGCGTTTCCCTGTTACTTTTTCGTCCATGATTTACCTACTCCTCCGTAAAGATCGATTGCGGGTTTATAAAAAGCTTATAACAAAAAAGTTAGGCTTTCCAAACTACACTTTTAATAATATGCTATAATCAATTTGGGTTCAATGTTAATATATAAAAACAGACAATGACCGATCGTAGGCCAAATTTTAATACCCAGAGGTGAAACAATTTGACTCCAATGAAGGAAGACTATCTAAAAATTATTTTTGAATTAGGTGGTAGTCATAAAAAAGTTTCTAATAAAGAGATTTCCCTTGGACTAGGAATTGCCGCTGGATCAGTAACCGAGATGATTTCTAAGTTGGCTGACGAAGGGCTGGTTGTTCATGAACCATATGCCGGTATTTCTTTAACGGAAAAAGGACAAAAGTATGCTGCGGAATTAGTTCGGAAGCATCGTTTATGGGAAACATTTTTAGTAGATAAGCTTCACTATAATTTTGCGGATGTTCATTCCGAAGCGGAAATTCTTGAACATCAGACGAGTGATCGACTAGCAACGGCCTTAGATGCTTTTCTTCAACACCCTGATCATTGTCCGCATGGTGGAGTAATTCCATCAGCTAATGGCAAGTTTCCAGATGTAACGCATCGTTTATTGGCAGATGCTGATGATGGGGAAAAAGTTGAACTAGAACGATTCTTAGATAATCATGAGCTGCTCACTTACTTAGAAGAGTTAGGATTACGACCTCAAGAACAAGTTACTGTAATTCGCCATGAGCCTTTTGAAGGACCAATTGTGATTCAAAAAGAGGATAGCGACCAAGAAATTAATGTTTTATATAAGGCTTCGCATAATATTTTTATTGAACCGGACACAGCTCAAGAAAATAAAGATTAATTATGTAAATGATTATTTATGTGATACAATGGTTTTTGTAGTTTTTTTAAGTGCGGTTGGTTCGATTGTTTCATTGCAAATGGATCTCTTCACCTGAGACGAATTACAAATTATATTAGTGCTTAATGCACAGGAGGATTTCCAACATGGAACAAGGAACTGTTAAATGGTTTAATGACGATAAGGGGTATGGCTTCATTACTCGTGAAAGCGGCGATGACGTGTTTGTTCATTTTTCTGCTATTCAAGGGGATGGCTTTAAGTCATTGAGCGAAGGACAATCTGTTACGTTTGAAGTTGAAGAAGGCGAACGTGGCCTTCAAGCTGCAAATGTAGTTAAAGACTAAATACAAAAAACGACTGGATTTTTCCGGCCGTTTTTTTGTATTGAGCTCCTTATCTAAACAGAGGATAATAATAAATATCTTTGAACAGAGAAGGCGAAAAGATGTTAACAAAACGACGACAAGCACTCGCGCTAAAGACGTGTTTACTAGCGGGGAGACTTTTAATTGAGAATGGATCCAATATGGAACGGGTTAACGATACCTTATTCCGAATGGCAAAAAGCGCTGGACTCCATGACTTTCAGGCCTTTACAACCGTAACTGGTATTGTAGTTGGGACAATTAATGAGCCTGCTGCCCAAGTAATTAATATTCGTCATCGAAAAAATAATTTAAGCAAAATTGCGGATGTCAATGAAGTTTCTCGTGAATTAGCACGGCGCAAAATTGATGTTCCACAAGCATTTGCCAAATTAAAAAAGATTGATCGCCAAAAGATGCCAAGATGGCAAAACTGGTATGAATCATTTGCCGCTGCAATTTTAAGTGGCGCATTGATGATTGTCTTTACAGGCAATGTTGCTGATTCTTGGGGCGGCTTCCTTGCAGGTGGCGTAGGTTATGGGACATTTTCATACCTTTTGCGAAAATTTAAGATTCAGTATTTAGGAGAGTTTTGTTCTTCCTTGATTATAGGTATTTTGGCGGTGATATTTGTTAGAATGCACCTCGCTAATAATATTAATGATATTATTATTGGCGCGGTTATGCCTCTGGTTCCCGGAGTGCCCTTAACTAATGCGGCACGGGATTTAGTTTCAGGAAATTTAATTAGCGGACCCACAAGAGGAATTGAGGCGATCTTAACTGCTGTTTCGATTGGTAGTGCGATTGTAATTGTTTTGCACTTTAATTAGGAGGGTAGGAGATGAATTGGAGTACCCTATTATTACAATTTTTCTTATGTTATGTTTCGACAGTTTGTTTCGGAATCCTCTTAAACATTCCTAAACATGCCTACAATACTGCAGGGATGATTGGCGGAAGCGTATGGGTAATCTATTGGATAATGTATTATTGCAGTGGAATTGGCCTTGCGTTTAGTAATTTAGTTGCTGCAATCTTAATTTCGGTATTAAGTCAGGCAGCAGCTCGGCGAAAACGAATGCCGATTATTGTTTTTAATGTGCCCGCACTAGTTCCATTCGTGCCGGGAGGACAGGCCTATAAAATGGTTCGCAATTTCGCTATTGGCAATTACCACCTTGTTAATGTTTATTTCTACCAGGTAGTTGTCATTGTTGGCGCAATTACGCTTGGCTTTGGGTTAGGAGAACTTTTAAATCGTGTTTTGAACTATCTTCATAAATATTTAATTAAAAAGTCACGATGGAATTTTTGACACTGTGGTATACTCATTTTTGATTAATTAATTTAAGTTAGGAGAATCCTTGATTATGTTTATTGAACGTGATGATCATCGGTGGTGGCGTTTTGCCTTAAGCGGTGGTTTCTTTATTGCATTGATGCTATTAATTATGTTTAATTCGTCAGTGTTAACAATGATTGATGCTGTTTTGCAGTCATTATTTACCAGTCAGCGCCTGGAAGGAATTGGTTGGTTCCATGCTTTGATGAGTTTGCTTTCATTTTTAGCTAAACCAGTCTTAGATTTAGTATGGGTATTTATTATTGCAGGTGTTTTATGGCTGAAGGGTTATCGCATCCCAGCATTATGGTCATTAGGAACGATTTTTGGTGGAGATGTGCTTGGAACAATTATTAAACACATCGTTAAGCGGGTCCGTCCTGCACAACACTTGGCAGCAGATGATGGCTATAGTTTCCCTAGTGGTCACACTTTAGGATTCTTCTTGGTAGTAGCAATTTTATTCTTAATTGTAATTCCGCTTATTCAAAAAGCATCTGTCCGCACAATTTTGCAAATCTTATTAATATTCGCAGTCTTCTTTTTGGCGGTATCGCGGGTATATCTTTATGCTCACTGGCCATTTGATACGATTGGTGCAATGTTATTAGCTTATGCATGGTTACAAGTAGCGGAATGGCTCTATGTCGCTTGGGCACCACGATTGCAACGAATTCCGTTCTTCCGTAGTGTTGAAATTTAATAATCGAAATTGATAGAGGGCAATCTTTTTTTGTTGCTCCTCTTTTTTATTTCCCGGGAAATAGGAGAAAAAATGAGTGAAATTATAATTGAACCAGCAAAAAATAATAACAATTTAGGAGCGTTAGTTAAATTATTGGACGATGAAAAATTAACACAAACAGTGGGATTGCTTTTACCGCTTCAAGAAGAAAAACGTGCGCAAGCCATTAAGATGTTTATTCGCCATAATCATGTGATGGTAGTAAAAATAAATGAAGATATAGTGGGAATGATTGTGTTAAGTGCTTGGTATGGGGATGAAGGAAAAAGAATTGCTCATCATTATGAAGTAGGTTATCTTTTACAACAAGACCAATGGAATAAAGGCATAATGACAGCTGCACTTCAAAAATTTATTTCTATTTTGCCATCTAAAATTACGATTCATGCGGAGTGCAAACAAAGTAATTATCGTTCCCAGCGAGTACTTATTAAATGTGGCTTTATTTATGACAAGGACGACCTATGGCAATGCATTATTAATTAATCGGGCTTGCATTTTCATTTGAGTGGGGTATAATTTCATTCGATGAAGAGGTTGCGTATTTTATTAGTAACTGGTATTAGGTGAATAAGCACCGGAGTATTAGTGAAAGGGAAATATGCCGAAACACTACTTAGCTTATTTCTGGTAGATGTTGGGCTATAGTCACAATAGGCTATAGACTGTCGCAATAATTGCGGGGCGCTTCCTAAATTGATTCAACGATTAATTATAGGTATTAAGTTGGGTCTTCTGGTAGGGTTACCGATCAGAAGACCCCTTTAATTTATCCTCTTCGAAAATGTTGACGTTAAGACACACAAATTTGGAGGAAATATATTTATGGCAGATGAATCTAAGTCGACGGGTCATATGGAACGGACATTACAGACGCGTCACTTGTCCATGATTGCTCTTGGTGGAACAATCGGTACGGGACTTTTTATTGCTAGTGGATCCGCTATTTCAACTGCGGGACCTGGTGGAGCATTAGTTGCATATGGAATTATGGGAATTATGGTTTATTTCCTAATGACGAGTCTGGGTGAAATGGCAACGTATATGCCATTGACTGGATCGTTTTCAGCTTATTCGACGAAATTTGTTGATCCAGCACTAGGTTTTGCTCTTGGCTGGAATTATTGGTTTAACTGGGCAATTACAATCCCCGTTGATGTTACAACTGCGGGAATTGTAATGAATTATTGGCTTCCCAATGTTCCAGGCTGGATTTTTAGTGTAACAGTGATGGCACTAATTTTCTTAATCAATTATTTATCGGTACGGTCTTATGGTGAAACTGAATTTTGGCTTGCTTTAATCAAAGTGGTCACAGTTATCGTATTTTTAATTGTTGGTGTTGCAATTATTTTTGGAATTATGGGCGGTAAGCCTGTTGGATTAAGCAACTTCCACTACAAGCAAGCACCGTTTGTTGGGGGAGTGCCAGCGATTATTAGTGTTTTCTTGGTTGCTGGTTTCTCATTCCAAGGAACAGAATTAGTTGGAATTACTGCTGGTGAAGCCGCTACACCAGAAAAGTCTGTCTCCAAGGCAATCCATTCAACTTTCTGGCGAATTTTACTTTTTTATATTTTTGCTATTTTTGTTATTGCTTGTATCCTGCCTTACACAGATAAGAACTTATTGAATCAAGATGTTTCAAACATTACAATGAGTCCATTTACAATTGTGTTTAAGCGGGCGGGATTAGCCTTTGCAGCTAGTGCAATGAATGCGGTTATCTTAACTGCCGTCATTTCTGCTGCTAACTCTGGTTTATATGCCTCAACCCGGATGCTTTATTCACAAGCGCGTGAAGGGTATGCATGGCGGATTTTTGGTTATGTAAACCGGCGTGGTATTCCGATTTATGCTTTACTAGGAACAATGGTTGTCTCATTAGCAGCTTATGCAACCCAATTTATTGGTCCAAAAGCTTATAACTACTTAATTGGTGCATCGGGATTGTGTGGATTTATTGCATGGTTGGGAATTGCAGTTTCCCACTATCGATTTAGAAAGGCATTCCTTAAGCAGGGACATACGCTTTCCGAATTGAAGTATCACGCAACCGGATTCCCATTTGGTCCAGTATTCGCACTTGCTTTGTGTATTATCGTTATTTGTGGTCAAAACATCGATGCTTTTGTAAAAATGGATTGGCAAAACATCTTGATTACTTACATGGGAATTCCATTATTCTTAATTCTTTTCTTCTACTACAAGATTCGTTATAAGACACACTTGATTCCGCTTGATAAGGTTGATTTATCACGGCGAACAAAGGGTGAATCATACGAACCAGAAGATGATTAGCAAGTGAAAAAGGAACGAGAAAATACTCGCTCCTTTTTATTTTAAATGTTAGAATTGTTTTCGTTACTTTTTGAATTTGAAATAGGGGGAAATAACTAATGATTGCTATAGCCGGGACAATCGGTGCAGGAAAGACCAGTTTGACAAAGTTATTAGCCGACCATCTTAATAGTCAGGCCTTTTATGAGTCCGTCGACAATAATAAAATTTTGCCGCTTTTTTATAAAGATCCTAAAAAATATGGCTTCTTATTACAGATTTACTTTTTAAACAAACGTCTTGCTGAGATTAAAGATTCATACTCAAATGACTTAAATGTTTTGGACCGTTCAATCTTTGAAGATGCTTTATTGTTCAAGTTAAACGCGGATATGGGCCGGGCTACGGAAACGGAGTCAAATATTTATTCTTCATTATTAGGTAATATGATGGAAGAATTGCCAGAGCAACCACACCAAAAAGCCCCTAACCTTTTAATTACAATTAGGGTTTCGTTTGAAACAATGCTTGAACGGATTAAGAAACGGGGACGTTCATTTGAACAAATTGCTAATGATCCTTCCTTATATTCATATTATAAAAATTTAAACGAACGTTATGTTCAATGGTATGAGGATTATAATGAAAGCCCTAAGATGGTTATTGATGGCGATAAATATGATTTTGTTGAAGATCCGGCTGCAGCTAAGAAGGTCTTAGCCATGATTGATGAAAAATTAATTGAATTAAATCTTAAATAGAATTTGACAAAAAAGTATATAGATGATATATTAAATAGGCTGATTTATATAGCAAGCCTATTTATGGAGGATTAGCTCAGTTGGGAGAGCATCTGCCTTACAAGCAGGGGGTCACAGGTTCGAGCCCTGTATCCTCCATTAATTTGCGGATGTGGCGGAATTGGCAGACGCGCAAGATTTAGGATCTTGTATCATTTTGATGTAAGGGTTCAAGTCCCTTCATCCGCATTTAATATTTTTTGAAAATTCTTGTTGACATTGATGAGATTTTCGTGTAATATTAATAACCGTTGATAGGGAATAACTTATCAGAGACATGCGGAAGTAGTTCAGTGGTAGAACATCACCTTGCCATGGTGGGGGTCGCGGGTTCGAATCCCGTCTTCCGCTTATATGCACCCATAGCGCAATTGGATAGAGTGTCTGACTACGAATCAGAAGGTTGAAGGTTCGACTCCTTCTGGGTGCACTAATTATAATAAGCGTGACAGTTTAACTGTTACGCTTATTTTTTCGGAATTTAGCTCAGCTTGGTAGAGCGCTGCGTTCGGGACGCAGAGGTCGCAAGTTCAAATCTTGTAATTCCGATAAGTTAAAAAGACTGTTATCCTATTCTATAATAGAAGAGATAGCAGTCTTTTATTATTAACTTCCGAAAACAGTTAGAAAGAAAATACCAACCAGCGCTCCATAATTGAGGCGCTGGCTGGCATTTTGTCGTTTGATTATGCGTTGAAACTGTCTTTTATAAACTTTGCAATTTGATCTACTGGAATTTTTTCCGGATTATCATAAAGATCAATATGCTCGCAGTCTTCTACGATCAATTTTTGCTTTGGTTGGTTAGCGAGGTAATAAGCTCTCTCAGAATAAGAGCGGGAGTGAGCATTGTCTCCATAAACAAATAGGATTGGTCGTGGTGAAATTTCCTTAATATAGTCTAATGCAGAAAATTCAAGCATTGCTAAATTAGAAGTGGTTGTTGCGGTTCCACGTGCATTGGGATGGAAGCCACGTTTAAGAGCGTAAAAACGAAGCCATTCATTTGTTAATTCATCATGATTTGGTAAATCGTCAATACTATCATATGGTTCTTCTGGGAAGGAAGGGTGATAGTCAGGCTGCCCATTTTCAAAATCATCCCACCGTTGCTTTGATAATTGATTTTTAAGCTGGAATAATTGTTCAGGAGCAAGATTAGCCATTTCACGAATATCTGTCATATCATACATTGAAATTGTTACAACAGATTTAATTCGCGTATCAACAGCCGCAGCACTAAGAGCAAACCCAGCTCCCCCCACTGATACCGATAACACTAATTTGTTCACGATTGACATGCTTTGCTTTTGTGCCTAGATAATCAACTGCGGCACTAAAAGATTCTGCATATAAGTCTGGAGAAGCAACATGACGCGGTTCGCCAGCTGATTCGCCCATGTATACTTGATCAAATGCGAGAGTAGCAAAACCTAATTGAGCAAACGTATTTGCATAAATTGCTGCTGCCTGTTCTTTTGTGCTTCCATAAGGTGCCCCGATTACAATGGCTGGTAACAGTTTGTCTTCTTCTAGATTCTTAGGGGTGTAGATATCAGCAGCGATTGCCGTTCCATAACGATTATTGTAACGAATATGTTGCCGCTCTACATTTTCACTTAGCTTGGTGATATATCCATAAGACATTATTATACTCACTCCTTTGTCTAATTGATTAAATTATAACATCCATTATTAATAGAGAGCGTCTAAAATTATAACAGTAAAGCTTTAGTGATGATTAGTAAGTGATTTACTTTACAATATGAATAGAATTGATTTACTGGACTTTATTGTTGTTATATCAGTACTTTAATAAAAAAACAAAACTATTTATTTCGGCAAATGTGCAAATTTTCACTTTAAATTTGTCTAGGAGTTATGGTACTATAAGCATTGTAAAAAGTAATTTGTTTATTAATAAAGGAGATCTTACCTTATGAAAGCTGCTGTTATTAATGATCCAGTAGACGGTTTTGTTACTGTTAAAGATGTTCAACTTCGGGATTTGAAGCCCGGTGAAGCTTTAGTTGACATGGAATATTGTGGTCTTTGTCACACTGATTTACACGTTGCTGCTGGGGACTTTGGTAAGAAGCCCGGTCGTATTATCGGTCACGAAGGGGTTGGTCGTGTATCTAAGGTTGCCCCTGGCGTTACTTCCTTGAAAGTTGGCGACCGTGTATCAATTGCATGGTTCTTCAAGGGCTGTGGACACTGTGAATATTGTTTAACTGGTCGTGAGACTCTTTGTCGTAACGTTCTTAATTCAGGTTACACTGCTGACGGTGCGATGGCTGAACAATGTATTGTACCAGCTGACTACGCTGTTAAGGTTCCAGAAGGTCTTGATCCTGTTGAAGCTACTTCATTAACTTGTGCTGGTGTTACGATGTACAAGGCATTGAAGGTTGCTGACATCAAGCCAGGTCAATGGGTATCAATCGTTGGTGCTGGTGGTTTAGGTAACTTGGGTATCCAATTTGCGCACAACGTATTTGGTGCTCATGTTATCGCTGTTGATGGTAATCCTGATAAGCTTGAAGCCGCTAAGAAGAATGGTGCTGAAATTTTAATTAACCGTCATGACGGTGATGTTGATAAGCAAATTCAAGAAAAGGTTGGCGGTGTTCACGCTGCTGTAGTAACAGCTGTTTCCGCCTCTGCATTCGACCAAGCAGTTGATTCACTTCGCCCAGATGGTAAGCTTGTTGCCGTTGCGCTTCCACAAGGTGACATGAAGCTTAACATTGCTAAGACTGTTCTTGATGGTATCATTGTTGCTGGTTCATTAGTTGGTACCCGTCAAGACTTAGCTGAATGTTTCCAATTTGGTGCAGAAGGTAAGGTTCACCCAATCGTTAAGACTCGTAAGTTAAGCGAAATTAATGATATGATCCAAGAGCTTAAGGATAACAAGGTTGTTGGTCGTAATGTTGTTGATTTTGTTCACAACGATAACGATTAATTAAAAAAGTTAGTTCATATTTAATTCTCTAAAAGGCTAGTGTTGCACTTGAATGCTTCACTAGTCTTTATTATTTCCTTAAATGTATGGGTATAGAAGTAGGCTATCGCTCTAAAAGTGTGTTAAAATAATGGTCAAGATTAGTCAAAAGAGCCGAGGTGATATAATGGAGAATAAAAGTATTTCAGATATTATCGAAGCATACTTAAAAGAAATACTTGGTGACTCAGCTCAGGTCGAGATTCGTCGTTCTGAGATTGCTAACCAGTTTGATGTAGTACCGTCACAGATTAATTATGTTATTAAGACGAGGTTTACTATTCAAAATGGTTATTTAGTGAAAAGTAAGCGTGGGGGCGGCGGGTACATTCGAATCGAGCGAGTTAATTTACTTGATGATGTAAATGTGCTAAACTCACTTATTCAAGCAATTGGCGACTCGGTTCGTGAACGTGATGCTTTTGATATCGTTCGAACGTTATATGAAGAAGACGTGATTACCAGACGTGAAGGAGATCTTATGCTTGTTGCATTATCTAAACAAGCGCTAGCAGTTAATGATAGTAAGGTTGAAGACCAACTTCGCGCCCGGATATTAGTATCATTCTTGAATCGACTTCGCTATGAAAGTTAAAAGGGGGATTGTACATGGATAATATGTTCACGCCAAGTGCAAAGCATGTTCTAGCAATTGCACAAGAACAAGCAAAATACTTTAAACACCAAGCAGTAGGGACTGAACACCTTTTGCTTGCCCTCTCAATGGATAAAGATGGGATTGCTAATAAAATATTTGAACAATTTTCTATTACAAACGATGATATTCGTGAAGAAATTGAACGCTTAATTGGCTATGGAACGATGGAAAATCTGGGAGCTTCAGATTATCTCCCATACTCACCAAAAGCAAAGCAAGTATTATCGTTAGCAGGAAAAGAAGCCCAACAAATGCATGCATTGAAGATTGGCACTGAACACTTATTATTAGCCTTAATCGCTGATGAAAGTGTCCTATCTTCACGGATTTTATATAGTCTAGATGTTGTACCGCGACAGATGAGAAAAGTAATCTTACGGCGGTTAGGGATTGCTGATAGTCAGCAACGCAATTCTAGTCGTCAATCGTCTCGTCGGCGGGTCCAACAAACTGGTACACCAACATTAGATAAACTAGCTCGTGATATGACAGAACTTGCTCGGAATGGCCAGCTTGATCCTGTAATTGGTCGAAATAAGGAAGTTAAACGTGTGGAGCAGATTCTTAGTCGTCGTACCAAGAACAATCCTGTGCTGATCGGTGAACCTGGTGTAGGAAAGACAGCGATTGCTGAAGGACTTGCTCAGCGGATTGTTGAGGGGAAAGTCCCAGCTGAATTGGCTAATAAACGTTTAATGATGCTAGATATGGGATCATTAGTTGCGGGTACCAAGTATCGAGGAGAATTTGAAGATCGCCTTAAGAAAGTGATTGATGAGATTCAAAATGATGGGCATGTGATTCTTTTTATTGATGAACTCCATACCTTAATTGGTGCTGGTGGTGCTGAAGGAGCAATTGATGCATCTAATATTTTGAAACCAGCCTTAGCACGAGGCGAGTTGCAAACAATTGGTGCTACTACCCTTGATGAATATCAGAAATATATAGAATCTGATGCGGCACTTGAACGACGCTTTGCTACTGTTCAAGTTGATGAGCCGACTACTGACCAAACCCTGCAAATCCTGCGAGGACTACGACCGAAGTATGAGGAGCACCACCATGCTAAGATTACTGATGAAGCGCTGGAAGAAGCAGTTAAATTGTCGGATCGTTATATTTCAGATCGTTTCTTGCCGGATAAAGCAATTGATCTTATTGATGAATCGGCAGCTATGGTTCGGATTGATGCTGAAGATAAGAAAAATCATCAGCCTTCATTAGAAAGTCAGTTAGAAGATTTGCAAACCCAAAAAGAAGAAGCAATTGATAATCAAGACTTTGATCGTGCAGCTACTCTTCGTCAACAAGAATTAGCACTAAAAGATAAGATTGATCGCAAAAAGCAACGCGCTCAACAAAAGGATTCTCATAACTATAAATTGAAAGTAACTGGTGAAAACATTGCACAAGTTGTTGCTGAATGGACAGGAGTTCCTTTAACTCAATTGAAGAAGAGCGAGAGTGAACGATTGGTTAACTTGGAAAAGGTTCTGCACCAACGAGTAATTGGTCAAGATGAAGTAGTTACCGTAGTCGCTAAAGCAATTCGGCGTGCAAGAAGCGGTCTTAAGGATCCTAGTCGGCCGATTGGTTCCTTTATGTTTTTAGGACCAACTGGGGTAGGAAAAACAGAGCTTGCCAAGGCATTGGCTGCTGCAATGTTTGGCTCGGAAGATAATATGATCCGGATTGATATGTCAGAATATATGGAAAAATATAGTACTAGTCGCTTGATTGGTGCCGCTCCAGGATATGTCGGTTATGACGAGGGTGGACAATTAACTGAAAAAGTACGGCAACATCCATATTCAGTTGTCTTATTAGATGAAGCCGAAAAGGCACATCCGGATGTGTTTAATTTATTACTTCAAGTTTTAGATGATGGTTACTTAACTGATGCAAAAGGTCGGCGCGTTGATTTTAGAAATACCATTATTATTATGACTTCTAACCTTGGAGCAACTCAGCTTCAGGATGAAAAAGAAGTTGGTTTTGGGGCAAAAGATATGTCACAAGACTATAATGCGATGGCTGCGGCGATTAAGCAACAAATGAGGTTATACTTCCGACCGGAATTCCTTAATCGGATTGATGAAACGATTATTTTCCATTCATTACAAAAGAAAGAACTTCATCAAATTGTTAAACTCATGGTTAATGATTTAAATAAGCGGGTAAGCGAGCAAGGTATTAACTTGAAAGTTACGCCTGCTGCAATTGATGTAATCGCAAAGCTTGGTTACAATCCCGCTTATGGGGCTCGTCCGCTTCGTCGTGCTTTACAAGATCATGTTGAAGATGATTTGAGTACTGGCCTCCTTAGTGGTGAAATCAATGTTGGGGATGACGTAACAGTAGGTGCGCATCAAGGTAAAATTACTTTTAAAGTAAAAAAGTCGGATGAAGATAAAGCTGTTGAATTAAAATTGAATAAATAAAAGAAACGGTAAATTATTCTGAAAGTGCAGAGTAATTTACCGTTTTTGCATTCTAGCTTCGTTAAATTTGAAATGCACAAATAAATGTTTCGCATTTTATACCGCTTAAAATCAACTATAATCGTCACCTTTGTTCTCTAATGATAATAGAAGAAGGAGCTACCAAATTGCATTCATTTATCACATTTGATGATTATTTTTCTAAAACGGTTGTCAAAAGATAAGTTATAGTCTTATAATGTGTTTATCAGATAATTAATGATTAAAAATAGGGGATGAACAATAAATGAAGCGAGCGGAACAATTAGAAAAGACAAGACAAGCAATCTTAAAAACCGCTACAAAATTATTTTTACAAAAGGGATTTGGTGAAACTTCAACACGGGATATTGCCAAACAGATTGGAATTACTCAACCGGCTTTATACCACCACTTCAGCGATAAAGAGGTTTTATATCTGGATGTAATGACAAATTTATGTGGAAAAGTTCGCCAAGATATTAATAAAGTAATGCGTAAACATGATTTGTCACCGAATGAACAATTATGGCAAATTACCAAGGCATTAAAAAAACATCATCCATTAAGTGTTTATGACCAATACAATCAAGCGATGCGTCTATTATCGAAAAGTGCACAGCAAAAGCTTAATATGATTTTTACGATGGATTATCTAGAACCGATTGCAGCATTCTTCCGTCAACCGGATGTAGGGTTGCGCCCTGACATTCTTCCTAAAGAAGCTGCTGAATTATTTATTGCCGGATTAACTCCAATTTTTGGTACTTCTCAATTAATTGGTGGCCATTCAATTACACCAGAACAACGTGACCAATTAATCCTAGATTGCATTGTTAACGGTTTATCAAATTGGGGCGGAAAAAATTAAAAAATATAAAAATAATTGTTGACAAAAATTAATAGAACTTGTATACTTTAATAGTATGTAATTGTGAGTTCATTTGAACCTGGTGATCTATTGTCCATCAGATTCTGCATAAAAGCCAAAGACAGTCGTTGAACTGTTTTTGGATTTTTTTTGCCCAAAAGTCGTATTTTAGGCAAATTGTAATCAAATTGTAACATTTAAATGAGCTCGCGGAATAAATTAGAGAGGTGAACAGTTTGGCTGGACATTTAGTTAAATACGGTAAACACCGTACCCGTCGTAGCTACTCGCGAATTAAAGAAGTTCTCGAATTGCCAAACCTTATTGAAATCCAAACCGATTCTTACAATTGGTTTATGGAAAAAGGTTTACGGGAAATGTTTGATGATATTATGCCAATTGATGATTTTCAAGGAAAGCTTTCTTTGGAATTCGTTGACTATCAACTTTTAGAACCTAAGTATACTGTTGACGAAGCTCGTGAACACGATGCTAATTACTCAGCACCACTTCATGTTACGTTACGGCTAACTAACCATGAAACTGGTGAAATTAAGTCTCAAGATGTATTCTTTGGTGACTTCCCACTAATGACTGACCAAGGTACATTCATTATTAATGGTGCCGAACGGGTTATTGTTTCACAATTAGTTCGTTCACCAGGGGTCTACTATAGTGAAGAAAATGATAAAAATGGTCGGCCAAACTACGGTGCTACCTTTATTCCAAACCGTGGTGCATGGTTAGAATACGAAACTGATGCTAAGAATGTTTCATATGTTCGAATCGACCGGACTCGTAAGTTGCCAATGACTGAATTAATTCGTGCATTGGGCTTTGGCTCTGACGATGAAATTATTGATATGTTCGGTGGCGATAGTGAGACATTATCATTAACCTTGGATAAAGATGTTCACAAGAACGCTGAAGATTCTCGGGTTGAAGAAGCCTTAAAGGACATTTATGAACGGCTTCGTCCTGGTGAACCCAAGACTGCTGATTCAGCACGGAGCTTATTAACAGCTCGTTTCTTTGATCCAAAGCGTTATGATATGGCACCAGTTGGTCGTTACAAGACAAACAAGAAGTTGATGCTTAAGTACCGTTTACTTGGACAAACTTTAGCTGAAACTTTAGCAGATCCTGATACTGGTGAAGTATTAGCGCAAAAGGGTGATACGGTAACTAAGGAATTGCTTAATAAGCTTGAACCTTACTTAGACCGTGATGACTTTAAGACTATTACTTACACTCCATCAGATGAAGCGGTTGTAACTGAACCAGTTAAGTTACAAAAGATTTTAGTATATTCTAAGACTGATCCTGATCGAGTTGTACCTATTATTGGTAACGGTCATATCCCATTAGAATACAAGCACATTGAACCAGCTGATATTCTTGCTTCCTTAAACTACTTCTTTAACTTACAAGAAGGTATTGGTAGTACAGACGATATCGACCACTTAGGTAACCGTCGTATTCGTTCAGTTGGTGAATTACTTCAAAACCAATTCCGGATTGGTCTTGCACGGATGGAACGGGTTGTTCGTGAACGGATGTCAATTCAAGATCCTGACACTGTTACCCCACAGCAATTGATTAATATTCGTCCAGTGGTTGCTTCTATTAAAGAATTCTTTGGTTCATCCCAGCTTTCTCAGTTCATGGACCAAACCAACCCATTAGGTGAATTAACTCATAAGCGTCGTCTTTCAGCGCTTGGTCCTGGTGGTTTGACTCGTGACCGGGCTGGATATGAAGTGCGGGACGTTCACTATACTCACTATGGCCGGATGTGCCCTATTGAAACGCCAGAAGGTCCTAACATTGGTCTTATTAACAGTCTTTCATCTTACGCACGGGTAAATAAATATGGATTCATCGAAACTCCATACCGTCGTGTTTCCTGGAAGGATCACAAGGTAACTGATAAGATTGATTACTTAACCGCTGACGAAGAAGATAACTTCATCATTGCTCAGGCTAACACGCCATTAAATGATGATGGTTCATTTGTTGACGATCAAGTAATGGCTCGTGATAAGGATGACTACATCGAAACCAGTGTTGAAAACATTGATTACATGGATGTTTCTCCTAAGCAAGTTGTTTCTGTTGCCTCTGCATGTATCCCATTCCTTGAAAACGATGACTCCAACCGTGCGTTGATGGGTGCTAACATGCAACGGCAGGCTGTTCCGTTGATCAATCCTCATGCTCCATTGGTAAGTACTGGTATTGACTACAAGGCTGCCCATGACTCTGGGGTTGCAATGATTGCTAAGAAGCCAGGAACGGTTGAGTATGTAGATGCTCGTGAAGTACGGGTTCGTGAAGAAGATGGAACACTTGATACTTACAAGTTAATGAAGTTCCGTCGTTCAAACGGTGGTAAGAACTACAACCAACGCCCAATTGTTAAGGTTGGCGAACATGTTGATGCTGATGACGTATTAGCTGATGGTCCATCAATGGAACAAGGTGAATTAGCTCTTGGACAAAATCCATTAATCGCCTTCATGACTTGGCAAGGATACAACTTCGAAGATGCCATCGCTATTAATGAACGACTAGTTAAAGACGATGTTTATACTTCTATCCACATCGAATCATACGAATCTGAAGCACGTGAAACCAAGCTTGGACCTGAAGAAATGACGCGGGAAATTCCAAACGTTGGTGACGATGCTTTGAAAGATCTTGATGAAAACGGGATTGTTCGTGTCGGTGCCGAAGTTCATGATGGAGATATTTTAGTAGGTAAGGTTACTCCAAAGGGAATGACTGAATTATCTGCCGAAGAACGCCTTCTTCACGCTATCTTTGGTGAAAAATCACGTGAAGTTCGTGATACTTCATTACGTGTTCCTCATGGTGGTGGCGGAATCATCCAAGATGTTAAAGTCTTCACTCGTGAAAATGGGGATGAACTATCACCAGGTGTAAATACAATGGTTCGTGTTTACATTGCACAAAAGCGGAAGATCCAAGTTGGGGATAAGATGTCTGGACGTCATGGTAACAAGGGTACTGTTTCTATCGTTGTGCCAGAAGAAGATATGCCATATATGCCAGATGGAACTCCTATTGATATTATGCTTAGTCCGATGGGTGTGCCAAGTCGTATGAACATTGGTCAGCTTCTTGAATTGCACCTAGGAATGGCTGCTCATCGTCTTGGGATTCATATGGCTACTCCAGTATTCGATGGTGCATCTGATAAAGATGTGTGGGATGCTGTTCGTGAATCTGGATTCCCAGAGGACGGTAAGACAATTCTTTATGACGGTCGTACCGGTGAACCATTTGAAAACCGGATTGCTGTTGGTTCAATGCACTATCTTAAGTTAGCTCACATGGTTGATGATAAGATTCACGCTCGTTCAACTGGTCCTTACTCACTTGTTACTCAACAGCCATTAGGTGGTAAGGCACAATTTGGTGGACAGCGTTTCGGTGAAATGGAAGTTTGGGCTCTTGAAGCTTATGGTGCTGCCTACACTCTTCAAGAAATCCTTACTTACAAGTCAGATGATACTGTTGGTCGTGTTCGGACTTATGATGCAATCATCAATGGTCAACCAATTCCTAAGCCAGGTGTTCCAGAATCATTCCGTGTTCTTGTTAAGGAATTACAAGCATTAGGTCTTGATATGAAGGTTCTTGATGGTAACAACAAGGAAATTCAGTTAAAGAACATGGACGAAGATGATGATGAAGTTGTAAATGTTGATGCATTAGCTAAATATGCAGAAGAACATAAAACAGACGATAAGAAGAACGAAGAAGAAAACAAGTCTGAAGCAACTTCAACAACTACCGATGACAAAACTAATCAAAATTAATATTTAGGTTGCTACGGTTTACTGAAAGAAGGAGGAACATCCTTTGATTGATGTCAATAAATTTGAAAGTATGCAGATCGGTCTGGCATCTCCAGATAAGATCCGTAGTTGGTCATATGGGGAAGTTAAAAAGCCCGAGACTATTAACTACCGGACATTAAAGCCAGAAAAGCAAGGTCTGTTTGACGAACGAATCTTTGGCCCAACCAAGGATTACGAATGTGCGTGTGGAAAGTACAAGCGTATCCGTTACAAAGGTCGTGTTTGTGACCGTTGTGGTGTTGAGGTTACTAGTGCAAAAGTTCGTCGTGAACGGATGGGGCACATTGAATTAGCTGCTCCTGTATCTCACATTTGGTACTTTAAAGGAATTCCAAGTCGAATGGGACTTGTATTAGATATGAGTCCACGTTCGCTTGAAGAAGTTATTTACTTTGCTTCATATGTTGTTCTTGATCCAGGTGATACTCCACTTGAAAAGAAACAACTTTTAACTGAAGCAGAATATCGTGATAAAAAAGCAGAATATGGTGACCGGTTCAAAGCTGAAATGGGAGCTGCTGCTATTCAAAAACTTTTAGCTGATGTTTACTTAGAAAAGGAAGCTGCTGAATTAAAGGAAGAATTGAAAGAAGCTACTGGTCAAAAACGGACTCGTGCTATTCGTCGTCTTGATATTCTTGAAGCTTTCATTAAGTCAGGAAACAAGCCTGAATGGATGGTTATGGATGTAATTCCAGTTATGCCACCTGACTTGCGGCCAATGGTTCAACTTGAAGGGGGACGTTTTGCTACCTCCGATTTGAATGATTTATATCGGCGGGTTATTAACCGTAATAACCGGTTGAAGCGACTTCTTAAATTACAAGCACCTGGAATTATTGTTCAAAATGAAAAACGGATGCTTCAAGAAGCTGTTGATGCATTAATCGATAATGGTCGCCGCGGACGTCCAGTAGCTGGACCAGGTAACCGTCCATTGAAGTCACTTTCTCACTTACTTAAGGGGAAGCAAGGACGTTTCCGTCAAAACTTACTTGGTAAGCGTGTTGATTACTCTGGCCGTTCCGTTATTGATGTTGGTCCATCATTGAAGTTGAACCAAATGGGATTACCAGTTCCAATGGCGCTTGAATTATTTAAGCCATTTATTATGCATGAATTGGTAAAGCGTGGTCTTTCTGCTAACGTTAAAGCTGCTAAGCGTAAGATTGATCGCAGTGATGATGATGTCTTTGATGTATTGGAAGATGTTATTAAGGAACACCCAGTTCTATTGAACCGGGCACCTACTCTTCACCGGTTAGGTATCCAAGCGTTCGAACCAATCTTGGTTTCTGGTAAGTCAATGCGTCTTCACCCATTAGTATGTTCAGCATATAACGCTGACTTTGATGGGGATCAGATGGCTATTCACGTTCCATTATCTGATGAAGCTCAAGCGGAGGCACGTTTGTTAATGCTTGCTGCCCACCATATTCTTAGTCCTCGTGACGGAGAACCTATTGTTTCACCATCACAGGATATGGTTATTGGTAACTACTACATGACTACTGAAGATAAGGGTCGTGAAGGTGAAGGAATGATCTTCAAGGATACTGATGAAGCTGAACTTGCTTACCGCAATGACTATGTTTCATTACAAACCCGTGTTGGAGTTCAAGTATCTGCATTCCCTGAAAAACCATTTACTGATGAACAACGAGGCAAGATCATGGTGACAACTGTTGGTAAGCTTCTTTTCAACCGAATTATGCCAAAAGATTTTGCTTACATTAACGAACCAACAGATGCAAATATTCAAAATGGTGTTGATGATCGTTTCTTCCTTGAACCTGGTCAAGATATTCATGAATACCTTGAAAATGCACCATTAGTTCCACCATTTAAGAAGGGCTTCTTATCTGACTTAATTGCTGAAGTATATAAGCGTTACAAAGTTACAAAGACGTCCCAATTCTTAGACCGTATTAAGGACTTAGGTTACTACGAATCAACTATTTCTGGTCTAACTACTGCTATGTCTGATATTCATGATTTACCAGAAAAACCAGAAATTCTTGATAAGGCACAAAAGCAAGTTGCTTTAATTACTAAGCAATTCCGTCGTGGTTTAATTACAGACGACGAACGTTATGAACGAGTAATCGGTGCATGGAACGATGCTAAGGATGAAGTTCAAAACAAGTTAATTGAACACATGGATATCCATAACCCAATTAACATGATGTCCGACTCTGGTGCGCGGGGTAACATTTCAAACTTTACTCAGTTAGCCGGAATGCGTGGATTGATGGCATCACCAAACGGTAAGATTATGGAATTGCCTGTTAAGTCAAACTTCTATGAAGGACTTTCAGTGTTGGAAATGTTTATTTCATCACACGGTGCTCGTAAAGGTATGACTGATACAGCCTTGAAGACTGCCAATTCAGGTTACTTAACTCGTCGTCTTGTTGATGTTGCGCAAGATGTGGTTGTTCGTGAAAAAGACTGTGGTACTGATCGCGGACTTGAAGTTACTGCTATTACAAACGGTAACGAAATGATTGAACCACTTTATGATCGAATCATGGGTCGTTACACTATGAAGTCTGTCTTTGATCCTAAGACTGGTGAAAAGATTGTTGGTAAGAATGTCCTTATCGACGAAGAAATGGCTCAAAAGATTGTCGATGCAGGCGTAAAGAAGGTAACTATTCGTTCAGCATTTACTTGCAACACTGAACATGGTGTATGTGAACGTTGTTATGGACGAAACGCAGCTACTGGTGACCGTGTAGAAGCTGGTGAAGCTGTCGGAACTGTTGCTGCTCAATCAATTGGTGAACCAGGTACTCAGTTAACTCTTCGTAACTTCCACACTGGTGGAGTTGCTGGTAACGATGATATTACTCAAGGTCTTCCACGTATCCAAGAAATTGTTGAAGCACGTAATCCTAAAGGTCGTGCAACAATTACAGAGGTTACTGGTGAAGTTGTGTCTATCGAAGAAAATCCTGCTGAACGGACGAAGGATATTACGATTAAAGGTGAGACTGATACCCGAACTTACACCCTTCCAATTACAGCACGGATGAAAGTTGCTGAAGGTGATTTCATTCACCGTGGGGCACCACTAAATGAAGGTTCGATTGATCCTAAGGAATTAATCCAAGTTCGTGATGTTCTTTCTACTGAAACTTACCTCTTATCTCAAGTTCAAGGTGTTTACCGGATGCAGGGTATTGACTTGTTAGATAAGCACGTTGAAATTATGATTCGTCAAATGATGCGGAAAGTTCGTGTCATGGATCCAGGTGATACCGATCTTCTACCGGGTCAATTAATGGATATCAGTCAGTTCCGTGACGCCAACAAGGATACCTTAGTTGCTGGAAATATTCCTGCAACAGCTCGTCCTGTTATTCTTGGTATTACTAAGGCTGCCTTAGAGACAAACAGTTTCTTGTCAGCTGCTTCGTTCCAAGAAACTACACGTGTATTAACTGATGCTGCTATTCGTGGTAAGAACGATCCATTAGTTGGATTGAAAGAAAATGTTATTATTGGTAAGATTATTCCTGCAGGTACTGGTATGAGTGCTTACCGGAACATCAAGCTCAAAGAAGTTAGTGTAGCTGCTTACTCAATTAAAGATATTGAGGCTAAGTTAAAAGAAGAAGATAAGCAAAACTAATTTATAAAAAAGGCAATGGTTAACCTGTGAAGGGGCCATTGCCTTTTTAGTTTAAAATGAGGTGATTACTTGGCAAAAAAATATCAGATAGAAATTCCTGACTCAGCATTTAAAAAGACAGATTTTTCTACGAATGAAGAACTTTCTCTTAGTGTTAATCATAAGCAAATTAACATTCGTCCAATAAATGTGAGTGATCAACTACCTAAAATTAGTATTTTCTGGTATGTGATTCCTTCAATTATTTTAGCTGCAATATTTTTAGCTTTTTTTAGTGCTAGAAAAATTAACACAGTCCCGATAACAGGTGATGATTATTCCATTGCCAATGGTGCTTTAATCTTAGGAGTATGCAGTGGAATTCTATCGTTTTTGATAACATTTATTATTACTAAAATTCTCGGAAAAGGGCCTAGCAAGGATTTTCATTGGCGGAGTTTGCCAACAATTACGATTGCATGCGGCCTAATCATTGCATTTTCGCTATCGGCAATTTTTTGGCTGTTCGGTCAGATGTTTAAGGATGCGCGGTTTGATATTTATACTGCAACTGCTTTTATATTTGTAATTATTGCGGCAATAAACTATATTATGATTAATTTGGCGTTAACATTATCGTCAGGAGTTATCACCAATTTATTAACAATAATGATTATTGGTGGAATGCTTTTCTCAATGTTGACGAATTCTAAACGAGACTGGTGGCGTTATAATTTCAGTTTTTTAGGAACAGCGAAAAATTCCACAAGTCTGCAATTTAATATAACTTTGATTTTTACTGGATTGTTAATGATTGCTTTAGTTGATTACTTATTTGTAAATATTCAACGCCGGTATCACGGTTATAAAATTCAAGTATTGCGGTGGCTGTTAATTATGTTAGCTATCTGTATCGCTTCTATTGGTCTTTTTCCCAATAATCCAGAATTTCATGTTTTACATGACCGAATTTCAATGTGGCTTGTTTATATTATGCTAATTCTGATTGTAGTTATTAGGTGGGTTCTACCTGAAGTTACTAAACAATTTTTGGTGATTTCTTATACGATTGGAGCCGTAATGAGTATTGAATATATTGTTTTTAAGTTAACTAACTATCTTTCCTTAACAGCATTCGAATTGTTTGAATTTGGCTTAGCCTTTTCTTGGTTGCTTTTATTACTACAAAATATTGAAAATCTCGCTCAATTTGGGCAAAACTTATTTGTAGTAAAACTCAAACCGGTAAAAGATGATACTAATTAAACATTGTAAAAGACTAGGGTATCCTGGTCTTTTATTTTTGGCTCTACAATATCTGGTGTTGATATAGAAATATCACTTTCTATACCAATACTAGATTTTTTGTTTTTAAACTAAAAAAGAGGCATGCCCTCTGATACAATGAAATCGCCAAATCACATAGTAAAGAAGGTAACCTCCATGGATAATGATACAAGGACTCTCCTCAATTTAACAGACCCTCATTTAAATTTTCCTCATCATTGGCTTAAATATAAATCAATTAAAAACGTTCAGGTGGCACAAATATCCTGTACCCTTTCTTATATCCCGCGTGCTTGTCCAAATTGTAGCGTTATTAATCGTGGACAAATCTTAAAATATGGTTTTTATCAAGCTAAACACAAATATGGACAATTTAGGGCTCAACCATTAATGTTGCTTGTTAATACTCAACGTTTTCAATGTCCTGACTGCCATACAACATTTAATGCGACTAGTTATCTTTTTGAAAAGCAACGAACAATTAGTCGTGATTTAAGGCGTGAAATTATTCTTCGGTTAACGCGAATTCAAACAATTAAAGATATTGCCCATGATTTGTTTATCAGTGAAGCTTCGGTCCAGCGGGTCCTTTTGGACCTCGCTGATCAATACAAGCCGAATTTAAACTATCTACCGGAAACACTATGTATTGATGAATTTAAATCAATGCGGAGCGCTAAAGGTAAGATGAGTTTCATCGCCGTTGATGGTGATCGGAGTTGCTTATTTGAGCTCCTTGAAGATCGGCGATTACGTAGTTTATTTAAGCATTATCAACAGTTTACACGTGCTGCCCGTTGCCGGGTAAAATATCTGGTAATGGATATGAACGCTGCTTATGATCAACTAGTTAAAACCGTTTTTCCTTGTGCTCAAATCATCTATGATCGCTTTCATATTGCCAAACACCTTAATGATACGATGAATCATGTGCGAATTCATGTCTTCAATCGTTTGCGAAAAGGTGATTCTGCGGAGCAGAAACAAGCTCGGCGCCTTAAACGTTATTGGCGGCTATTTCTTCAAGATCGGGAAAATTTAAGTACAAAAGTTTATTACGAAGGACGTTATTTTAATCGCGTTGTTAATTCCATTATGATCTTAGACTTAATGTTAGCGTATGACCAAGAATTAAGAGCCACCTATAATTTTATTCAATCCTTGAAGCGTGCTTACAATCAACGTGATTTTACAACTTTCTTTCAATTACTTAAACTCCGGCCAGACAGTGTCAGCCATTATACAATCCACCGTTGTCAAGTTTTAGCGCGCTATAAAGAGGAAATTAAGCGTGGCTTTGAGACGAAGTTCTCAAATGGTCGAACCGAAGGGATTAATAATCGAATTAAAACTATCAAACGAGTTGCCTGTGGTTATCGTTACTTTACGGCATTTAAAACGCGGATTTATTTAATTATTGGCCACCAAATTCAAACTAACTAAAAAGAACCGCCACGAATGACGATTCTAACTAGACCAATTTAATTGGCGAAAATTCATATTTGCGTATCAACACTACTTGACGTAGAGCCTTATTTTTTAACAGCCTTGTATAAAAAGACACAGAATAGTAACAAGGGATAGGGCCGGGATAAATGGTAGTTTCTTTTTTCTTGTAAATACAAAGATAAATAGCATAATTAAAGAGCTCCATTGGATAATTAAAAGTGTTTGATACCATCCCCATATCAGACATGTTACAAACAAAAATTCAATATCACCAATTCCTAGTGTCTTAGTAAAAGTAGCAAACAATAGTAAACTGACTACTAGAATGCAGGCAAAAATCAAATTATAAAAATAATTTTGTGGAATAGATAGTAAGGCAATCGGAAACAGTCCCAATAGTGAATAAGAATAGATTACATGACTAAAAAAATCAGTAGAAGTTAAAAAGATTAAGCTAGTGAAGAAGAGAAGAATGATTAAGTCATGAATAGGTTCATAAATGAGGAAAGTAGTAAAAGCAATACCAGATAAAAATTCAATTACTGGCAAATATAAACTAATTTTTTGTTTACAACCTGAAATGTCAATTTAAATTAGAAAAAAGGTGAAAGTTGTTCTTCTGTGACATGACTCAAGAATACTTCTAATGGTGTACGATAATTTAGAGATTTTCGTGGGATATTGTTGCGACGATGCATTAGCTGAGTGACTAGTTCGTCTGGTAAATCGCGAAAATCTAGCTTTTTACTAAGACCATCACGACGCAAGAGGCCGTTATTATTTTCGTTTAACCCTCGTTGATTGGGAGCACCGACTTCCGCAAAATAGGTGTGAAGATCATACTTATTGGCTATTTCTCGCCATCCAGCAAATTCTTTCCCGTTATCAAAAGTAATTGATTTAACAAAGTGACGTGGCAGTTTAGCGAGCCATTGATCAAGCTGGCAATTCACTGCTTCGTCTGTTTTATGATGAATATTAAGGACAATCATTACTTTGGATTGTCGCTCTACTAGCGTCATTACCGCTCCGCGGTGAGCTTTACCTTGAACTGTATCAGCTTCAAAGTGCCCAAATTCATGTTGGTAATGCGGAAAATCACGATATCGTTGATAGATACTGCGTCCTAATTGGCCAGCTTTACCACGATGTTCCACATAGCCATTGGGATGGCGTTTTCCTTTCATCGGTAGCTGTTTAACGGAAAAGCCATACTGATTGCGGGCAAACATGCGATAAAGGGTGCGCATACTGCAGCTAATTGGGTGTTCATGACGACCAATAATAGTATCAGGAGTCCAACCTGCCTTGATTTGCGCATGGATATAGTTAACTTCGATAGTTGGCAGTTGGGTCTGCTTCCGACCACAACGACGCTTATGTCGCTGATAAGTCTGAAGATATTGGTCGATGGTTTTACCGTCGTTGAGGAAACGATAAACACGATAGATGGTTTCTTGACTACGCTGAAGTAATTTAGCAGCCCGATAAGCTTTAGTACCTTGATACCAAAAATCAGCTATGAGAGTTAATTCACGTGTGGTAAGATGTTTATAGGTCATTTGTGATTGCCTTTCTTTTGATTAGGAATATTCAAAAGTCTATCACAAATGGCTTTTTACTTTTTCTAACTTAATTTTACAAACGACGCAAAAATAACATTGACCGTGAAGGATGATAAAACTAAAAATAGGGATAAGATGCCACCATAGCAAAATAGAATGGCAATTATCACAATATGATCGCTGAGGAATGGTTAAAGAGTGGTTATTACCAAGACGATAGCAACAAGAAGTAATAAATGAAGCAACAGAAGCACCAAATAAAAATGATAAAAATAACATAAAAAACCTCCCAATAAATAAATACGTGATTTTTAATAAAATTCACTTTTAAATTAACGATTTAAAAGAAATCGATGATGATACGTTGACATTCATTTCTGAGCATGATAGTCTATTTAAGGTGCTTTTTTAGCAACGGAGTGTCTGTCGTTGGGCAGATGCGTCAACGAAGGCACAAAAATTGTATAAATACAAACAGGACTTTTTTTATTCATAAAAAAGAACCGCCTGGATGTGTGGACTTAAATTAAGGAAGGGGAAAAAATAATGCCAACCATTAACCAATTGGTACGTAAAGGCCGTAAGAGCCACAAGGGCAAGTCAAAGTCACCAGCTCTTGGTTATGTTTACAACACTTTCAAGAAAGAAGAAATTAAGACTCCATCACCACAAAAGCGTGGAGTTGCTACTCGTGTGGGTACTATGACTCCTAAGAAGCCTAACTCAGCTTTACGGAAGTACGCCCGTGTACGTCTTTCAAACTTAATCGAAGTTACTGCTTACATTCCTGGTATTGGACACAACCTCCAAGAACACTCAGTTGTTTTAATTCGTGGTGGTCGTGTTAAGGATTTACCTGGGGTTCGTTACCACATCATCCGTGGTACTCTAGATACTGCTGGTGTTGAAGGCCGTATGCAATCACGTTCTAAGTACGGTGCTAAGAAGCCTAAGGATAAGAAGTAATTTTAAGGAGGAGTTAAGTAATGCCACGTAAAGGACATGTACAAAAGCGTGAAATTTTACCAGATCCAATGTACAACTCAAAGTTGGTTACTAGCTTAATTGATCACTTAATGATTGATGGTAAGCGTGGAACTGCTACTAAGATTTTATACGCTGCTTTTGATGAAATTAAGAACGAAACTGGTAATGATCCAGTTGAAGTATTCCAACAAGCAATGGAAAATGTTATGCCTGTCTTGGAAGTTAAGGCTCGTCGTGTTGGTGGTTCTAACTACCAAGTTCCGATTGAAGTTCGTCCAGACCGTCGTACTACATTAGGTCTTCGTTGGATTGTTCAATACGCACGTTTGCGCGGTGAACATACAATGGTTGAACGTCTTGCACGTGAAATCATCGATGCTTCAAACAATACTGGAGCTTCAGTTAAAAAGCGTGAAGATACGCACCGTATGGCAGAAGCCAACCGTGCATTCGCACACTACCGCTGGTAATAATCACTGTCATTTGATTCTGGTTATTTAACTAGTTTCAGTGAAGGGGTGACGTTTAAACATCGATTACGTCACCCCTTTTTGAAAATAATGGTAAAATAAGTATAACCATATTTCGGAAGGAGATACTCTTTTAAGATGGCTAATAAACGTGAATACCCACTTGCTAAAACTCGTAACATCGGTATCATGGCACACATCGATGCTGGTAAGACGACTGCAACTGAGCGGATTCTTTACTATACTGGTAAGATCCACAAGATTGGTGAAACCCATGATGGTGCTTCACAAATGGACTGGATGGATGAAGAAAAGGAACGTGGTATCACTATTACTTCTGCAGCTACAACTGCTGTTTGGAATGACCACCGTATCAATATTATTGATACCCCAGGACACGTGGACTTCACTGTCGAAGTTGAACGTTCACTCCGGGTTCTTGATGGTGCCGTAACTGTTCTTGATGCGCAAGCTGGTGTTGAACCACAAACTGAAACCGTTTGGCGTCAAGCTGACGATTTTGATGTTCCTCGGATTGTTTTTGCTAACAAGATGGACAAGGTTGGGGCTAACTTTGATTATTCTGTCCAAACTATTAAAGACCGTTTGAACGTTACTCC
Source organism: Limosilactobacillus reuteri (assembly GCF_034259105.1). NCBI lineage: Bacteria > Bacillati > Bacillota > Bacilli > Lactobacillales > Lactobacillaceae > Limosilactobacillus > Limosilactobacillus reuteri. Next base: position 1,624,264 of record NZ_CP139478.1, on the reverse strand, counting down.
TCTTCCTATTCAAATGCCAATTGGTGCTGAAGATGACTTTATCGGTTTAGTTGACCTTGTTAAGATGGTTGCCTATGTTTATGACGAAGATAAGCTCGGTACTAACTGGGATACTGTTGAGATTCCTGATGATATGAAGGAAGAAGCTCAAAAGCGTCATGACGAAATGGTTGAAACATTAGCTGATATTGACGATAACTTAATGGAAAAGTACCTTGAAGGTGAAGAAATTTCTGTTGATGAAATCAAAGCAGCTATTCGTAAAGGTACTTTGGAAGAAAAGATCTTCCCTGTATTAGCTGGTTCAGCTTACAAGGATAAAGGTATCCAAATGATGCTTGATGCTGTTATCGATTACTTGCCATCACCACTTGATGTTAAGCCTTTCGTTGCACATGATGCTGAAGGAAATGAAGTTGAATTAACTGCTGGAGACAACAAGCCTTTCGCAGCCTTGGCATTTAAGATTGCTACTGACCCATTTGTTGGTCGTTTAACATTCTTACGTGTCTACACTGGTTCACTTCAATCAGGTTCATACGTTCTTAATGCCACTAAGGGCAAGCGTGAACGTGTTGGTCGTTTACTTCAAATGCACTCTAACCAACAACAAGAAATTCCAGAAGTGTTCTCTGGTGATATCGCTGCCGCTATCGGTTTAAAGAATACTACTACTGGTGATTCTTTAACTGATCCTGATAATCCACTTCAACTTGAATCAATGGACTTCCCAGAACCAGTTATTCAAGTTTCTGTTGAACCTAAGTCTAAGGCTGACCAAGACAAGATGGACAAAGGACTTCAAAAGCTTGCTGAAGAAGATCCAACCTTCAAAGCTGAAACTAACCCTGAAACTGGTGAAACATTAATCGCTGGTATGGGTGAATTACACTTAGACATCATTGTTGAACGTCTTCGTCGGGAATTCCATGCTGAAGTTACTGTTGGTAAGCCACAAGTTTCTTACCGTGAAGCATTTACTAAGCAAGCAAGTGCTCAAGGTAAGTTCGTTCGTCAATCTGGTGGTAAAGGTCAATATGGTGACGTATGGATCGAATTTACACCACTTAAAGAAGGGGAAGGATTCGAATTTGAAGATGCCATTGTTGGTGGTGTTGTTCCTCGTGAATTTATCCCTGCTGTTGAACAAGGATTAAAGGAAGCTATGCAAAATGGTGTTCTCGCAGGTTACCCACTTGTTGACATGCATGCTAAGCTTTATGATGGTAGTTACCACGAAGTCGACTCTAGTGAAGCTGCCTTTAAGGTTGCTGCATCATTAGCACTTAAGAATGCTGCTAAGAAAGCAGATCCTGTTATCCTTGAACCAATTATGAAAGTTGACATTGTTGTACCACAAGACAACATGGGTGATGTTATGGGTCAAGTAACAGCTCGTCGTGGTACCATTGATGGTATGGAAGAACGTGGTAATGCTCAATTAATTCACTCATTTGTTCCACTTTCTGAAATGTTTGGATACGCTACTGCATTGCGTTCAGCAACACAAGGTCGTGGTACCTTCACTATGACTTTCGATCACTACTCAGCTGTTCCTAAGTCTGTTCAAGAAGATATTATTAAGAAAAACGGTGGCAATAACTAATTATTGACATTGTGATCTCAAATCCATCAAAGAGCTACAGTTTGATTACTGTAGTTCTTTTTTGTTTGATAATAAAAATTCAGGCTCTACGTCAAGTAGTTTTGATACGCAAATATGAATTTTCGCCAATTAAATTGGTCTAGTTAGAATCGTCATTCGTGGCGGTTCTTTTTAGTTAGTTTGAATTTGGTGGCCAATAATTAAATAAATCCGCGTTTTAAATGCCGTAAAGTAACGATAACCACAGGCAACTCGTTTGATAGTTTTAATTCGATTATTAATCCCTTCGGTTCGACCATTTGAGAACTTCGTCTCAAAGCCACGCTTAATTCCCTCTTTATAGCGCGCTAAAACTTGACAACGGTGGATTGTATAATGGCTGACACTGTCTGGCCGGAGTTTAAGTAATTGAAAGAAAGTTGTAAAATCACGTTGATTGTAAGCACGCTTCAAGGATTGAATAAAATTATAGGTGGCTCTTAATTCTTGGTCATACGCTAACATTAAGTCTAAGATCATAATGGAATTAACAACGCGATTAAAATAACGTCCTTCGTAATAAACTTTTGTACTTAAATTTTCCCGATCTTGAAGAAATAGCCGCCAATAACGTTTAAGGCGCCGAGCTTGTTTCTGCTCCGCAGAATCACCTTTTCGCAAACGATTGAAGACATGAATTCGCACATGATTCATCGTATCATTAAGGTGTTTGGCAATATGAAAGCGATCATAGATGATTTGAGCACAAGGAAAAACGGTTTTAACTAGTTGATCATAAGCAGCGTTCATATCCATTACCAGATATTTCACCCGGCAACGGGCAGCACGTGTAAACTGTTGATAATGCTTAAATAAACTACGTAATCGCCGATCTTCAAGGAGTTCAAATAAGCAACTCCGATCACCATCAACAGCGATGAAACTCATCTTACCTTTAGCGCTCCGCATTGATTTAAATTCATCAATACATAGTGTTTCCGGTAGATAGTTTAAATTCGGCTTGTATCGATCAGCGAGGTCCAAAAGGACCCGCTGGACCGAAGCTTCACTGATAAACAAATCATGGGCAATATCTTTAATTGTTTGAATTCGCGTTAACCGAAGAATAATTTCACGCCTTAAATCACGACTAATTGTTCGTTGCTTTTCAAAAAGATAACTAGTCGCATTAAATGTTGTATGGCAGTCAGGACATTGAAAACGTTGAGTATTAACAAGCAACATTAATGGTTGAGCCCTAAATTGTCCATATTTGTATTTAGCTTGATAAAAACCATATTTTAAGATTTGTCCACGATTAATAACGCCACAATTTGGACAAGCACGCGGGATATAAGAAAGGGTACAGGATATTTGTGCCACCCGAACGTTTTTAATTGATTTATATTTAAGCCAATGATGAGGAAAATTTAAATGAGGGTCTGTTAAATTGAGGAGAGTCCTTGTATCATTATCCATGGAGGTTACCTTCTTTACTATGTGATTTGGCGATTTCATTGTATCAGAGGGCATGCCTCTTTTTTAGTTTGAAAACAAAAAATCTAGTATTGGTATAGAAAGTGATATTTCTATATCAACACCAGATATTGTAGAGCCAAAATTCAAAAAGTATTTTAATGAGTTTCATCAAAACGTATAAATTACTTTTTAATACATCAGAAAAATTAATGGTATTTTAGTATCTCTAATTTTTGGTGGATTATAGAATGAAGTTAGCCACCCAGTTGGTGGTAAATAAAAAACGCCATTCGGCGTGACATCAGGTATCATATTAAGTGAACCAAACCTATATGAAAGGATGTCCGTCAAATGACGCACTTAAATGATACCATGTCTACTAGTTTATTGACTACTCATAAAAAGAATGCTCATCTTACTAAAGAAGAACGTGTGATGATTGCGACTTTAAAGTCGCAAGGACTTTCCAATCGCGCAATTGGTCGCCAATTAGGAGTTAATCATCAAACAATTAATAACGAGCTCAACCGTGGTACGGTCCGCCAACTTCGTCGTCAAAAATCTAATGGTAAGATTTACGAATATTCTTACTACATCTATAGTTATGAAGCTGGTCAGGCCACATATCTTGAACATCACCGCCATTCTGGTCGTCGTCGCTTATATTATTCTTCAAAGCAATTTTTACGATTAGCTGATCAGCTAATGCTTGGTGAGTTTGACGACCACCATTACTCCCCACAAGCGGTTATTTATAAGGCTCGAGATTTAATGAATGATGGCACCCTGATCCCAAAGTCGGTTGTAACTTTATATCAATGGATTAATGAGGGTGTGCTTCGTACGTCCAATTTAGACCTCTTTGAAAAACCTAAACGTAAGCATCATCGAACTCATCCGCAAGCTAAAAGGTGCTTAGGGCCTAATATTGCTCAACGACCTCAAACTGCGGACCAACGGTCCGAAATTGGCCATTGGGAACTAGATACAGTTCAGGGACAGAAAAACGGTAATGACAGTGTTGTACTAGTAATGACTGATCGCCTTTCACGAGTTAATATCACGAGTAAAATTGCTGGTAAAACTGCGCATGCAGTAAATCAGTTCTTTATAAATTTACGCCAGAAAATGGGCACAGATGCTTACTATCGCATCTTTAAGACAATAACCTCTGACAACGGTTCAGAATTTAGTGAGTTAACACAAGTTCACGATCATGTTTTCTATGCTGATCCGTATTCCCCTTGGGAACGTGGATCCAATGAGATCAATAACCGGTTTCTCCGCAAGGAGATTACCAAAGGTGAAGCTATAAATAACTATAGTAGTGCTCAGATCATAGCGACTAATGATTGGATGAATCACTATCCACGAGCTATGTTTAATGGACATTCGTCAATGGATATCTATCGTAAGGCCTTCTACCAAGAGATATCACAGCTCCATCAACCAATAATCAATTGGTCAGTATTATTTATTTGAGTCCAGTGGCTAACTTATTCTTGAAATTTAGGATCTCTAATTTTTAACGCCGTTTGTAAAATTAAGTTAGAAAAATAGAAAAGCCATTTGTGGTAGACTTTTGAATACCCCTAAACAAAAGAAAGGAAACCACAAATGACTTACACCCATCTTACCACAAACGAGCTGACAATCATCGCCCATTCTTTCGTGCAAAAGCTTAAAGCGTACCGAGTGGCCCAAATGATCAACCGTTGCGCCGAAACCGTTTATCGCGTTTATCGTTACCTGGAAACCGGTGCCTCAATTGCTGATTATCAAGATCACTATATGCGCAATAAGCAACGTTGTGGCCGAAAACGTACTCAGTTGTCACTGGCTGAACTCACTTATATCAACGACAAAATTGCCCAGAGGTGGACGCCTGATACCATTATTGGGCGCGCTGAGCGCCCAATTAGTTGTAACCGGCGAACTCTTTACCGGATGTTTGAACGTGGCCAGTTCGGCTTCGATGTCCGTTCCTTGCCGATGCGAGGTAAGCGGCACCCGAATGGCTATGTCGAGCGCCGCGGGAAGGCTGGCCAATTGGGGCGAAGTATTCACGAGCGTGCCAAGGACTTTCCGCACTATGCCACTGAATTTGGGCCCCTTGAAGCTGATACCGTCCAAGGCAAAAAGCACCAAGGGGCGGTAATGACCCTGACCGAACGCCAATCGAAGGTCGAAATTGTACTCAATGTGCACGAAAAGACGGCTAATGCGATTAACCAACACTTAAGTCAGTGGCTTCGGAAATTCCCGCGGCACTTCTTCAAATCGATTACCTTTGACAACGGAAAAGAATTCGCCGGCTGGCGCGAGATTGCCAATCAATTTGACCTTCACACTTACTTTGCTGAGGTTGGTGCTCCCAATCAACGAGGGCTGAACGAAAACAACAACGGTCTTTTACGCCGGGATGGCTTAACGAAACAGCTAGATTTCCGCAATCTTCCTGATGAATTGGTAACCCAACTGATGAGTAAGCGAAATAACCTGCCCCGTAAATCACTAGGCTATCGAACTCCATATGAAGTATTCATGTCTTACGTCACTGATGAGCAACTATTTTCTTTCTAACTTAAATTGACATTTCGGGTAACTAATTTAGGGAGAAAATTTTACAAAAATATTTCAATTGAAAATATTCTAAAATTTCCCTTGATCTAATTACGTTTCTTTAGTATTATGGATAGGTGCTTGAGCTTTGGAGGTAGATTTGCCTTACCCCCTATTAAGTGAAAGCTGCGAAGCGTTGATACGGAAGGTTGCGACACACCCGGCCGCTTTGCCACAGGATGTGGCGGTAATTTCCGCGGAGCTAGTCAAATTTCAAATCTGACGAAGGAGGGAACATAATGGCAAAACAAAAGATTCGTATTCGGTTAAAGGCTTATGAACACCGTATTTTAGATCAATCTGCTGATAAGATTGTTGAAACCGCTAAGCGGACAGGTGCTCAAATTTCAGGTCCTATTCCGTTACCAACTGAACGGACTATCTACACTGTTATCCGTTCACCACACAAATTTAAGAAGTCACGGGAGCAATTCGAAATGCGCACACACAAGCGTTTAATCGATATTGTTGACCCAACACCTAAGACCGTTGATTCATTAATGAAGCTCGATCTTCCTAGTGGTGTTGATATTGAAATCAAGCTTTAATTGTTAGAATAAGAATAATACATAAAACATAAAATTGGAGGTGTACTCATGACCAAAGGAATCTTAGGTAAAAAGGTTGGAATGACTCAAGTATTCACTGACAATGGTGAATTAGTTCCAGTTACTGTTATCGATGTTACACCAAACGTTGTAATGCAAATTAAGACCGTTGAAAACGATGGTTACAGTGCTGTACAACTTGGTTTTGATGACAAGCGGGAAGTTTTGAGCAACAAACCTGAACAAGGTCATGCAGCAAAAGCAAACACGACCCCTAAGCGCTTCATCGGTGAAATCCGCGATGCTGAATTAGGGGACATTAAAGTCGGAGACGAAGTTAAGGCTGACGTTTTCGCAGAAGGTGAAACTGTCGACGTTACGGGTACTACTAAGGGTCATGGTTACCAAGGTAACATCCATAAGGATAACCAATCTCGTGGACCTATGGCACACGGTTCTCGTTACCACCGTCGTCCTGGTTCATTGGGTGCCATTATCAACCGGGTTTTCAAGGGTATGAAGCTCCCTGGTCGTATGGGTGGCAAGACTGTTACCATGCAACACTTACAAGTTGTTAAGGTTGATCTTGACAACAACGTATTACTCATCAAGGGTAATGTTCCTGGTGCAAACAAGTCTTACGTAACTATTAAGAACTCAGTTAAGGCTAATACTAAGAAGAGCCTTAGCAAACAACACAACAAATAATAAGAAAGGAGGAAGTAAATAATGACTAGCGTTAATTTGTATAAACAAGATGGTAGCCAAAACGGTACTGTTGAATTAAACGATGCAGTATTTGGTGTTGAACCAAATGAAAATGTTGTATTTGATGCAATTTTGCGTCAACGTGCTTCATTACGTCAAGGTACACATGCTGTAAAGAATCGTTCTGCAGTTAGCGGTGGTGGTAAGAAGCCATGGCGTCAAAAGGGTACTGGTCGTGCTCGTCAAGGTTCTATCCGTTCTCCACAATTCCGTGGTGGTGGTATTGTTTTTGGACCTACTCCACGTTCATATAAGTACAGCCTTCCTCGTAAGGTTCGTCAACTTGCAATCAAGTCTGCCCTTTCCCAAAAGGTTCTTGATAACAGCTTTGTAGTAGTTGATGCATTAAACTTTGATGCACCAAAGACAAAGGAATTCGCTGATGTTATGGGTAACTTAAACGTTGCTGAAAAGACATTAGTTGTTGTTACTGATGACGACAAGAATGCTGCTTTATCAGCACGTAACTTAGCTAATGCTACAGTTGTTACTCCAGCAGGTGTTAACATCTTGAACGTTGTTGATAACCAAAAGATTGTTATCACTAAGTCAGCTCTTTCTCAAGTAGAGGAGGTGCTCGCATAATGGAAGCACGCGACATTATTTTACGTCCAGTAGTTACTGAAGCTTCAATGGCTGGCATGGACAACAAGCGTTACACTTTTGATGTTGATTTACGAGCAACTAAGACACAAGTTAAAAATGCTGTTGAAGAAATTTTTGGCGTTAACGTTGTAAAAGTTAACATTATGAATGTAAAAGGTAAGTTAAAGCGCCAAGGTCGTTACGAAGGATACACTAAGCGTCGTCGTAAGGCTATTGTTACTTTATCTGCCGACTCAAATGAAATTAAGTTGTTTAACGACAACAACGAAAACTAATCATTAAAAAAGGAGGAAAAAACAGTGGGAATTCGTAAATATAAAGCAACCACTAACGGTCGCCGTAATATGAACGGTTACGACTTTGCTGAAATCACGAAGACAACACCTGAAAAGTCATTATTGGCTCCGTTAAAGCACACTGCTGGTCGTAACAGCTATGGTCACATTACTGTTCGTCACCGTGGTGGTGGTACAAAGCGTCAATACCGTATTATTGACTTTAAGCGAATTAAAGATGATGTTCCAGCAACTGTTAAGGCAATTGAATACGATCCAAATCGTACTGCAAACATTGCTTTACTTGTTTACGCTGATGGTACTAAATCATACATCATCGCACCTAAGGGCTTGAAGGTTGGCATGACCGTTCAATCTGGTCCTGATGCTGATATCAAGGTTGGTAATGCTCTTCCTTTAAAGAACATTCCAGTTGGTACTGTTATTCACAATATTGAATTAAAACCAGGTAAAGGTGGTCAACTTGCTCGTTCAGCTGGTGCCTCAGCTCAATTACTTGGTAAGGAAGAAAAATACGTATTAGTACGTCTTTCTTCTGGTGAAGTTCGTATGGTCCTTGCTACTTGCCGTGCTACTATCGGTACTGTTGGTAATGATGAACACGCCTTGATTATTAAAGGTAAGGCTGGTCGTACTCGTTATGCTGGTCAACGTCCACACGTTCGTGGTTCTGTTATGAACCCTAACGATCACCCACATGGTGGTGGTGAAGGTAAGCAACCAGTTGGTTTACCATCTCCTCTTTCTCCATGGGGTAAGAAGACTGTTGGTAAGAAGACCCGTTCACACAAAGCTCGTTCAAACAAGTTCATTGTTCGTGGTCGGAAGCGCGGTCCACATACTCGTTAATATTTATATACGTTCTAATACCCGAGAGGAGGTACACTAAATGGGTCGTAGTTTGAAAAAAGGACCTTTCGCTGATGCTTCATTACTGAAGAAGGTTAAGGAGCAAGAAGGTTCTGAAAAGAAGACTGTCATCAAGACATGGTCACGTCGTTCTACCATTTTCCCAAGTTTTATTGGTTACACATTTGCAGTATATGATGGTCGGAAGCACGTGCCAGTTTACGTACAAGAAGACATGGTTGGTCACAAGTTAGGTGAATTTGTTCCTACTCGGACTTTCCATGGTCATGCTTCTGATGACAAGAAGACAGGTAAGTAAGGAGGGTGAAATAACATATGGCTGAAAACATTACGTCAGCTAAGGCTACTGCCAAGATGGTACGGGTTTCTGCTCGTAAGGTTCGTCTTGTATTAGATGCCATTCGTGGCAAGAGTGTTGCCGAAGCATTTGCTATTTTGAAGTTCACCCCTCGTGGTGCCGCTTCAGATGTTGAAAAAGTATTAAAATCTGCTGTTGCAAACGCTGAAAACAATTTCGACTTAGATCGTGCTTCATTGGTTGTAAGTGAAGCCTTTGCTAACGAAGGACCAACTCTTAAACGGTTCCGTCCTCGTGCTAAGGGTTCTGCTTCTCCAATTAACAAGCGGACTAGTCATATTACAGTGGTTGTTACAGAACGATAGGAGGAATGAATAGTGGGTCAAAAGATCAATCCTAATGGTTTTCGTGTTGGGGTCATTCGTGATTGGACTGCAAAGTGGTACGCTGACAAGGACTTTGCTGATTACCTTAACGAAGACCTTCGAATCCGTAAGTATATTGAAAAGCGACTTGCTGATGCCTCTGTATCAACCGTTGAAATTGAACGTGCAGCTAACCGCGTAAACGTATCAATTCATACTGCCAAGCCAGGAATGGTTATTGGTAAAGGTGGTTCAGAAGTTGAAGCACTTCGTAAAGAACTTAACAAATTAACTGGTAAACGTGTTCACATTAACATTGTGGAAATTAAGAAGCCAGATTTAGATGCTCACCTTGTTGGTGAGAGTATTGCACGGCAATTAGAAGCTCGTATTGCTTTCCGTCGTGCTATGCGTGGAGCAATGCAACGTGCTATGCGTGCTGGAGCTAAGGGTATTAAGACTCAAGTTGCTGGTCGTTTGAACGGTGCAGATATGTCACGGATCGAATCATACTCAGATGGTACTGTTCCATTGCATACACTCCGTGCTGATATTGATTATTCTTGGGACGAAGCTAACACTACATACGGTGTTCTTGGCGTAAAGACTTGGATTTACCGTGGTGAAGTACTTCCTACTAAGAAGAACTCAAACAATGATGAACAAGGAGGGAAGTAACACATGTTAGTACCAAAACGTGTAAAGCACCGTAAGGTTCAACGTGGTCATATGCGCGGTGAAGCTAAGGGTGGTAAAACTGTTACTTTTGGTGAATTTGGTTTACAAGCTCTTGATTCACATTGGATTAGCAACCGTCAAATTGAAGCTGCTCGTATCGCTATGACGCGTTACATGAAGCGTGGTGGGAAAGTTTGGATTAAGATCTTTCCACAACTCTCATACACTAGTAAAGGTGTTGGGGTCCGGATGGGTAACGGTAAAGGTGCTCCTGAAGGATGGGTTGCTCCAGTAAAACGTGGCAAGGTAATGTTTGAAGTAGGGGGCGTTTCTGAAGAAGTCGCTCGTGAAGCTTTACGTCTTGCCGGTCACAAGTTGCCAGTTCGCACTAAGATCGTACAACGTGAGGAAGTAGGTGGACAATCTAATGAAAAGTAAAGATTATGTACAAGAACTGAATGGATTAACCACTGATAAGCTACTTGACCGTGAAAAGGAACTGAAGGAACAATTGTTTAACTTACGTTTCCAATTAGCAACCGGCCAGTTGGAAAATACTGCAAGTCTTAAGCAAGTACGCAAAGATATTGCACGGGTTAAGACAGTTCTTCGTCAACAAGAATTAAACAAATAAGAATACGAAAAGGAGGATTAGCGCATGAGTGAAGAACGTAATGCACGTAAGGTTTACCAAGGCCACGTTGTTTCTGATAAAATGGATAAGACTATCACTGTTGTAATTGATACTTACAAGAGTGCACCTATCTATGGTAAACGTGTTAAGTACTCAAAGAAGTACTATGCTCACGATGAAAATAACGAAGCTAAGACCGGCGACACTGTACAAATTATGGAAACTCGGCCATTATCAGCTAAGAAGCGTTTCCGTCTTGTAAAGATTGTCGAAAAAGCTGCTACCCTTTAATTTAGCAGATAACTCTAAAAATTATTCGTATTCTAATTCTTATTTGTAAATGGAAGGAGGACATTAACCGTGATTCAACAAGAAAGTCGGTTGAAGGTCGCTGATAACTCCGGTGCTCGTGAAATCTTAGTTATTAAGATTTTAGGTGGTTCCCGAGTTAAAACAGGTAATATTGGTGACATCATTGTTGCTACTGTAAAGCAGGCAACACCAGGTGGCGTTGTCAAAAAGGGTGACGTTGTTAAGGCCGTTGTTGTACGGACTAAACATGGTATTCACCGTAAGGATGGTTCATACATTAAGTTTGATGAAAATGCCGCTGTTTTAATTAACAACGACAAGAGCCCTAAGGGTACCCGTATTTTTGGCCCAATCGCTCGTGAGCTTCGTGGAGACGACTTCATGAAGATCGTTTCATTAGCTCCAGAAGTTCTCTAAAGATTTTACCGAAAATAAGGAGGTGCACAATCAACATGTTCATTAAAACAGGTGATAAGGTTCGCGTAATCGCTGGTAAGGATAAGGGCAAAGAAGGTACTATTAAAAAGGTACTTGCGTCTCAAAACCGCGTTATCGTTGAAGGTGTAAATATCGTTAAGAAACACCAAAAACCAAGCAACTCAAATCCTAATGGTGGCGTTATTGATACAGAAGCTGCAATTAATGCTTCAAACGTAATGCTGATTGATCCTTCAACAAATGAACCAACTCGTGTAGGTTACAAGTTCGTTGATGGTAAGAAGGTTCGTGTTGCGAAGAAGTCAGGTAAGACACTTGACTAATTTTTAAGGAAGGGAGGAATAACTTCTAATGGAAAACCGTTTGAAAGCTAAATATGAAAATGAAATTCGTCCAGCATTGATTGAAAAGTTTAACTACTCTTCAGTTATGCAAGCACCAAAGATTGACAAAATCGTTTTAAACATGGGTGTTGGTGATGCAACTACTAACTCCAAGAATCTTGACGAAGCTGTTGAAGAACTCGGCTTGATTTCTGGTCAAAAACCTTTAATTACTAAGGCAAAGAAATCAATCGCTGGTTTCCGTCTTCGTGAAGGTATGTCAATTGGTGCTAAGGTAACCTTACGTGGTGAACGTATGTATGATTTCTTAGATAAATTAGTTAATGTGGCATTGCCACGGGTTCGTGATTTCCATGGTGTAAGTAACAAGGCATTTGATGGTCGTGGTAACTACACTCTTGGTATCCATGAACAATTAATTTTCCCAGAAATTGATTATGATAAAGTTAACCGAGTTCGTGGTTTAGATGTTGTTATTGTAACAACTGCACAAACTGACGAAGAATCCCGCGAATTACTTGCTCAACTCGGTATGCCGTTTGCTAAATAAAGGAGGTTCCACAAATTGGCTAAAAAATCAATGATTGCTAAGTGCAACCGTCCAGCTAAGTTCTCAAGTCGTGAATACACGCGTTGTGCACGTTGTGGACGTCCGCACTCTGTTTACCGTAAATTCCACCTATGCCGGATTTGCTTACGAGAACTTGCCCACAAAGGACAAATTCCTGGTTTGAAGAAGGCTAGCTGGTAAACAAAAAAACCGACAAAAGGAGGAAAACATCGATGTCTATGAGTGATCCAATTGCAGATTTCTTAACTCGTATTCGTAATGCTAACATGGCTCAACACGAATCAGTAGAAGCACCTGCATCAAAGATGAAGAAGGACATCGCTGAAATCTTAAAAAACGAAGGTTTCATTCGCGATGTTGAATACGTTGATGATAACAAGCAAGGCATCATCCGTGTGTTCTTAAAGTACGGTAATGACGGTCAACGTGTTATTTCTGGCTTAAAGCGTATTTCTAAGCCTGGTTTACGTACATACGTTAAGTCAGATGCTGTGCCTAAGGTTCTTAACGGATTAGGTATTGCTATCATTTCAACATCTGAAGGTGTTGTTACTGATAAAGTTGCTCGTGCCAAGAAAATTGGTGGCGAAGTTATCGCTTACGTTTGGTAAAAAACGAATATTAGATAGGAGGTGCAAAGATGAGTCGTATTGGTTACAAAGAAATTGATTTGCCAAGTGGTGTTGAAATTTTTCAAGATGGTAATGTAGTTACTGTTAAAGGTCCTAAGGGTACTTTATCTCGTGAAATTTCACCATTAATCAAAATGACTATTGATGGTAACGTTGTAAAGTTTGATCGTGATGCTGATACTAATAAGTTAAAGATGTTACACGGAACTACTCGTGCTAATGTTAACAACATGGTTGAAGGTGTTGTTAATGGTTACAAGAAGGTTCTTAAGCTTGTCGGTGTTGGTTACCGTGCTCAACTCAAAGGTAACAAGTTGATTTTAACTGTTGGTTACTCAAACCCAGTTGAAATGGATAAGCCAGAAGATGTTGAAATTAACGTACCTGACAATACTACTATCGAATTAAGCTCAATTAACAAGGAACACCTTGGGAATTTTGCTGCTGAAGTTCGTGCTGTACGTTCACCTGAACCATACAAAGGTAAGGGTATTCGTTACGAAAACGAACACATTATCCGTAAGGAAGGTAAGACTGGTAAGTAATCTGAAAAGATTATTTAACATTCTTTTATTTAATAGAATTAATATAATAAGAGGTGACTGTTGTGATTTCTAAACCAGACAAGAACAAGATCCGTCAACGTCGTCATTTACGCGTTCGCGGTAAGATTTCTGGTACTGCGGAGCGCCCACGCTTAAGTGTTTACCGTTCAAACAAAAACATTTACGCTCAATTAATTGATGACGTAAAGGGTGTGACGCTCGCAAGTGCCTCCACAAATGATAGTGAAGTAAGTGGAAAGACTAAGACTGAACAAGCTAGTGGTGTAGGAGCATTAATTGCTAAACGCGCTAACGAAAAGAACATTACTGAAGTTGTGTTTGATCGTGGTGGATACCTTTACCATGGACGTGTTCAAGCTTTGGCTGAAGCTGCTCGCGAAAACGGACTTAAATTCTAAAAAAAGGAGGAATAACCTGCAATGGCATCATCAGAATTCATTGATCCAGCAAAGTTGGATTTAGACGATCAAGTTGTAGCCATCAACCGGATTACTAAGGTTGTAAAGGGTGGACGCCGTATGCGTTTTGCTGCTTTAGTAATTGTTGGTGACCGTAAAGGTCATGTTGGTTTTGGTACTGGTAAGGCTCAAGAAGTTCCAGAAGCTATTCGTAAAGCTCAAGCAGCTGCTGAAAAGAACTTGATTACTGTTCCTATCGTTGGAACTACTATTCCACACGAAGTTATTGGTGTATACGGCGGTGGAAAGATCATGTTAAAGCCAGCGGTTGAAGGTTCTGGAGTTGCTGCCGGTGGTGCGGTTCGTAATGTTATGGACCTTGCCGGTGTTGCGGACGTTACTTCTAAACGTCTTGGCTCTAACACACCTATTAACGTTGTTCGTGCAACGTTTGAAGGTTTGAAGCAATTAAAGAACGCTGAAGAAGTTGCAAAGTTACGTGGTGTTTCAGTAGACCACTTAGCAGAATAAGGAGGGCACTAAATTATGGCTCAAGTAAAAGTTACCTTAATTCACAGTGTTGCCCACCGACAACCTACTCAACGTCGTACTGTTAAGGCATTGGGATTAGGTAAGATCAATAGCTCAGTTATCTTACCAGATAATGCGGCAACACGCGGTCAAATTTTTAAGATCGCTCACTTGGTTTCTGTTGAAGAAGTTAAGTAATTAAAATTAAATAATAAGGAGGTGCCTACTAATGAAGTTAAACGAATTGAAGCCAGCTGCTGGTTCTCGTTCTAAGCGTCTTCGTAAGGGTCGTGGACTTTCATCAGGACACGGTTTTACATCTGGACGTGGTACTAAAGGGCAAAAGGCTCATGGAAAGACCCGTTTAGGATTTGAAGGGGGTCAAATGCCACTTTACCGGCAAATTCCAAAGCGTGGATTTACCAACATTAACCGGAAAGAATACGCAATTGTTAACTTGGCATCATTAAACAAGTTTGATGATGGTACAGAAGTTACTCCACAATTATTGATGGAAAGTGGCTTAGTTAAGAACTTGAAGAGCGGCATCAAGATTCTTGGTAGCGGTAAGCTTGAAAAGAAATTAACTGTTAAGGCTAATAAGTTTTCTGCTTCTGCAGTTTCTGCAATTGAAGCTGCCGGTGGTAAAACTGAGGTGATGTAGTTTGTTCACAGCCGTCAAAAATGCATTCAAGGTAAAAGATATCCGTAAAAAGATTTTCTTTACATTGTTTGTATTGATTGTCTATCGGATTGGGGCAGCGATTACCGTTCCTGGAGTTAACGCTGCTGCTTTGCAGGAAATCTCCTCAACCGGTTTAGCATCAATCCTCAATACCTTTAGTGGTGGTGGATTGGAGAATTACTCTTTATTTGCAATGGGAGTGTCTCCATATATTACTGCGCAAATTGTTGTTCAACTATTACAAATGGATATTGTTCCGCGTTTTGTTGAATGGAGTAAACAAGGAGAAGTAGGACGGCGAAAACTTAATCAAGCAACCCGATGGTTAACGATTGTACTTGGATTTATTCAATCAATCGGTATTACCGCCGGGTTTAATGCATTGAGTACTATTCGTTTGGTTAATCACCCTGGTGTTCAAACGTATTTAACAATCGGTTTAATTTTAACTGCAGGTACAATGTTTGCTACTTGGATGGGAGACATGATTACTGAACGTGGCTTGGGTAATGGTGTTTCCATGTTAATTTTTGCTGGTATTGTTGCGCAAATGCCAGGTGGAATTCGTCAGTTATGGGATGACCAAATTGCTGGTGAATCTGGTTCTGCTTTGTGGATGGGAATTGGATTTGTTACTCTTGTTATTGTTGCAATTTTAATTATTGTAGCGTTTGTTACATGGGTCCAACAGGCGGAAAGACGTCTACCAATTCAATACACAAGACGGACCACTACTTCACCATCCAGTAGTTATCTTCCCTTGAAGATTAACGTATCAGGTGTTATTCCTGTTATTTTTGCTGGTTCTTTTATCTCAACCCCACAAACTATTCTTATGGCTTTCCAGCAAAACCATGGTGGGGATAGTTGGTATCAAATCATGACGACCATTTTTAACATGCAATCTGGTCCTGGGATCGCACTGTATGTATTTTTGATTGTTGTATTTACCTTTTTCTATGCCTTTGTTCAGGTTAACCCAGAAAAACTTGCTGAGAATTTACAAAAGCAAGGAAGTTATATTTCTGGAGTACGTCCTGGAAAGGGTACACAAGACTATATTTCTTCATTGTTAATGCGATTGAGTACAGTAGGTTCATTATTCTTAGGATTAATCTCCTTAATTCCGTTAATTGCAAGTAACGTATGGAACCTAAGTCAGTCAATTGGGTTAGGTGGTACAAGCTTACTGATTATCGTACAAATTGCTTTAGATGTTGTTCGACAGTTAAACGGACTAACAATGAAGCGCGAATATATTGGATTTATTCGAGAACCTAAAGGAGGAAATGACTAATGAGTATGAATCTTGTATTAATGGGTCTTCCAGGTGCCGGTAAAGGTACTCAAGCTCAAAAGATCGTTGAAGAGTTTCCAATTCCTCATATCTCAACTGGAGATATTTTTCGGGCAGCCATGAAGAATGAAACTCCCATGGGAATTGAAGCTAAGAAATATATTGATAAAGGTGAACTTGTTCCGGATGAAGTTACTAACGGTATCGTTAAGGAACGGTTAGCTCAAGATGATACTAAAGATGGCTTTATGCTGGATGGATTTCCTCGTAATCTTAACCAAGCAGCAGCTTTGGATGAGATGTTAGCAGAGAGTAATCGGCATCTTGATGCTGTGATCAATATTCACGTTGAACCGGATGTATTGGTAGAACGTTTAAGTGGACGTTTTATTTGTCGTAACTGTGGAGCAACATATCATAAACTTTATAACGCTCCTAAAGTTGAAGGCACATGTGACGTTTGTGGTCATCATGAATTTTATCAGCGTGATGATGATAAGCCTGAAACGGTTAAGAATCGTCTAGATGTTAATATTAAGTTGAACACACCACTGGTAGACTATTACCAAAAGAAAGGTGTTTTGCACGAAATTAATGGTGAACAAGATATCGATAAAGTTTACGAAGATATCAAGAAAGTATTAACAAACCTAAACTAGATAATAGTTATCTCTTGCGAAGTTTGTAAACATATGCTAAACTATGCAGGGTTTATCTATCTGAGTAGTGGGAAGTTTTATACTTTCCACCATTTTTACGTAATATCTAGAATAGGTAAGGAGGTACTATTTCGTGGCAAAAGCCGATGTAATTGAAGTAGAAGGTAAAGTAACTGAAACTTTGCCTAATGCAATGTTTAAAGTTGAATTGGAAAATGGAGCAGAAATTTTAGCACATGTTTCTGGCAAAATTCGGATGCACTACATTAAAATTTTACCAGGAGACCGTGTTAAAGTAGAGATGTCTCCATATGACCTTACAAAGGGTCGGATTACTTTCCGGTTCAAGTAGTTATTGATCATTTACTCTCAATAGGAGGATTTTAGAATGAAAGTAAGACCATCTGTTAAAAAGATGTGTGAGCACTGCAAGATCGTTAAGCGTAATGGTCGTGTTATGGTTATTTGCTCTGCTAACCCAAAGCATAAGCAACGTCAAGGTAAGTAATTTATTTTATAGAGAAATGGAGGTGTAGCTCATGGCTCGTATTGCAGGTGTCGATTTACCTCGTGACAAGCGAATCGTAATCGGCTTAACATATATTTTTGGTATTGGTGATTCTACTGCTAAGAAGATTCTTGAAAATGCTGGTGTATCAGAAGATATCCGTGTTCGTGATTTGACTCCAGATCAAGAAGAAAAGATTCGTGCTCAAGTAGATCAAATTCAAGTTGAAGGTGATTTACGGCGTGAAGTTTCAATGAACATCAAGCGTCTTCAAGAAATTGGATCATACCGTGGTATGCGTCACCGTCGTGGCCTACCTGTTCGTGGTCAACATACTAAGAACAATGCTCGTACTCGTAAGGGTAAGGCTGTAGCTATCGCTAATAAGAAGAAGTAATTTAACTTTATAAAAAAGGAGGTTAGTACTAGATATGGCAACCAAAAAAGGTACGCGTAAGCGTCGTGCAAAAAAGAATGTTGAAACTGGTGTTGCACACATTCACTCAACATTTAATAACACTTTGATCATGATTACTGACGTTCAAGGTAACGCTGTAGCATGGTCCTCAGCTGGTGTTTTAGGCTTTAAGGGAAGTCGGAAGTCCACTCCATTTGCTGCTCAAATGGCTTCAGAAGCTGCTGCTAAGCAAGCTATGGAACATGGTATGAAGACTGTTGAAGTTGAAGTTAAGGGCCCAGGTTCAGGTCGTGAAGCTGCTATCCGTGCACTTCAAGCAACTGGATTGGAAGTTACTGCTATTCGTGATGTAACACCTGTTCCTCACAATGGTTCTCGTCCTCCAAAGCGTCGTCGTGTTTAATTGACATTGCTGGAGACAATTATTTCCATCAATTGCCTTTTTGTCTCAAATACGAACCACGTTTTGAAAGGGGTACAAGGATAGAATGATCGAATTTGAAAAGCCAAATATTCACAAAGTTGAAGAAACAGATAACTACGGTAAATTTGTCGTAGAACCACTTGAGCGCGGTTATGGAACCACTCTCGGTAACTCGTTAAGACGTGTATTAATTGCATCTTTGCCAGGTGCAGCGATTACGAGTATGCAAATTGATGGTGTTTTACATGAATTTAGCACTGTTGAAGGTGTAACTGAGGATGTTACGCAGATTATCCTAAATCTAAAGAAAGTTTCTTTGAAGCTTGATTCAGAGGATCAAAAGAATCTTGAATTAGATGTTAAAGGACCTGCTGAAGTAACTGCAAGTGATATCCAGGGTGATAATGAAGTTACAATCTTAAATCCTGATCTGCATATTGCAACTGTTGCTGATGGCGCAGAATTACACATCAAGTTAACTGCTGATAAGGGTCGCGGTTACCTTTCTGCTAACGATAATAAGGCCCGGATGGATGATTTAGCAATTGGTGTTTTACCGATTGATTCCATCTATACCCCAATTGAACGTGTAAATTACACTGTTGAAAATGCACGGGTTGGTCAGCGTAACGATTATGATAAGTTGACGCTGGATGTTTGGACTGATGGTTCATTAACACCAACTGAAGCAGTTAGTCTAGGTGCGAAGATTTTGACTGAACACTTAGCTATGTTTGTCGATTTAACAGAAACAGCTCAAAATGCTCAAGTGATGGTTGAAAAAGAAGAAACACACAAAGAGAAAATGCTTGAAATGACTATTGAAGAGCTTGATCTCTCTGTACGTTCTTACAATTGTTTGAAGCGAGCTGGTATCAATACTGTTAAGGAATTAACTGATCGAACAGTGTCTGATATGATGAAGGTTCGGAACTTAGGACAAAAGTCGTTAGAAGAAATTAAACTTAAATTAAATGATCTTGGTGTTTCATTTCGCCAAGACGACTAATTAGTATACCAATTGCAAAGGAGGGAACCACTTTATGAGTTACCGTAAATTAGGACGTACAAGTTCACAACGTAAGGCTTTATTACGTGATTTAACTACAGATTTAATCGTTAATGGTCGTATTACCACTACTGAAGCACGTGCTAAGGAAGTTCGTAAGACTGCTGATAAGATGATTACGCTTGCTAAGCATGGTGATTTAGCTTCTCGTCGTAAGGCTGCCGCTTTTGTACGTAATGTTGTTGCTGATGTTAAGGAAGATGGCGATGATATTCGTGTACAATCTGCTCTTCAAAACCTTTTTGAAGAACTTGCTCCAAAGTATGCAGATCGTAACGGTGGTTACACACGCATCTTGAAGACTATGCCTCGTCGTGGTGACGGTGCACCAATGGTTATTCTTGAATTAGTGGACTAATTAATTCGTTCACATAAACTAAATACGTAATAAAGAATCACTATCATTGATAGTATAGAGCGTTACGATGGTGGGGAAACCCTAGTCTAGCTTGAATGCGGGAAACCCTCGCGCACTTCAATGGTAAGTGATTTTTTATTTTAAATTTAATTTTGATAGATAATTCTGTGGACTTTGCTAAAATATACTTATTAACTAAAATTGAAAAGAGGAAATACTGTGACTGGAATAAAAATTCGAAAGCTTGTATTTACATATCCAGACAGTAAATACCCCGTTTTAAACAATATCAATCTAGATTTTGAACCATTTTCTTGGACAGCAATTATTGGTCATAATGGTAGCGGAAAGAGTACATTAGCCCGATTAATTGATGGATTACTCAGTCCTACTGCTGGATCGATTGAAGTTGACGGAATTCAAGTTAACGAAAGTTCTTTAGGTCAGATTCACCAGCAAATCGGATTCGTTTTTCAAAACCCTGAAAATCAATTTGTTGGAGCAACTGTTGCTGACGATGTTGCATTCGGACTTGAAAACCGACAAGTAGCTCGAAATGAAATGGAAGAAAAGATTGATAAAGCTTTAAAGATGGTGGGAATGAGTGATTATAAAAACACAGCTCCTATTAATCTCTCAGGAGGACAAAAGCAACGGGTAGCACTTGCAGGAATCCTTGCATTAATGCCTAAGATAATAATCCTTGATGAGGCTACTAGTATGCTTGATCCTTTAGCACGGCAAGGAATTTTGTCTTTATTGCGAAGATTAAAAAATGAATATAATCTTTCAATTATTTCGATTACGCATGATCTTAAAGAAATTGAGCTAGCGGATAAAATAATTGTGTTAAATGATTCGCAAGTTGTAAAGCAAGGTACTCCATCCGAAATTCTTAAAGATAAAGAATTATTACTTGAAATTGGAGTAGGAGTTCCTGCGAGTCAGCAACTGCAGAAATTATTGGTTGAACGAGGAATTAATATTCCAAATAGATATTTAAATTTAGAGGAGCTAAAAAATTGGCTAAAGCAGCAATTACAGTAAAAAAACTCCACTATACATATCCTAATTCTACTAATGAAGCCTTACATAATGTCTCATTAACAATTAAAGAGCAAGAATTTGTTGCTATTATTGGACAAACCGGAAGTGGAAAGTCGACATTGGTTTCATTAATTGATGGATTAATAAAGCCCAGTAGTGGGGAACTTAATGTAGCAGGTTTAGAAATTAATGCAACGACAAAAGCTGAATATTTAAGTAAAATCCACCATCAAGTCGGTTTTGTATTCCAATTTCCTGAACAGCAACTATTTGCAGAAACAGTTGCGGAGGATATTGCTTTTGGGCCTCATAATTTAGGGTGGCCTGCAAAAAAAATTGAAAAAGCAGTTGATGAAGCATTAAAAATGGTGGATTTGCCCTTAGAATTAAAGTCACACTCCCCTTTTGCACTTTCTGGAGGACAAATGAGGCGAGTAGCGATTGCTGGCGTTTTAGCAATGGATCCCCAAATTTTAATTCTTGATGAACCAACAGCAGGACTGGATACTCAAGCAACTAATGATTTACTTAAACTTATTAAAGATCTTAACGAGAAGGGAACAACGATTATAATGGTTACTCACCAAATGGAGCAGGTAGCCTATTATGCTAACCACGTAATTGCAATGAGCAATGGGCAGGTTGTTTCGGATACTACTCCTCAGCAATTATTTAGGGATGCTCAACGATTAAAAAAACTATCATTGACTCTGCCTGTTTCCGTCGAGGTTGCGCAATTCCTTAGTAAAGATGGTATCACCTTAAAAAATACAGAACCGCTTACGCTTGATGTGTTAGCAGATGAAATAGCAGAAGCGATGAGGAGAAAAAGAAAATGAATAATAAAATCGTATTTGGTAGTTATGTACCAGTAAAATCGATCCTCCATCGTCTTGATCCACGAATAAAACTAATCATGTGTATTATTTACGTTATTTTAATTTTCTTCGTGAATAATTTTTTAGCTGCTATATGGCTTTTATTAGCGCTCCTTGCGGCAATTAAGTTAAGTAATGTTGGTTTAAGACAATATTGGCAAGGGATTAAGCCGTTGTTTTTAATTATTTTGATAACAGTAGCGTTTCAAATTTTATTTAGTAGTGGCGGAAAGACGTATTGGCATTGGGGAATTATGGCAATAACCCGTGATGGCCTTATTAATTCATTAATTATTTCTTATCGGTTTATTGTGATTATTACTGCCTCAACTGTCTTAACTGCCACTACGCAAACTTTTCAAATTGCAGATGCCTTGGCATGGTTAATGAAACCATTACAAGTGATTAAAGTTCCTGTCAACCAGATTACGTTAATGCTTTCCATTGCATTACGCTTTGTTCCAACTATTATGGATGAAACTAATAAAATTATGAAAGCTCAGCGGGCCCGCGGGATTAATTTTAACGCTGGAAATCTTTTGACACGGATTAAACATCTAGTTCCGATTCTTATCCCATTGTTTGTCAACTCGTTTAAGCGCGCTGAAGAACTAGCAACGGCAATGGAAGCACGAGGGTATGATCCTAATGCACCACGGACTCATTATCGTCAATTAGTTTGGCATAAAAATGATGTTTGGGCTGGCTTGGCGCTATTGATTGTGACAGTTGGTCTAGTTTGTATTCGAATATTTTTCTAAATTAATATAAGGAAGTAAACAATGTATCGTTATAAAATAACCTTTGCTTATGATGGAACCAATTTTTCCGGTTTTCAAATTCAACCAAATAAGCGGACAGTTGAACAAACACTAAAGAATGCAGTAAATAAAATTGCTAAGCACCCAACTCCTGCTATTTCCGTTATCGGCTCAGGAAGAACAGATGCAGGGGTGCATGCTCTTAATCAGGTTGCGCACTTTGATATTCCCTATCATTTAAGTAATGAATCTATGAGAAAGGCCCTCAATAGCATTTTGCCACTGGATATTTTAATTAAGAAGGCCGAATTAGTGGATAATGATTTCCATGCGCGATACAGTGCTCATCGTAAGACTTATAGTTATCGAGTTGATCAGGGAGAATTTGTGAACCCATTCAAACGCAACTATACTTCTCATTTTAAATATCCCCTTAACTTAGAAAAGATGAGAAAAGCAGCTATTGATTTGGTTGGAACTCATGACTTTACAAGTTTTGTTGCATCGGGGAGTCAAGCAAAAAGCAATGTTCGGACGATTGAGAATATCACAATTAGACGAGACGAACTAAGAAATGAGGTTGTCTTTGATTTTACTGGTAATGGTTTTCTCTATAATCAAGTCCGCATAATGGTTGCTTTTCTCTTAGAAATCGGGAGCAATCAGCGGCCAGTAGATGACGTGTCGCGAGTCCTTGAAGCAAAGGATCGGACATTAGCACGGATGACGGCTCCAGCGAGTGGTTTGTATTTAGTTAATGTAGATTATGGAACAAATGATGAAAAGGATTGACGAAAGTACTAGAAGAAGGTATACTAGCCATTGGTATTTCTTTTCCATCTAATAACTCGGTACACTATTATATGTAAAAGAAAAACAAAATTGGAGGACTTAATCGTGAGAACGACATACATCGCAAAACCTGGTGAAGTTGAACGCAAATGGTACGTTGTCGATGCTAAGAATGTCCCAATGGGTCGTTTAGCATCTGCAGTAGCATCAATTTTGCGCGGTAAGAACAAACCAACATTTACTCCACACGTTGATACTGGTGATTACGTTATCGTTATCAACGCTGCGCAAGTTAAGTTAACTGGTAAGAAAGCATCTCAAAAGATGTACTACCGTCACTCAAACTACCCTGGTGGTTTGAAGCAACGGACTGCTGGTGACTTCCTTGCAAAGGAACCAGAGAAGTTATTGGAAACTGCTATCAAGGGTATGCTTCCACACAACTCTCTTGGTCACAAGCAAGGTTTGAAGTTACATGTTTATGCTGGTGAAGACCACAAACATGCTGCACAAAACCCAGAAGTTTTAGACATTACTAACTTAATCTAAGGAGGGAATGGAATTGGCTCAACAAGTACAATACAGTGGTACTGGTCGGCGTAAGGATGCAACCGCACGTGTTCGCTTAGTACCAGGTTCAGGTAAGATTACGATGAACGGCAAGGCAATTGAAGACTACATTCCATTTGCCAACTTACGTGCTATCGTTAACCAACCATTTGCTGTTACTAAAACAGAAGGTCAATACGACGTTTTAGCTAACGTTAATGGTGGTGGATTCTCTGGTCAAGCAGGTGCAGTACGTCACGGTATCGCCCGTGCACTTCTCGCTGTTGATCCAGACTTCCGTGACGCTTTAAAGAAGGCTGGTCTCTTAACTCGTGACCCTCGTATGAAGGAACGTCGTAAGCCAGGTCTTAAGAAAGCTCGTAAGGCTGCTCAATTCAGTAAGCGTTAATATTTCGATTATCGCTTCCAGAGACATCAGTATTTTGCTGGTGTCTTTTTTATATTTAAACGGAATTTAATATACGGTATAATAAATGGTAACTAATATAAAGGAGGGATTACTAATGACTAAAAAGGTAGCATTAGTAACTGGAGCAAGCCAAGGAATTGGTAAGGCAATTGTAGAAAGATTGGTTAAGGATGGTTTTGCAGTTGCTCTTGTAGCATTAAACGAGGCAAAGCTCCAACAAGTTGCTGATGAAATTAATAATAATGGTGGAGAAGCATTACCACTTGTGGCTGATGTAGCAAATAGGGAAGAAGTATTTGCAGCTGTTGAGAAAACAGTCGAACATTTTGGAGATCTTAATGTAATCGTTAATAATGCTGGATTAGGTCCTACGACTCCAATCGATTCAATTACACCAGAACAATTTGAAAAAGTATATGGCGTAAATGTTGCTGGAGTTTTATGGGGAATTCAAGCTGCCCACAAGGCATTTAAGGAGCTTGGGCATGGTGGTAAGATTATCAATGCTACATCGCAAGCTGGTGTTGTTGGTAATCCTAATCTTGCACTTTATTCTGGGACAAAATTTGCTATTCGAGGCATTACGCAGGTAGTAGCCCAAGATTTGGCAACTGAAGATATTACGGTAAATGCTTTTGCACCAGGAATCGTTAAGACACCGATGATGTATGATATTGCACATCAAGTTGGTCAAAACGCTGGTAAGAGTGATGAATGGGGAATGGAAACTTTTGCTAAGAACATTGCAATGAAGCGTCTTTCTGAACCAGAAGATGTTGCTAATGTGGTAAGTTTCTTAGCTGGTCCTGATTCAAATTACGTTACTGGACAGACAATTATTGTTGATGGTGGAATGCAATTCCATTAATATTTAATGCTAGTAGCAACAAGCGCAACTGGAAAAGAATTTTTCAGCTGCGCTTTTTTAACTTCTTCTAAAAATATTACGATAAATTAACCCAAACGAGATGGATTTTGCTACAATTAATAACTAGTAGAAAAGAGGAGGCTAAGCTTGTGGCAAAACGGAAGCGGAGAAACAAAAACTGCCATACGGGTAGAAATTGGATTATTAGCATTCTTGCTGTTATTGTTATCTTTTTGGGTGTTTACGTTGGGCACCATTTTTACCGAATCTGGAATCAGCAACGAATTGAACAAGAGGCACGGGAAAAGGATCGCCGAGCGAAGCAATTATTTATTCAGCAAGTTGCTCCTGAAGCCCAGGCAATGCAAAATACTTATCATGTCTATGCATCAATTACGATTGCCCAAGCGATTCTTGAATCTCAATGGGGAACGAGTCAGTTAGCATCACAATACCATAATTTATTTGGAATTAAGGGAACGGGAACAAATTCACGAGTAATGACAACCAAAGAATACATTAATGGTAAGTGGATCGTTACTAAGGGGCGGTTCCGTGTTTATGATAGTTGGAGCGACTCTATTAAGGATCATACGCGATTGATGTTAAATGGGACAGACACCAATCAACAAAATTATGATCGAGTTGTTCAGGCGACTAATTATCAAGAAGCAGCTCGTGGATTACAAGAAGCAGGGTATGCGACTGATCCTGATTATGCACAAAAATTAATTTCTGTGATTAAGGCATATAAATTATATAATTATGATAAGTAATATAGAGGGGTACGAAAATGAAAGAGCTAGAAGAAAAAATTAAGGAATATGGGACTGTTTTACCAGGTAATGTTTTAAAAGTGGATGCCTTTTTGAACCATCAAGTTGATCCTCAATTAATGTTGCATATCGGTCAAGAATTTGCCAAACTTTTCGCTAATGAAGGTATTACTAAAATTTGGACAGTTGAATCATCAGGAATTGCGCCAGCTGTAATGACCGGGTTAGAAATGAATCTTCCAGTTATTTTTGCTCGTAAGCATAAGAGCCTTACTCTTAACCAAAATATGTATACTGCTGATGTATATTCATATACTAAGAAAACAACCAATCGGATTTCAATTTCTAAAAAGTATGTAGATGCTGACGATAAAATTTTAATGATTGATGATTTCTTGGCTAATGGTCAAGCAGTAGAAGGTTTATTAGAAATTGCCGATCAAGCAGGGGTTCAAGTAGCTGGTGCAGGAATAGTTATTGAAAAGAGCTTTCAACCTGGAGCTGGTGAACTAAAAGAACGTGGAATTCGTGTCGAATCATTGGCACGAATTCAATCATTGAGTGATAATAAAGTTGAATTCGTAAAAGACTAATAAGGGAAGTGATAAAATGGGCAGAGATGCTATTTATCCAGGTAGTACTTTAGGAATTATTGGAATTAATCGCAATGGGGCTGCACTTATTGCGGCAGCGAAAAAGGCAGGCTTTAATGTTGGGGTGTATGTGGATCGTTCTCAGCCATCAGTAACTAAAATGGCTGACTTTACAATTGTAGGGGCAATGAACGATCGGGCAAAACTAACTCAGTTTGGAGAAGCGTGTGATGCAATTATTTATCAAACCCCTAATGTCGATTCTCGCGTCCTGCACTTTTTGAGTCAATATGCGGTGATTCCCCAGGGGATTAATGCTCTTGAAATTGTTCAAGACCGGTTAATGGAACGGGCTTTCTTAGATCAAGTAAATATTAATATTGCTCCATATGTGACGGTGGTTAGTTTAGATGATGTTTACCAATCAATTGATTCCATTGGCTATCCTGCGCTGTTAAAACCCATTCAACGAGGAATTGGGGAAAATTCAATGCTGATTGAGCGCCAATCGGATATTACTCGCGCCGCTGATTTTATTGATACTGGTACATATTTACTAGAATCGTGGATTGAACATACAAATGAATATACGATGACAGCGGCAACTGATGGAAAAGATACAGAGATTTTTCCCCTTGCTCAGCTTCATTACAATGACAAGCGCCAGTTGATTTCTGTTGCGACACCGGCAAATATTCACGATGATATGTTAAAAGAGATGCAGCGGATTGTAAAAAGTGTTGCAGCATCTCTGGAGTATCGGGGTGTATTTTCGGTTAACTTTTATGTTACTTCTACTGGTACCCTTTATGTAAAGAATATTGAACCAGGGTTAACGTCGATTGCTAATATTTATGATGTCACGGCAAATGTTGACCAGTATGAAGAACAATTAAGAAGCGCTGTTGGAATGCCCCTGCATGTTATTACGCCATTACAAATTGGTTTGTTGATGGTCGTTCGTAATTATCAATCACGGGCAATTCAACGGCAATGGTTGCTGAAGAATAACTGGCAATTTAGGTTCTTTAATGATGTTGGGGATGACGATCAAGCAATTTTAGGCTTTGTCTGGGTAACTGGCGGCGATAACTTAGCAGCCTTAAAGAATCAGGTTGACGATACTGAAGTTTGGAACGACCAAGCTTGATCATGAAATTATAAATTAAGCGTACAAGATTACGAGGGACTGGGGATGAAATCGCAGTCTCTTTATTTTTCCTAACATATGTTCGATTTTAGCACCAAATGAGATCCTAATTTGGTATAATATTAGCCGATAAAAATTTAGAGAGGATGGAACAGCGTGAATAACGGGCAAGCATTATTAGAAGGAATGAATGATAAGCAATCCGAAGCAGTATTAACTACAGAGGGACCATTATTAGTAATGGCCGGTGCTGGATCAGGAAAGACACGGGTTCTTACACACCGGGTTGCTTACTTAATTGAAGAAAATGGTGTATTACCATGGAATATTTTAGCGATTACTTTTACCAACAAGGCTGCGCGCGAAATGAAAGAGCGGGTCGGTAAATTGCTTGGTGAAAGTGCTAATGAGATTTGGGTATCGACTTTTCACGCATTATGTGTTCGAATCCTCCGTCGTGATATTGAAAAAATCGGCTATAATCGTGCCTTTACGATTGCGGATACAAGTGAGCAACGGACGTTAATGAAGCGGATTTGCGCAGAATTAAATATTGATACTAAAAAATTTGATCCCCGCAGTATATTAAGCGCGATTTCTAATGCTAAAAATGCTTTGTTGACGCCAGATGACTATAGTAAAGAAGCTAATAGTATGTTTGAAAACATGGTCGCGCGTGCATATAAGCTTTACCAACAAGAGTTAGAAGCTAATCAAGCATTAGATTTTGATGATCTGATTATGAAGACCATTGAGTTATTGGAAAGTGATCAAGAGACGCTTGAATTTTATCAAGATAAGTTCCACTACATCCATGTTGACGAGTACCAGGATACGAATGATGCCCAATACCGGTTAGTTAATTTATTAGCGCAAAAGTACCAAAATTTGTGTGTGGTAGGGGATGCAGATCAGAGTATTTATGGTTGGCGTGGAGCTAATATGAACAATATTTTGAATTTTGAACATGATTATCCCCAAGCCAAAACAGTAATGCTTGAGCAAAATTATCGGTCAACGCAAACAATTTTAAATGCGGCAAATGAAGTTATTGCTAATAACCTTTATCGAAAAAAGAAGAATCTGTGGACAGAAAATGGTCAAGGGGATAAAATTTCGTATTACCGCGCGCAAAATGAACATGATGAAGCGCAGTTTATTGTTTCAAAGATTAAAGAAGAACAAGAAAAGCATGGCTATCACTTTAATGACTTTGCAATTCTTTATCGGACTAATGCACAGTCACGGATGGTTGAAGAAACTTTCTTGAAGAGTAGTATTCCCTATACGATGGTTGGTGGCCATAAATTCTATGACCGGCGTGAAATTCGTGATATTTTAGCATATTTGACCTTAATCGTTAATCCTGCCGATTCAATGAGCTTTGAACGAGTTGTTAATACGCCCAAACGAGGAATTGGTTTAACTAGTGTGGAACATCTTCGCAATTTCGCTAATGAAAATGGCTGGACATTATTAAAGGCAGCTCAAAATGTTGATACTGCTAGTGAAATTACTGCACGAACACGAAATAAAATTGATGAATTTGGTCAATTAATGGCTAACTTGACTAAACAAGCAGAATATCTAACATTAACTGATTTAACTGAACAGATTTTAGAGTTAAGTGGCTACAATAAAATGCTAAGTGATGATCGAAGCCTTGAAGCACAAGCTCGTCGTGAAAACCTTGATGAATTTAAGTCGGTTACACAAGAATATGATGAGCAGCATAAAGACGATGATGATCCTAACTTGCAAAAAATTATTAACTTTTTAGCTGATTTGGCCCTTGTCTCAGATCAAGATGATGTTGATGAACAAGCGCCAGCTGTAACTTTAATGACGTTACATGCAGCTAAGGGACTTGAATTTCCAGTTGTTTTCCTTGTCGGGATGGAAGAAGGTATTTTCCCATTATCGCGGGCTTTAATGGAGGATGACGAATTGGAAGAAGAACGTCGCTTAGCCTATGTTGGAATTACACGGGCAAAGAAGAAGCTTTATCTTACTAATGCCTTTTCACGGTTACTTTATGGTCGCATCCAGCGCAACCAACCATCACGCTTTGTAGAGGAAATTGATTCTGAGTTGTTACAGTTTGAAAATAGCCCATCAGGTAATAGCATTAAAGATAGTAAACTGCCATTTGATCGTGCTGCCGCGACCGCTACTACCTACCGTGACCAGCAAAAGCGGACATATCGCAGTGCTGGCAAGCGGGTTAAACCAATTACTAACACCGGAACTGGAGCCGATAAAGTTGGCTGGAAAACTGGCGATAAAGTTGAGCACAAAAAGTGGGGTCAAGGAACAGTGGTCAAAGTTAACGGTAGTGGCAATGATATGGAATTAGATATTGCCTTTCCAAGTCAGGGTGTAAAGCGGTTATTGGCAAGTTTTGCCCCAATTACGAAAGTACAAAAATAATGAAATGAGGCGGATGAGATGAGTGAAAAACAGACGCCAGTAAAAGAATTAACCCTTCAAGAAGCTCAAGATGAGATTAAGCCATTACGAGCAAAATTGACCAAGTGGGGAAAAGAATATTATGAACAAGACAATCCAACTGTAGAGGATCATGTGTATGATCGTGCTTATCAGCGATTAGTACAATTGGAAGAACAATTTCCCCAATTGGTTTCTGCTGATTCGCCAACCCAACGAGTAGGAGGAGCAACAGAAAGCCAATTAACAAAAGTTCGGCATGAAATTCCGATGTTATCGATGGGGGATGTCTTTTCGATTGAAGAATTGATGGACTTTAACCAACGACAACAGGAAAATCGGGAGGTCGAAGTTGAGCCCGAATATAATCTCGAACTAAAAATCGATGGTCTTTCTCTTTCACTTGTTTACGAGAATGGAAAATTAGTTCAAGGTTCTACGCGTGGCAATGGAACGATTGGTGAAGATGTTACTGCTAATGTCCGAACTATCAAGTCAGTTCCCGCAGAATTGCCAGAACCATTATCGATCGAGGTTCGGGGCGAATGTTATATGCCCAAAGCAGCTTTTGCGAAGTTAAATGCTAAACGCGAAGCAGAAGGATTGCCAGTTTTTGCTAATCCTCGGAATGCGGCAGCCGGAAGTTTGCGGCAACTAGATCCAAAAGTAACAGCGCAACGTGAACTAGATACATTTATGTACTATGTTCCTGAATATCAAAAGCTAGGCGTTAAGACCCAAGCAGAAGCACTTGATCGTATGCGAGAATTAGGTTTTAATGTTAATCCTAATAATCGGGTTGTTCATAACCGTGAAGAGATTGAGGAGTATATTGAAGAATATACTTCTCAACGAGACAAGCTCACTTACGGGATCGATGGAATTGTTGAAAAAGTAAACGACCTTGATACGGAAGTTGCCCTTGGGAATACAGTTAAGGTGCCACGCTGGGAAATTGCCTATAAATTCCCTCCTGAAGAGCAAGCCACGATTGTCCGTGATATTGTCTGGACTGTCGGACGGACCGGCAATGTAACGCCAACAGCAGTTATGGATCCAGTTCAATTGGCGGGCACAACGGTTAGCCGAGCTTCTTTGCATAATCCTGATTACTTGCGTGAAAAAGATATTCGGATTGGTGATACTGTTTATCTGCATAAAGCAGGTGACATTATTCCTGAAATTTCAAAAGTAAACCTAACTAAACGTCCCGAAGATTCAGTTAAATATGAAATTCCAACGAAGTGTCCGGTCTGTGGCTCAGAATTAGTTCATCTTGATGGGGAAGTAGCATTACGCTGTATTAATCCAATGTGTCCAGCGCAAATAAAAGAAGGTTTAGCACATTTCGCTTCCCGGAATGCCATGAATATTGATGGGCTTGGTCCTAGAATTATTGAACAGCTATGGGATAAAGAATTGATTCATGATGTTGCTGGTTTATATCGACTTAATCATGACCAATTATTAACTTTAGATAAATTTGGCGAGAAATCGACCGCTAACCTATTGACATCGATCGATAATAGTCGTAATAATTCTGTCGAGCGCTTATTATTTGGTCTTGGAATTCGTCATGTAGGTGCAAAGGCTGCTCGAATTATCATGGAACATTTCGGTGACCTTGATAGCTTAATGAAGGCCGATGCCGATGAAATTTCTGCGATTAGTGGAATTGGGCCAACAATTGGCGAAAGTATCGTAACTTATTTTGCTAATCAACAGGTTGTTAAATTAATTGACGAACTGCGAGAAGTTGGGGTAAACTTTGCTTATCTTGGCTCACGGTCAAATGCTAATCCTGATAGCGAATGGAATGGTCGGCGAGTAGTACTGACTGGTAAGCTAACTGAAATGACTCGTGGGGAAGCAAAATCATGGCTTGAAAACCACGGAGCTAAGGTAACCGGAAGCGTCTCAAAGAAAACAGATATTGTCATTGCTGGGGCTGACGCTGGTAGTAAGCTAACAAAAGCTCAAGACTTGGGTATTGATGTATGGAATGAACAGCAATTCAGCCAAGCAATGAAGGAGGAACAGTAAATCGTGAAGCGAAAGGCAAAAAAAATAGCCGTTAGTGCTGCCGTTTTGATGTGCACTGTCTTGCTTGCATCATGTGGTTTTGGCGGAAAGTCGTCATCGAAAAACTATTCAACGACTGGTTCAAGTAATGGTACTTATCAAGGTGTGATTAAAAATGGTCGTTACCGAACAAGTAAAGCTCGGGGGATAAATGTCTCACAAAATGATAATCAATATAACCTTAAAAGCTTTGAAAGTGGTTTGACTCAGGTTTCAAAACGAGTCTTTTCAACAAAAAGCTATATTTTCCAAGAAGGTCAATACCTTAGTAGTGGGACGATTGAAAACTGGCTTGGTCGAAAAACAAAGAGTAATCCTGAAGGGCTAAACCCGGCTCAAGGAAAGAAGAGCAATCCTAACCCAGTCTATATTCAACAAATTGAAGAGCAAGATTATATGCAAGAAAGTGGTAATTCCATGAAATTGCGGGGGATTACGATTGGTATTGGAATAAATTCCGAATATAATTACCAAACTAAGACAGGAGGACCCACTTTAACTAAGAAGATTAGTGATAGTGAGGTTCGTCGTCAAGGTGAAATCGCGGCACAAAAGGTTCTTCAACGAGTGCGGAAAAAGTCAGGAGTTGGAAACGTTCCAATCGTGATTGCACTATACAAACAAGCCCCAGATGATAGTTTAGTTGGTGGTACATTCTTTGCTTATAGCAAGAATAGTGGTAATACGATTAGTAGTTGGCGGAAGTTAAATTATAAGAATGTAGTCCTTCCAAAGGCTAGTGCATCAACAACTAATAGTTCTGATCAAACTGATGATGATAGTTTCTCAAACTTTAAAAGTCAGATTCAAAGTTTCTTCCCTAACTTGAGCGGAGTTACAGCACAAGCACAATATGAAAATGGAACTTTGTCGGGGATGCACATTACTGTTACTACTCAGTTCTATAGTCAAAGTGAAATTACTAGTTTTACCCAATATATTACCCGGGCAGCGAAGAAGTACCTGCCTAATGGGATTCCGATTGATATTAAGATTCAATCTGATTCAGAAATTCAAGCGGTTGTTTATCGGAATGCTGGTTCTGATAACTTCCAGTCACATATTTTTGATTCTTATTAAAGGTGAAAAAGGAGAATATCGATTCGTTACTAGAAAATGCGAACCGATAACTCCTTTTTTATTTCTACATGGATGAAATAGGAGCCTATTCTGTGCTAAAATTGTTAAATGTATATGTAGATTTTAAATTACTGGAAAAGAGGTAGAGAGAATGGCCAGTAAAATCACTGAGCAACAAGTAGAACACGTTGCTGAACTTGCTAAGCTTGAGTTCCCTAAGGATGAACTTAGTAAGTTTACCACTCAACTAGGAAACATTATTGATATGTTTGAAGACCTCGAAGCGGTTGATACCGATGGCGTTGAACCAATGACATCAGCAACCGATCGGGTAAATGTAATGCGTGAAGATAAGGCAGTTAAGAGTTCTAAAGACGAACAAGAAGCCTTGCTTAACAATGCTCCTGAAACTGATGGTGGCTACATCAAGGTTCCAGCAATTCTTGACGAAAGTGAGGACGGCGAATAATGGATTTTTACCAAACAAGCTTGAGTCAATTGCACGATGACTTGGTAAATAAGAAAATTAGTGCAACTGAATTAACCAAGGAAACTTTTGACCACATTAAGGGTAACGAAGATCAAGTTAAAGCCTTCATCAGCTTAAATGAGGACCAAGCACTAAAGCGGGCAGCTGAGATTGATGCAAAAGGCATTAGTGCTGATCAATTAACTGCAGGG
Organism: Limosilactobacillus reuteri; assembly: GCF_034259105.1. Classification (NCBI taxonomy): domain Bacteria; kingdom Bacillati; phylum Bacillota; class Bacilli; order Lactobacillales; family Lactobacillaceae; genus Limosilactobacillus; species Limosilactobacillus reuteri. The sequence goes on along the minus strand of NZ_CP139478.1, from coordinate 1,590,170 downwards.
GTTCCGCTTGCAGTTAAGGATAATATTTTAACTAAGGGCCTTACAACGACGGCTGCTTCTAAGATGCTTGAAAACTTTAACCCCGTATATGACGCGACAGTTGTTGAAAAGTTAAATGCCGCTGATTACATCAATGTTGGTAAGACTAACCTTGATGAATTTGCCATGGGATCATCTACTGAAAATTCAGCATTCTTTACGACTCATAACCCATGGGATCTTACACGGGTTCCTGGTGGTTCTTCCGGTGGTTCTGCTGCTGCTGTTGCGGCCGGAGATGTTTTAGGTGCGCTTGGTACTGATACTGGTGGTTCTATTCGGATGCCTGCTTCCTTTAACGGTGTCGTTGGGATGAAGCCTACATACGGTCGTGTATCGCGGTGGGGAATCATTGCCTTTGGTTCAAGTTTTGACCAAGTCGGCTGGTTGACCCAAAATGTTAAGGATAATGCCTTGTTGACCGCCCTCATCAGTGGAAATGATGAACGGGATATGACATCCTCACTTAAAGAAGTTTCAGACTGGGCAGCCCAATTAAACGAAAATACGAATGTTAAAGGCTTACGGATTGCTGTGCCAAAGGAATACTTTGATGGCTTAGACGAAGATGTTCAAGAAGTAATCAAGGCTGCTTTGGACCACTTAGAATCCCTCGGCGCAATTGTTGATGAAGTAAGTTTGCCACACACCAAGTATGGGGTTCCTGCTTACTACATTTTAGCCTCATCTGAAGCATCTTCTAACCTTCAACGTTACGATGGTATCCGTTATGGCTTCCGAGCTGCTGATGTTAAGAACTTGGAAGACGTTTATGTTCGTTCTCGTTCGGAAGGTTTTGGTGAAGAAGTTAAGCGGCGGATTATGTTAGGGACCTTCTCTCTCTCTGCTGGTTTCTATGATGCTTACTTTAATAAGGCCGCTAAAGTTCGCCGTCTTATTGCCCAAGATTTTGAAGACGTATTTAAGGATCATGATGTAATCGTTGGTGCTACTGGTGCTTCGACAGCATTTAAGATTGGTGCGGAGATTGATGATCCACAAACTATGTACATGAACGACGTATTGACTGTTCCCGTTAATATGGCCGGCCTTCCTGCAATGTCCATTCCTGCTGGCTTCTCTGCTAAAAATGGTATGCCAGTTGGTCTGCAAATCATCGGAAAAGCATTTGACGAACAAACAGTTTATAACACTGGATATGTCTTTGAACAGACAACTGATTTTCACAAGAAGACACCAAAGTTAGGAGGTCAAAACTAAGATGAACTTTCAAACAACAATCGGTCTAGAAGTCCACGTTGAATTAAAGACTAATTCAAAGATTTACAGTCCATCCCCCGTTGAATACGGTGACCAGCCTAACGCAAACACTAATGTCATTGACTGGGGTTACCCTGGTGTGTTGCCAAGCTTAAACAAGGGTGTCGTTCGTGACGGAATCATGGCTGGGCTTGCTCTTCATGCTCAAATTGCCCACCACATGCACTTTGACCGGAAGAATTACTTCTATCCTGATAACCCGAAAGCCTACCAGATTACTCAATCAGATACTCCAATCGCTCATGATGGTTGGATTGAAATTGAAGTAAACGGTAAGAAGAAAAAGATCGGTATCAAAGAAATGCATATTGAAGAAGATGCTGGTAAGAACACTCACACCAGCAAGTATTCATACGTTGACTTGAACCGGCAAGGAACACCGCTAATTGAAATTGTTTCTAAGCCAGATATTGCCTCGCCTGAAGAAGCAGTGGCTTACTTGGAAGCATTGCGTCAACGGATCCAATTTACGGGGATCTCTGACGTGAAGATGGAAGAAGGGTCCATGCGGGTTGATACCAACATTTCAATTCGGCCAATCGGTTCTGACAAGTTTGGGACCAAGACAGAAATGAAGAACATCAACTCCTTTAACTATGTTCGGAAGGCCCTCGCATTTGAAGAAAAACGGCATCAAAAAGTATTGATGGCTGGTGGACACATTGGTCAGGAAACTCGTCGTTATGATGAAGCGACTGGGGAGACTATTCTGATGCGGACAAAGGAAGGTTCTGATGATTACCGTTACTTCCCAGAACCAGACTTGCCACCAGTAAATGTTAGCGATGAATGGATTAGTGAAATTGAAAGCGAAATGCCAGAAATGCCTGGTGAGCGTCGTGAGCACTATGTTAAGGATCTTGGCTTAACTGATTACGATGCGATGGTTCTTACCCAGACTAAGGAGATGTCTGATTTCTTTGAAGAGGCTGTTAAGGACGGTGGCGATCCTAAGCGGGTAGCCAACTACTTAATGAACGATGTAAACTCATACTTGAACGATAAGCAAGTTGACTTACAAGATACCAAGCTTACTCCAGCTAACCTTGCCGGCATGGTGAAATTGATTGAAGACGGAACAATTTCTTCTAAGATGGCTAAGAAGGTCTTCAAGGGAATCTTAGATGGTGAAGAACCAAATGCTTACGCAAAGGAACACGGTCTTGTTCAATTATCTGATCCTGCGCAACTACAGCCAATCGTTGATGAAGTTCTTGATAACAACGAACAATCAATTGAAGACTTTAAGAATGGTAAAGACCGGGCTGTCGGCTACTTAATGGGTCAAATCATGAAGCAAACGCGTGGTAAGGCCAACCCACAAGTTGTTACTCAATTATTGATGAAGTCTTTGAAGGCTAAATAGAGTAGGGAGGGATGACCGTGCGAAAACGTGCTCGGATAATTTATAATCCTACCTCAGGCCGTGAAACATTGCGAAGTGATTTAGTTGATATTCTCGCAATTTATGAGAAAGCTGGATATGAAACTAGTGCTTTTGCGACTACTCCTGCGCCTAACTCGGCTAAGAACGAAGCCACTCGTGCTGCTGAAGACGGTTTTGATTTGATTGTAGCTGCTGGTGGAGACGGTACCCTGAATGAAGTGGTTAATGGAATTGCTGGGTTAGAACATCGGCCAACATTAGCGATTATTCCAGCAGGGACGACTAATGACTATGCACGGGCATTACGGATTCCTCGGGATGATCCGATCGCCGCGGCTAAGTTAATCTTAAAGAAGAATAAGAAATTTAAGATTGATATTGGTCGGGCTGGTGAAAACTACTTCATGAACATTGCTGCTGGTGGAACGATGACTGAATTAACCTATGAGGTCCCTTCGCAAATGAAGTCCCTCTTTGGTTACGCAGCATACTTCGCCAAGGGAGCAGAGTTAATGCCGCGGATTAAGCCAGTCGATATGCTAATCAAGTATGATAATCAGGAATACCGGGGCAGTGCTTCCATGTTTATGATTGCCTTGACTAATTCGGTCGGCGGTTTTGAACAAATTGTGCCAGATGCATCACTTGATGATGGAAAGTTTACGATGATCATCGTCAAGAAAAGCAGTGTGATCGATATGCTCAGCTTAATGGCAAAGGCACTTCAAGGAAAGCACCTTGATGATCCGCGCATTATTTATGCTAAGGCAACCGATATTGAAGTTATTCCGCTAAACAAGGATGACCGCTTGATGGTTAACCTGGACGGGGAATACGGTGGCGACGCGCCAATGAAATTCCATAACCTTAAACAGCACCTAGAAGTAATTGCTAACTTGGATGAGATTCCAGAAGATGCGATTACAACCTCAGCTGATTTTAAGCGGGTCGAAGAAGACTTTATGAATGGCATTGACAATTATAAAGATCGCGAAAAGAAATAGAATAAACGGTCAGCTTCACAAAGAGGAAGTTGGCCGTTTGTTTTGTTATAATAGGAGAAGTTTGTAACGTTGAAATTAATGGAGGAATAACTTTGAAACTAAACATTCCAGTACATAAAAATGAAGAATATCCAGCGAAGGTAGTGGATTTATCTTACGAAGGCAATGGAGTCGTTAAGATTGATGATTTTCCCGTCTTTGTTCCCAATGCCCTTCCTGGTGAAGAGATTACGGTAAAGATCACCAAGGTAACCAGCCACTTTGCTTGGGGACGGGTAATGGACTGGCAGACGAAGAGTCCAGACCGCGTTGATGTTAAGGATAAAAAGTACATTCAAACGGGAATCGCTCCACTTGGTCATTTGAAGTATGATGCCCAGTTGAAATTCAAGCAACACCAAATCCAAGAATTATTGGACAAAGCACACTTAGATGAGATTGAAGTTTTGCCAACGATGGGGATGGAAAAGCCTTATCATTACCGCAATAAGGCCCAAGTACCAGTAAAAATGGTCCGCGGCCAATTAGAAACCGGTTTTTACAAGCGGGGGAGCCACAATTTAGTACCGATTGAAGATTTCTATATCCAAGATCCAGAAATCGATAAGGCAATTGTGGTTGTCCGGGACTTATTGCGACAATACCACATTACACCATATGATGAACAAACTGGTAAGGGCGTGATTCGCACAGTAATGGTTCGACGGGGATACTACAGCCATGAAATGATGGTGGTCTTAGTCACGAATACGAAGCGGCTGCCAATGGAAAAGCAAATCGTCGACGGAATCGTTGCCGGAGTTCCAGAAGTAAAAAGTATTGTGCAAAACATCAATGATAAGCGAACGAACCGCTTGCTTGGTGATAAGAATAAAACATTATGGGGTGCTGATGAAATTCACGATCAGCTCCTCGGAATTGATTTTGCCATCTCACCACTATCCTTCTACCAGGTTAATCCACAACAGACTGAACGCCTTTACCAAACGGCTATCGATAATGCGGGATTGGACGGTAACCAAACCGTCATCGATGCCTATTGTGGGATTGGTACGATCTCATTAGCAGTTGCTATGCACGCCAAGCAAGTATACGGGGTTGAAATTGTTCCTGCCGCGATTGAAGATGCCAAGCACAATGCCAAACGGAATGGGATTAAGAATGCTAAATTCGTTGTCGGTAAAGTGGAAGAACAGTTCGCTAAATGGCAAGCAGCAGGGCTCAAACCAGATGTCGTGATCGTTGATCCACCACGCAAAGGTCTTGCCGAATCCTTAATTGAAGCGACTGGTAAGATGGGACCAAAGAAAGTCATCTATGTTAGTTGTAACCCTGCTACCTTGGTTCGTGATATTAAGCGGTTCGCTGACCAAGGCTACCATGTAACAAAGCCAATCCAGCCAGTGGATCAATTCCCACAGACGACGCATGTCGAGAGTGTTACGGTGCTGGAACGTACAGAAAAATAGCTCATAAACCGCGTCATGACGGCATTTGCGGATGATTAAAAGTGTACTAATTCCTATTTTGGTGATTGGAATTAGTACACTTTTTCTATTTGGGGATAGCAGGTCGGGTGTTCAATGTCCTATTTCGATAGTCGAGTAGGCGAATGTCCAGTTTGGCAGGTCGTGTCGATTAGGGTAGTGAAAGTAGAGGTGAGCGTTGATATGGTAGCGTTTGTGGTATGTATGAATCGGTCAGTTTGGTACTAAAGATTGAGTTAACGAAAATAATATTGAATTTATGCTAATTCGGTTAAAATATCGAAAATTTGGGCTCTTTGTCAATGGGTAAGGATGAAGAGAATTTGGAGAACTAGACTAAGCCACCTTGGCTTTTTTTTATTATTGTGATTCTTGATTGCGCTATAATATTTTATGAGGTGAAAGAGATGGCTGACAAAGTTGTTGCGCGTCCGCTAATTACGATTGCAAATATTATTTGGAGTTTTAATCCCCTGACCCATTTACCACAAGTCCTGCTGGTCAAACGGGCTTATCCGCCATTTGAGGGCCACTGGGCTTTACCAGAAACCCTATTGCGGCGGGATGAAAGTGCTGACGATGCCTGTATCCGCCTGATTAAGGATAAAATTGGTGTTCGTCTATCAAACAGTGCTATCGAACAGTTGGCAACCTTCACCGATCCCGACCGGGTAAGCGGTGAGCGGGCCTTGGCGATTGCCTACATGACTTTCTTACCGACAATGCCGCAACTGAGGGCCGGGTACGGAGCAACCGAAGTCGGGTGGTTTAGTCTTAACTTTGACCACGGAAAGTTTATCTTGCAAAATGGTGACTTAGTTTTGAGTTTGGCTGCAGGGTCGGCGCTAGCATTTGACCACCACCAAATTATTAATACGGCCATTGTACGAATTAAAAATAAACTGGACTACCAGCCAACCATTTTACAGATCTTAGGACCGACTTTTACCCTTCGGCAAGCCCGCGAAGTTTATGCTACTTTCCGCCAAACAACGGTCGATCAAATTGATAATTCTAATTTTAAAAAGACCCACCAAAAACTGTTTAAGGAAGTTGGTACCGCCGCAACAAAGCGGTCAGGCCGGCCACCAAAGTTATTTAAACTGGTACTACCTTGCGTCTAAAAATAAAAGTGCTACAATCAGTGATAATAAAAGTTCAATATACTTTTATTTTTTGCGGTAGTTAAAGTTTTTTTTACCTAAATTTGTTAGGAGTTATTTAATAATGAAGCATGAATTATTAACCGACATGTATGAGTTTTCAATGGCCAACGGTTATTATCAAACACTTCCCCACGATAAGCAGGCGCGCTTCGACGTCTTTTACCGTAAGGCGCCCGATGATGGCAGTTTTGTGATTAGTGCTGGATTGATGCAAGTAATTGATGAAGTTAAGAACTGGCACTTTTCAACTGATGACATTGCTTATCTGCGGTCCCTTAACCACTTTAGTGACGACTTTCTCTTTTACCTGACGGCAGCTCACAACCGCTGCTCAATTAAGGCAATCCCAGAAGGCACGCCAGTCTTCCCACAGGAACCAATCCTTAGTATTAGTGGCCCACTAATTGATGTCCAACTTCTCGAAACCCTGATCTTAAACATCATTAACCACCAATCATTGATTGCAACAAAGACATGGCAGATCACCAGCGTTACTGGCGGACGCCCAGTAATGGAATTTGGTGCACGACGGGCGCAGGGGCCTGATGCCGCAATATATGGTGCGCGGGCTGCCATTATTGGTGGGTGCAGTAGTACCTCCAATGTGCTAGCTGCCAAGCTGTTTAACCTTCCGGCGGCGGGGACGATGGCCCACGCCTGGATTGAAAGCTTTCCTGATGAATTAACGGCCTTTCGTGCCTGGGCCAAAATTTACCCTGACAATGCTGCCCTGTTAGTTGATACCTACGATGTGGTTAACTCTGGGGTACCGAACGCAATTAAAGTCTTTAAGGAATTGCGGGCAGCTGGCCACGAACCGGTTGGTATCCGCATCGATTCTGGTGATATTGCCCAGTTGGCAACCAAGGCCCGGAAGATGATGGACGAGGCTGGTTTTACCAACGCTAAGATTACTGCTTCAAACGCCCTTGATGCCCACATTATTAAGTCATTGCTTGATGAAGGGGCACCACTGGATAACTTTGGGATCGGTGAGCGACTAATTACCAGTTCATCCAGTCCAGTATTAAGCGGTGTTTATAAAATGTCGGCATTAGAAAATGATGGCAAATGGGTGCCAAAGATCAAGATTAGTAATAGTCGCGAAAAGATTACGCTCCCTGGGAATAAGCAGGTTTACCGGCTCTACGATAAGCATGATCCCCAACACGCTGTTGCCGATGTAATTGCCCTGGCTGACGAGCAGATTGGAACCGAAATTGCGGCAATCAATGCTGATGTTCACGTCACCTGGAATAAAGTGATTTTAACCGACTTCATTGCTAAGCCACTGCTTAAGCAAGTTTTGACACTGGGAAAAGCGGCGCCAATTGAAACCGACACTTTTGCCATCCAGCACTTTGCGCAGACCGAATTAGCACAGCTGCCGGCGGCTACTAAGCGGTTGCTTAATCCGGACCGCTTCCCGGTTTATTTAACCAAGCGGTTAGCTGACTTGCAACAAAAGCTGGTTGATGAGGCACAAAAATAAGGAGTTAGCAATGACTAAAGCATTATTAATTATTGATTATACAAACGATTTTGTCGCTGACAATGGTGCGCTTACTTGTGGCAAGCCAGCGCAGGAATTAGAAGATTATTTGGTTCAGCTGGCCAACCGTTTTTACCAAAATGGCGACTACGTAATTTTCCCGACTGATGCCCATTGTGGGGACCGGTTTAGTCCAGAAGCTAAACTCTTCCCGCCACATAACGTGGTCGGTACGCCTGGTCAACAGCTATACGGCAAGGTTAATGACTGGTTTGAACAACATCAGGCCAGTGACCGGGTTTACCAGTTTAATAAGAACCGCTATTCATCATTTCAAAATACTAATCTTGATAACTACCTGCGGGAACGAAAAATTGATAACTTGTGGATTGCAGGTGTTTGCACCGATATCTGTGTCCTGCACACCGCAATTGCCGCCTATAATTTGAACTACCAGATTGCGATTCCGGTTAAGGGGGTCGCCACCTTTACCAAGCATGGTCAGGAGTGGGCGCTTGACCATTTTAAGAATTCACTGGGTGCAACGCTGGTTTAATGAATTTTGACTGCCTGCTATGAAGTAAGAACCCCAGTACTTGAATATTAAAATTAGTTTTTTTCATCGGGGCTGTTATTTCTTGCAATCTGCCAAATTAAAAAACTACAATCTAAAAACAGCACCCAACTCAAATAAGTGAGTGCTGAATATCCCAAGTTTTCACATATTAACTCTAATTACTTCACCATCTTTGAACGTAAACTCCATGTAACGTTGGAAGATGGTAATTTTTTCTACCAAGCGCCGAACCAATTGTTCATCAAAGTCAACTAAGCCATACTTGTGCAATTCGACTAATTTGTTGATTTCATCAAGGTTGTGTAGTTTGGCTTGTTGATTAGTTTCCCGACTCTGTACTTTTTCTTTTTGTTTGCGAAGGTCCATAATTTGTTGGGTTAGCGCATCACAATCCTGGTGTTGGCTGGCAGCTTGAATCAATTTCATCTGCACTTTTTCCAGCTGGTGGTCGATTTGATCAAGTGTTGGTCCTTTGGAGTTCTTGATGACCTTCATGATGTTAGCTTTAATTTGCTTACTGGCTAACTCGTGGCCTTCGATTAATTGATTGAATGCTTCAACAGTGGCTTCTTTTAGCAATGGCTCTTTGACATTCCTGATCATACACCGCCGGCCAGTTTTACTTCTCCTTATCCGGCTAGCACAGCGCCAGACCGCTACTTTCTCTGGCCGATACCACATATTCCGTTGCAAAATGTCACCGCATTTACCACAAAATACTTTTTGAGAGAAGCAATATTTGCCATTAAGCCGTCGGTGCTTGCCGTTCTTTGTGGTAATCCCATTACGCCGTTGTTTGATGATCTGCTGTACTTGCATAAATACTGATTTAGGAATAATCGCCGGGTGATCATTCTCCACGTAGTACTGGGGCATGATGCCTTCATTCTTCACTCGTTTTTTATTAAGAAAGTCAACAGTGTAGGTTTTCTGCAGAAGAGCATCACCCATATATTTCTCGTTCTTAAGTATTTTAGCCACGCCGCTAGAGCGCCAATTTTTTGTTTTGCCACCGGTCAAGATACCATCAGCTTTGAGCGAATCGGCGATTTGTTTCATAGTCATTCCGTTTAGGTAGCTATAGAAGATCCGTTTAATGACCTTGGCTTCCTCTGGTTCAATTACTAGATTTCCCTGATCATCTTTAGTGTAACCGAGGAAGTGATTATGATTGACAAACACTTTACCTTGTTGGTAACGGTATTGAATCCCCATTTTAACGTTTTGCGATAAGGACTCACTTTCTTGTTGGGCTAACGATGCCATGATGGTAATGAGCACTTCACCTTTGGCATCCATGGTGTTGATATTTTCTTTTTCAAAGAAGATTGCAACATTGATGGCTTTTAAGTCTCTGATATACTTCAGGCAATCAATAGTATTTCGAGCAAATCGGCTAATTGACTTGGTGACAATTAAGTCAATTTTACCGGCTTTACAGGCCGCAATCATTTTATTGAATTGTTCCCGTTTCTTGGTGTTGGTTCCGGAGATTCCATCATCAGCATAGATACCTGCAAATTCCCAGGTTGGTTCCTTTTGAATTAGCTCTTTGTAGTGAGCTACCTGAGTTTCGTAGGAGCTAGCTTGCTCATCGTAGTCAGTTGAAACCCGACAGTAGGCTGCTACACGAAGTTGCTCGAATGGTCGAGTACTTTGCTGTTGATGAACGCTATTTCCTTTTTGCTGATGGGCTGGGATAATGTGTACTTTACCCAATTAAATCACCTTCACTTTCGATAATGCTGTACAGATATTCTGCTTGCTTGATTGGTTCATTGAACCGTTGCTTAATGATGCCACGGTAGAATTGTTGATAGACTGCGGCTTTCTTGGTTAGTTTTTCAGTTAATTCCAAGGCACATTTGAGTTTAAAAATCACTTCAGTCGGATCGTTGACAATGATTTGCTGTGCAAAAGTTTGAAATAAGTTGGGATTAAAGCTGGTTAGCGTTTGCCCTTTCTGGCACCAACGCAGTAAAGACCTGACTTCTTCAAAATCGTTGGCTGAATCAGTATTTTGACTATTCAGTAGTTTGATCTTTTGTCGGCATTGATAAGTGTCTTGTTCTAGTTTGGCCGTTTGGTTAACATAAATGGCCTTGTCGAGCAGCCCTGATTGCATCAATCGGGTTAGCGTTTCGGCCTTATGGTCGTTAGCTTTGATTTGCTCAGCCAATTTTCCTAATTCACCATTGGAATTGCTATTAGCTTGATTTTGTAGTTCTTCAAGCAATGGTTGCAGTAGGAACTTCTGGCTGAAGATTAACTTATTCATCATGCTGCAGAAGGCGGCTTCCAAACTTTCTTCACTAATTGCTTTAATCGGGCATTGCTTGGCAGACTTTAAGTGCTTTTGACATGCCCAACAGATTTTATTAGGTCTGGTTTGTCGCTTAAAGGTGGTACTGCAATATCCACAGATGATTTTTCCTGAGAAAGGATAATGTTGCTGATACTTGTGAGTACCGACTTCAATGTGGCGCTTTTGCGCATTTTCCTTAATTATTTTCTGAGCTTGATCGAAGGCTTGGTGACTGATCAAACTTGGATGATGGTTTTCAATTAGGTATTGGGCTAGTTCACCATGGTTGAAATGGCGATGATATTGATCATCACGATAAGTTTTCTGGCACAGCATGTCACCGGTGTAGTTGATGTTTCGTAGAATGTTAAGGACCGTATTACTGCGCCAGTGACCGCCACGTTGGGTAGCAACTTGATGTCCATTTAGCTCTTTAGCAATTTGCGTGGCAGAAGTGCCAGTCAGAAATTTATGGAAAATATGTTTCACGGTCCGTGCTTCTGCTGGATAGATTAATAAGTTGCCATCTCGAAGCTTATAACCGTAAGGTGCAGAAGATACTCTAAATTCACCATTGGCAAAGCGCTGCCGAATTGCCCAGCGTAAGTTGCCAGCTGTGGAGCGCGATTCATCCTGAGCGATACTACTGAGAATGGACAAGAATAGTTCACTCGCCATTGCCCCAGTATTAAGATGTTCCTTTTCAAAAATGATCGGAATGTTCAGCTGTTGCAATTCACGGACAATTTGTAAACAATCAGTCGTATTTCGTGATAAGCGACTGATGGATTTGGTTACTATCAGGTCAATCCGGTTATTGCGACAATCAACCAGTAATTCTTTTAAAGCATTCCGTTTCGTTAATTTAGTGCCAGAAATGCCTTCATCATAGTAGATTTTGGCAAGTTGCCAATTGGGATGGTGACTAATGTACTCCTGATAATGCTCACGCTGATTTTGCAGACTTTCCAACTGTTCGACATTGTCAGTAGAAACTCGGCAGTAGGCTGCCACACGTAGTTGCTTGACATCATTGTGATAACCTTGAATTTTAGTAATGGTCGACATGGCAAACCTCCTTTCGTCAGTGTGGTATGTTAGCTCTGGATCGTTGATGTAGCAACACATTCAGGACTATATAGTGGTGGAAAGGACTGCTTGTTTAATTGGTCAATCTTTTGAAATTGATCAGCCGAAATCAACCCTTTATCCAGCAAATGTTGGATGATCTGTTTGGATTGTCGATAATGTAAGTCATTTAGCAATTGCTTTTGCGAAATTGTTGTATTGATCGACGTCAGTGGTTGATGAGTTACTTCTTTAACTTGTTTTGTCATCTTAATTACCTCCACTGATAAGCCAGCGGAGGTCGAAAAGTAAACCATGGTAAAAGAAAAAAGCTGACAGAAAACTGCCAGCTAAAAAGTTGAAAAAATAGGATAGATCAGCTATCATAATAAAAGAAAAGAGAGCAACGAGCTGCATCTCGTTACCCTCAAGCGTGATCAGGAATGATCGAGGATGAAGCTAACCGTTATGGTTGGCTTTTTTTATTATCGCGTAGGCTTTGGCGCAGTCAATGATCAACTGGCCGACTGCCACGATAACTATGGCGGCAGTAATGCCGAGTCCTCGATTCTTTCCAAATTAACATAGTCATCACCTCGCGTTATCAGGAATAGTTGAAGGGTGATGCGACCATGTCCTTATCACTAAGCCTTCCATGTTGGGAGCGACCCACCATTTCAGACCTGATGATATTTTACCATAGAAACAACAAAAAGCCTGCAGACCGCAGTCCACAGGTAAAAGTTAGTTATTATCGTCCTTATCGTGCAATTGTTGGAGAACACTTTTCAATTTATCAGGTACGGGTAGCCCCAGACGGCTTATATTTTCTAATAGAGAAATACCTTCATTAGAGATATAGAAGAAAATAGTAGCGGTACGGATTGCTGAACCATTCTTTAATAGGTAAATATCAAGGCAATGTGCAATGCCAACTAACAATAGGATTAATACTTTGCGCGTAAGCCCACGAAAGCCAATCTCGCTGGAGAGCTTATGCTCATTAATGGCACAAAGCACTCCGGTGATATAGTCCACGACCATAAAAATCAAGAGAACATATAAGAAACCATCTAGCCCGCCTAAGAACCAGCCGAGAAAAGCACCAATTGCACCAAAGCAAGTATTAATTACCGTTAAACTAGTTGTCTTCATTCGGATCATCAACTCCTCTCGAATACTCGGCCTTAATTTCCAAGTACTCATGGTTATATTTGACATCATCAATAAAGCCAATATTGTAGCCACGACCTTCAAACCAAATGTTGGTTTCTTCGTCAATATCATCACGATATCGAATAATAAAGGACAATTGCTTTTCCAATTTGACCGTAACCGCCGTATAATATTCTTGACCATGCAGAGCAGAAACTTTTGCCCACACATCGCCTAAGCGAACATCCTTGTACATCGACATTCCAGTATTAGGATTTTCGCCGACATATTTCTTTTTCGTCAGCGTAATGCGGCGATCTAGCTCACCAATATCAGCAATCTTACTGATACGTTCGTTTTGCTGTTGCATTAAAATTCCTCCTTCCGGTAAGGGGACAAGATGGCTCGAAGAAATTTGATCATGGCATCAAAATCGGCGGTTTCCCGATATTCGTAAAGGTAGGCCACGGTATAGAGAATCGCGGTATGAATATCATCAGGGAGGGAATCAAACGCTGATAGTGGTTGGCGAAGCACATTCTCGACCGTAGCTGTTGCCGATCCAATCAACTTTGTGATGAGGTCATCCTCAACAGTGTTATCTACCCTCAGGTAGGCTTTTGTTTCGGCCAAAGTAATAGTAGCCACATTTCATCAATCCTTTCTACTTAGCAGCCATGGACAAGGTTTTAATTGCTTCTGGTAGAACGACTTTGCCATCAACTCGTTGTGATCCTAAGAAGCCAACTTGACCAGTTACGGCGTAAAGCTCATTAAGACGTTTGAAAGTTCGGCCTTGTCGATCTGCAATCCAGTAGTAGTTAAAGTCACCGAAAAGCACCGGCTTATTGGCGGCAGCCAATGTCGGCATGAATGGGCTAGTGTAAACCGGACAGTTAAGAATTCGGTCTGGTTGGCCCGCCTGAACGGAAGGTTGCCAAATGTACTGGTCATTCTTATCCTTCATCTTGCGGATGGTCTTCACAGTGTCATCGTTCATCAAAAAGACAGCATTTTGACGGTATGGCGCCTTTAAGGAATAGAAAAGGTCGATCAAATCATCAAAAGTTAACGTATCGGCCTTAGCAGCTGTGGATCCGGCTGAAGCACCATTAGTGTCAGTTAAGATGCCAGTAGGTTGACCAGTACCGGTACCGGTTAAAAAGGCTTGTTCTTCGGCATTACCGAGTCGGCGGCCAAATTCATCAGAGAGATAGGACATCAAATCAAATGCGGAATCGTTTAGTAATTCTTCCGACACTTTGATTAGGGTTCCTAACTTATGGGCGCCTAGTGACACCTGACTAAATTGCGTGTTGGACTCTGTGTAGGCTGCTTCTTCTTCAAGCCAAGCAGCTGTTCCTTCGCTGGCAACAACCGGAATCTTGTGTTCACCGCTGTTGGTTTGGATGACATGGCTGATGGTTCGTAGGACATTTGCTTCTTGCAACTTTTGGATAAGTTGGTTTTCAAATTCGTCGGGCACTAAGAAACCACCATCGGGGTCCGCACCTTCCTTAAGAGCATCCACGACGGCATGTCCACGCATCATTTGCCAGAAATCTTTTGCATAAGCATCCTGGCTCTTTGGTAGCTGATCAGCAGTTGGGGAATTAGTAAGGGCCTTACTGGTGGGTTGGTTCAGTATCACTTCAATTTCTGCCTGCTTGTGCCTTCGATTGATTTCCTTACCTAAGTCGACAACTTCTTGCTCCATCTTTTCATAGCGGGCATTGTCTTCGGCTGATAGTACATCCGACTCCTTTTGCTTAGCATCCAGGAAATCCTTTGCTTGCTTCCAAATACGGGCACGCTTTTCTTGTAATTCAGTAATCTTACTCATTGATAAGTCCTCCTAAAAATTAGTGTGATAACAAAGAAAGCCGCTTTTGTAGCGACTTTACAGAGATAGTATTTTGGCTTGTTCGTTTGAGTTTATTGAGGACAACGAGATCCGATTGCTTATCCGAATAGGAATAACAATCTGTGATATCTTTATTTTGACCTAGCATATCATCAGCAAAGCCCAACTCAATCGCTTTATTGACATTCATCCAGGTTTCGTCATCCATCATGGCTGAAATCTTCTCGCGGGGTAGGTTTGTTTTAAGCTCATAGGCATTAATGATTGATTCTTTGGTTTCAGCTAGCATCTGTGCAGCTTGATCAAGATCTTCTTTTTGTCCACCAACAATGGTTAATGGATTATGGATCATGATCATCGCGGTTGGAGCCATGGAAACTTTTGTTCCTGCCATGGCGATAACTGATGCCGCTGAAGCAGCGATACCGTCAATTTTGACGTTCACGTCATCGGGATAATTCATTAGCATCGTGTAAATGCGACTGGCAGCGACACAGTCACCACCGGGAGAATTTAACCAGAGATTGATTGGCCCTTTCCCTTGACTTAATTCATCTTGAAATACTTGGGGAGTGACTTCATCATCAACCCAGCTATCTTCAGCAATCGTACCGTTGATAGTTAAGACACGTTGATTTTGAGGACCGCTCCAGTTCCAGAAACGTTTCATTCTTTTGGTTCCTCACTTTCTTTAGATGGCTGAGAACTATAGAAGTTACCAGCTTGGTTGAGTGGTAGCATATTACCGTTAACCAAGTATTGATCACCACCTTCGTTTGCTGGGATGCGGTTGAGGTCCTCCAGTTCACGAATATCATTAGCTGATAGCCAGCCGTTTTGTCGGCCAATTGCGTAACCATTCATGCGGCTTTCGTAATCACCGCGCAGCAAGCCATCAACGTTGAATTTGATGAAGTATTTCTGCTGGTCGTCAGGTGAAAGTAATTGCTGGTTCATCGCTTGTTCCCAACGGACACACCAAGGGTTCAAGGTGTACTTCACAAATTCGAGCGACTGCTGTTCAATGTTTGAGAAGGTGGAACGATCCAGGTCACCAACCATGTGTGGTGGTACACGAAAGATCCGTGCAATCTCATCTAGTTGAAATTTTCGCGTATCTAGAAACTGTGCTTGGTCAGGTGGAATGGAAAGCTGGTGAAAAGTCATTCCTTCTTCCAAGACAGCAATGCTGTGATTATTAGATCCCGAAAATTGTGACTGCCAACTTTTCCGAAGCCGTTCAGGGTCTTTGACTACATTAGGGTGCTCGAGAACACCACCAGGCGTGGCATCATTTTTGAAGAAAGTGGCTCCATATTGTTCGGCAGCCATGGATAATCCAATCGCATTCTTAGCCATAGCAATGGGACTGTAGCCAATCAAACCATCAAAGCCTAGTCCTGCGATATGGAGAACTTCATCGGATAAGAGAATAACTTGTTTTGATTTGTTCTTTGCTTGGTAATCATCGTAGTTGCGATTATAGGTGTAGTAGATTTCACCGTTAGCGGCCCGATTGACGTCCATCCGGTCTGGCATTAACGGATAAAGCCCTGTAATTTGGCCTTGACCATTGCGAATGATTTGTGCATAGGCGTTACCCCACAGCAATAAATGGTTCATCATGGTTTCACGAAAGATAAAACTGGTCATTTCTGGATTTGGCGCATCATGAAGCAAAAAATAAAGCGGGTGGTTAATTGCCCGCTGTTTGCCACCATCGCTGGTGTATTGATAAATATGGAGTGGTAGTTCAGCTAATCCTTCCGCTAAGACCCGCACACAAGCATAAACCGCTGTATTCTGCATTGCAGTGCGTTCGGTCACATTTTGGCCAGCCATCGAACTGCCGAAGAAAAATGACATGGTGCTGGATAGGGTGTTTTTGGGTGAAGCTTTATTGGTATGGAACAATTTATTAAATAGACTCATGGCATCAACTCCTTTAAGTTTTTCGTAATTACAACATTAATAGACCTCGACCATCATAAACAGAGTCACCACTGTCTTCATTGCGAATGGCGCGATCCAATCCCATGATAGTAGCGACAACGCCATCTATCTTTTCAGTTGATTTTGCTTTATCTGGTTTGATGTTGCCTGCCGGATCAGTTCGAATGTAGATGTTGTCCATCATCCAACGCAAAACTGGGTGTCCACCGTGAGCAATTTTCTTTTCCAAAGTTAAGCGCATCAACTCTTTGGTTGGTGGAGTCATATCTTTGAACCCTTGGCCAAATGGCACTACCGTGAAGCCCATTCCTTCAAGATTCTGGACCATTTCGACTGCACCCCAACGGTCAAAGGCAATTTCCTTGATATGGTATTTCTTTCCGAGATCATCAATGAAGTGTTCTATGAAGCCATAGTGGACGACATTACCTTCTGTGGTTTGTAAATATCCCTGCTGTTTCCAGATATCATAGGGAACATGGTCACGGCGTACCCGCAGGTCGACATTATCTTCAGGAATCCAGAAGTAGGGGAGCAGGGTGTAACCTTCGGAATCATCACGCGGTGGAAAGGCCAAAACGAATGCTGTGATATCAGTAGTTGATGACAGGTCAAGACCACCGTAACAATCGTGACCACGTAACTCATCGGGATCAACAGGAAATGCACAAGCATCCCATTTGTCCATCGGCATCCATCGAACATCTTGTTTTACCCACTGATTTAACCGTAGTTGTCGGAATGTATTTTCTTCAGCTGGGTTTTCCTTAGCTGAATTATAGGCATCCGTAACCTTCTCCATTTTGACCGTGATACCCAGAGAAGGGTTAGCTTTTTTCCAAACTTCGGGACTTGACCAATCTTCGTCACGTCCGGCACCGTAAATGACTGGGTAGAAGCGAGGGTCATGTTTACGTCCCTTCATGATGTCAATGGCTTTTTGGTGGACCTGATAACAGATTGAATTTTCATCGTTACCAGCCGTCGTGATCAAAAAGTAGAGCGGTTGAGTACGAGCGTCCCCAGAGCCCTTAGTCATAACGTCATAAAGTTTACGGTTAGGCTGAGTATGCAATTCATCAAAAATAACGCCAGAAACATTAAAGCCATGCTTGGAGTAGGCGTCGGCGGACAAGACTTGGTAGAAACTATTAGTTGGTTCATAGATCAAGCGCTTCTGAGAAGCTAAGATCTTGCACCGCTTCTTCAAGGCAGGATTCATCCGTACCATATCGGCAGCCACGTCAAAAACAATGGCGGCCTGTTGACGATCAGCCGCGCAGCCATAAACTTCCGCCCGCTCTTCTCCATCAGCACAACAAAGTAGGAGGGCAACGGCAGCGGCTAGTTCTGACTTTCCTTGCTTCTTGGGAATTTCAACATAAGCAGTGTTGAATTGACGGTAGCCATCAGGCTTAAGAATGCCAAAGATATCACGAATTATTTTCTCTTGCCAATCAATTAAATCAAACGGTTTTCCTGCCCAGGTCCCTTTGGTATGGCATAGGCATTCGATAAATGAAACTGCAAAATCAGCTGCGTCTTTGTTATAAGTAGAGTCCTTGGCCATGAACCTAGTTGGCTTGTAATCTTTTATTTTTCGCAAGAGGGCATCACATCCTTTCAGTTGTACTAAAAAAGCACTGAGTGTTAACTCAATGCTTGATTGATGATTAATTAAACTTGCCAGTTAATATCAAATTTACGTATCCGGCGCGGTCAGTATTCAAGTAATCGATTAAGTCATGGCAGTTATAGTAGTATGCCAGTCTTTTGACATTTTCCACATCAAACATATTGGCTTCACCAGTGTTGCGGATTTTAAGCACTTGTCGGTAGATTCGATTACGCTTGGCCAATTCATCTTTGATACGGTTCATAGTTAAGCCTCCTGACTTTTGAATGCGGCGGACCCGGTTAAATTTTTAAGTAACACCTTCCGTTGCTTCTTATACCTTGGGCCAATAAATCCCAGCCGGAGCAAAAGACAACGAAAGGCATATTTTTCATTGCTTTCTTCCCGTGGCTGGGACATAATCCGCTGATGATTTTGAGCATATTGCACTAGTTTGTCGATGAATTGTTGATAGGCCAGAGCATCATTGGCATCGACTTGGTCAAACCAGTTAAATGAGACTTGTTGGTCGTCAATGCTTAAATGCAATGATTCAATGTCAAAAGCGTCTTTGATTAACTGGCTTTTGGCCCAGATTAAATGGCGTAGGTTATCTAGATCTTGGTCAGTAAGCTCATTGCGGCGATATGTTATGTTCAACTTGACCGTCTCGCTGGGTGTGAATCCCTGTTGCTTAAGATGTGTTACTAATCCAGCAGGAATCTCATCCGGGGATAGAAGATTGCCATCCTTGCTGATGGTGTATTTGCCAATCTGGTATGCATAAGTTGGTGTGTACTGGTACTCTGCCTTTTGCTGAGTGTATTCAGCAATCTGTTCGACTAACTTTTTGCGCTGTTGGCCATGAACATTAAAATTAATTTTCATATTCAATACCTCCTTGTTTGATCACTGTATACATCACTCTAAAAGGCACAGATAGCAAGGCTTTTCAGTACTTTAGGCCGACTTTTTAACCTTACTGTAAGGAATCGATTTTCCATCCCTTTCCACACTGACTTTCTGATCCGAATCGACTTGTTCAATATAGCGGTTGACGATGACATCGCAATATTTAGGATCCAGCTCCATCATGTAGCAGATCCGATTAGTCTGTTCACAAGCAATCAGAGTCGAACCAGAACCGCCGAATGGATCAAGAACCGTGCAGTTCGACATAGTAGAGTTCATGATCGGATAGGCTAGTAATGGGATTGGTTTCATCGTTGGGTGTTCCTTACTTTGCTTTGGACGATCAAATTCCCAGATGGTAGATTCCTTTCGTCCGGTGTACCATTCGTGTTTACCATCTTTCTTCCAGCCATATAGAACTGGTTCATGCTGCCACTGGTAGGGTGAGCGACCAAGCACTAATGATTGTTTTTTCCAGATACAGCAACCAGATAAATAAAAGCCAGCATCTTGGAAAGCACGGCGGAAGTTAAGTCCTTCCGTGTCGGCATGGAAAACATAGATGCTGGCATCATTGGCCATTGCAGTATTCATATTTTGAAAAGCAGCTAGTAAAAATTGGTAAAACTTATCATCATCCTGATGGTCGTTCTTAATCTTGCCGGCTTTGCTTTGGTAATCGACATTATACGGTGGATCGGTAAGGACAAGATTAACTTGATGATCATCAAGTAACTTTTGACAACTCTCTTTTTTCGTGGCATCACCGCACAGTAGGGCATGTCGTCCCAAGTGCCAGAGATCGCCTACCTTAGAGAAAGTTGGCTTATTCAATTCGCTATCTACATCGAAATTGTCGTCATGAGTATCATCTTCGGTAGCAAGCAAGTCAGATATTTCATCCTCATCAAAACCAGTTAATGAAATATCTAAATCACTAGCTTGCAAGTCAGTCATCAGTAAAGCTAACTTGTCCTTATCCCAGTCACCACTAATTTTGTTTAAAGCTACGTTAAGGGCCTTTTCTTTGTCCTCATTCAGATTAACGACCACGCACTCTGCTTCTTTGATGCCTTCATCCTGGAGAATTTTTAAGCGCTGGTGCCCACCAACTACATGACCGGTTTGTTGGTTCCAAATGATTGGATCGACATAGCCAAATTCATGCATCGAGCGTTTTAGTTTTTCATAATCAGGATCGCCGGGTTTGAGATCTTTCCGTGGATTGTAATCGGCAGGAATCAAATCGGTGATTTTCTTTTTGACAAATTTCATTAGTTCATTCCTTTCCGGCTTCTTAAGAGCCGTTCCATGACATCATCCTGTGGGGTTGATCCTTGGTAAGCTGTGGCGTTGTTTTCCTTAACCACCTGAAAAATCTGAAACCACAACTGACTCGATTGCTTCATGTAGTCACGACTCATTGAAACGTAGGGTGAAGCAATTGCGTTCCCAGTGGTGGGGTGGCGGGCGAGAAAACCGAACTTAGAGATACATTCTTCACACTGAATCCACCGACTGACGCTAACGGCATATTGTTCAATTAATTGGGTATTAACTAATTTTTCGCAACCACGTTCAACTAGCCATTCCCAAGTTTCTTTGAAAATATCGGCAGCATCAAATTCTAACCCATTCTTTTGTTTGGCTTTGAGGTACTTTTTGACTGGCGGCATCACGTGGCCTTCCAGATTAGCTGGCTCTGGCAAATCAATGACGGTTGCTTCTTGGCCAGCTTCGAGCTTATCGTGCAGTGATTTAGATCTTCTCCCAGCGCCGACCCGGAATCCGCCACGATTCGTACCATCTTTAGCCAAATCTCTCCCTCCTTCCGGCAGGGGTTAATACCCCGTTTGATTTCGATTTTTTGTACACGAAGGCCCAGGCCCGCTCCCGCGTGAAAAATTTTTAAGGATTCGATGGCCCCCTCCGTGGTTTAGTAATGATATTGACGTGGTGCTTTGTGCCAACGATCATCCATCTGAGCGGTGATGCGGGAATGACATGGTTTGCATAATGCCATCAGGTTTTTGAACTCGTTGGTGCCACCGTGCTCTAAGGGCAGAACGTGATGGACTTCGGTAGCCTTGGTATACCTTCCTTGGCTCAGGCACATCTCACAGAAGGGATGGTGGAGTAGGTACCTTTGTCTGATCTTTGGCCAGCCACGATGATAGCGCGGACGACTACGTTTTGGTCGTTGGTAACGATTGTAGTGAGAACTGACTTGCTTAGCATGGACGTCACAATAAGTGTTGTGGGTTAGTCGCGGGCAGCCGGGGTAACGACAAGGTTTCTTGGGTGAGTAAGGCATGACACTCCTCCTTTCTGAGGGCATAAGAAAAGCCCAGCAGTTTACACCGCCAGGCTTCAATGTTATAAAGCAAATGCCTTTATCCTAATTTTCTACACTACTATCGTAACATGGATAGGCTGATTGTTTGTTCTGCGTTTTACCTTTCTAATGGTGGGATCCATAAAGCAAAAGGGTAAGGTGGTCGAGTGCCTTGTTCTTTCTATTGTAGGCAGTGGTCTTAGCAATGAAGTATTTGTCCATCAACAAGGTCAGTCCTTCGTTCATTGATTGATTTGGAGTGCGGTAACAAACATCCAATATGAAGCGTTCATCTCGTGAAAGCTCTTGCCATGCTGGTTCAAACCATTTGAAGTAAAGCTGGGGCTTGCTGGTACCGCTCGTTCAACTTAGTGGTTTGATCGATGCCATGAAGCAGACGATGTTCAGTGGGATTATCTTTGTTGGTGCCGCTGGGTGCGAAACCATACTGTGGTGAATTGATGCCGATCGTCTGTTCCTTAGCCAGCTTCAAATCATCCTGATAAGAATCAATGATAAACTTCATACCATCGTAGTCTTTTAATGCAGCAATAGTGGCCCGGCGCTTGTCTAAGTAATTCCACATGATACTCATACACAAACACTTCCTTTCAAGTTGGCTTTCACTGCATTAATCAGTGCCAGCTGAGTTTTATCCTTGTGCTTCAAGGCGGCTAGGATGTTTTCATCAATCGTTACTTCAGTAATGATGTGGTGAATGACCACGTGCTGACGCTGACCCTGCCGCCAGAGCCGAGCGTTGGTTTGCTGGTAAAGCTCCAAGCTCCAGGTCAGTCCATACCAGATCAAAGTAGCACCTCCAGCTTGCAGATTAAGTCCGTGAACCGCAGAGGCAGGATGGATCAGTGCGAGCGGAATCCTGCCAGCGTTCCAGTCTTGAATATCTTTGGTTACTTTAATTTCCCGAATCTTGAAGCATTGTTTAATCTGCGCTAAGTCATGCTTGAACCAGTAAGCTATCAGCACGGGTTTGCCGTTGGCAGCTTCGATTAGATCTTCTAAAGCATCGAGTTTGCGTTGATGGATTTGAACAACCTGCTGCTGATTATCATAGACACAGCCATTAGCCATCTGACAAAGTTTATTGGACAGGCTAGCCGCGTTCAATGCATCGATCTGTTTGCCGTGGGTCGAAATCACCAGCTGAGTCTTGAGTTCATCATAGATTGCTTGTTCGTTGTTACTCATCTTGACCGGTACTGTGTTCATGGTTAGCGGTGGAAGATCCAAGTAATCCTGAGACTTCATGGAGATGGTGATGTCATCAATGGCCCGGTAAATACTCTGCTCAGCACCCGGCTTTGGCTTGTAAGTGAAGACTTGATACATATTGCGCTTGTCGGGATCAAAGTAATTAGTCCGGTAGTATGAGATGAAGCGGCCAAGTCTTTTTCCCATATCAAGCACCCGGAATTCAGCCCACAGATCCATTAGCCCATTAGAGGATGGTGTTCCGGTTAAACCAACTACACGTTTAATCAGAGGGCGTACTCGCGTCAGCGCTTTAAAACGTTGGGAACGGTAAGACTTGAAACTGGAGAGTTCATCGATCACCAGCATATCGTAATCAAAGTGCATACCAGAGGATTCAATTAGCCATTTCAAGTTTTCCCGGTTGATGATATAAATGTTGACATCTTGTTGTAGTGCTTTGATTCTTTGTGTCCTAGAACCAGTGACAACAGAGTAGGTAAGGCCTTTTAAGTGGTCCCACTTTTCAATTTCTTCCGGCCAGGTTTGTTTAGCAACTCTTAGCGGCGCCACAACTAGGACCCGGTGAACCTTGCCTTCCTGAATGAGCTGCTTAATAGCCGTGAGGGTAATGACACTTTTGCCAAGGCCCATGTCGAGCAGGATCGCAGCAACAGGATGATCCAGAATGAACTGAGTAGCGTATTGCTGATATTCATGCGGCTTGTATTGCATCAAGCATTCCTCCAATCTGATCGAATTGATCGCAAACGAAGACTTGAAAGCCAAGTTGTTTTAATTGCATTAGTTTTTGTACCTGCAGCGGGCGGGGATGCTTACCAGGAGCCTTCATCTCCACGAAGCCCAGATGACCATCAGGTAAAAGGACAATTCGATCGGGAACTCCAGCCATTGATGGCGAAACGAACTTCAGGCATAAACCGCCGCGACTTTGAGCTGCTTTCACAAAAGCTGTTTCGATTCGTTTTTCTAACATTTTCGATAATCCTTTCTATGTGTTGATTCACCAAGGTATTAAGAGAGTTTGTGACGGTCATGTCAGTCGATTTACTACTCTTTTCTATACTCTTTTTTTCTATTTTTTATTCCTATATACAAGTAAAGAAATAGACTGTCACGACTGTCATGGTTGTTAAGGAAGGTTGATGTAACAAGCTTTTTCCTTAATTAATAATGACGGTCAATGACACTCAAATGAGGAACTCGTTAGTATCAGCTTTTAATCGCAGTCCTTTGATGAACCTTCCATGTTGTTTTCGTTGACGTTGAAAGCCAGCATTCTTAAGGGCCGTGTAAAAATCGGTTCTATGATATTCGGTAAGGATAAGATAATTTCTTATCTTTACCGTTTTTTGTTACTTGCTGTACCATTGATTTAAAAATAAAAAAAGACAACTGTCTTAAGTTATCCCCATAACCACTCAGTTGTCTTAAAAAGTATATATTCCTCATGACTAATGATATCAATTTTTGGACTTGAATCAAGGATCCTTACTTAAAACCTGACAAACCATTTTTAACTGAGGATAAAGAACTAAAGATCATCCATTTAATTCAGTCTTATCCCATGCACTGTCCGCTTTGCGGCCAGTTGATGCGTCGCAATAGCTTCCGTAAGCGGCCCGTAACGATCAAAATCCTTACACTGGCTGGAAAACCAGCTGTCTTAAAAATCAAGAAACAACAGTATCTCTGTCCACCATCGCCCCAATGCCCCAAGCGAGTTACCAAGGTTGCTGAGGTCCAAGGAGTTAATTTTGCCTGTCGAATTGCGAATGTCGTTAAATACCATATTGTACAGGAACTCAGTGAGAATGAATCAATGCGGACTATTGCTAGTCATCACAATGTTTCTACTAACACCGTTGAGCGTCAGCTCGAGGGCTTCGAAGATACCTTTAAGACTAATCCTCACTGGTTACCGGCAACCATCGCTTTTGATGACTTTAAATCCGGTAAGTTCGCCCAAAGTAGGATGAGTATGATCTTAATGAATCCGCAGAACCATCGTACTATTGACATCATTCAGTCTCGTAATTCGCGTTTCATGCGTAATTACTTTCTTTCTCACTACTCTAAAAAGGCTCGCTGGTCGGTTAAGATTGTCGTTGTCGATCTGTTTGAACCTTATCGTAACCTAATTCATGACTTATTTCCCCAGGCTATGATTGTAGCTGATCATTTCCACGTCGTTGTCCAGGCTTACCGGGCACTTCAAAGTGCCCGGCTTAAAGTTATGAAAGAATACGGGGCTAATACACATGAATACCGCGCTTTAAAGCATTATTGGAAGTTATTAATGACTAAGGAGGGCCAGCTAGATTACCTGCACTACTATTCACGACGTAATTTTTATCACGCTTGTTTGTCTAATCAAGATGTCGTAGAACGGCTGCTCAACTTCTCTCCAGAACTAAGAGCTGCCTACGAATACTATCAAGATTTAATAGCCGCAATTAGTCACCGTAGTCAGACTTTGTTAGATCAGTTAATTAAGCGAAATAATCTACCAAACGTTATAAGACGAGTTAAGCGAACACTCGCCAAGCACCGCCAGGAAATTATTGCCAGCTTTTACACCCGACTAACCAACGGGCCGATCGAAGGTACTAATAATAAAATCAAGATAATCAAACGGACCGCATATGGCTATCGCAACTTCTTCCATTTTCGGATTAGGATTCTCATTTCGTTGAAGAATTCTAACCTCATGATTCGTGAATTACCAAAAAAGAAAACTAGACCAAAAGCCAAAGTAGCTTAGTCTAGTTCTCCAAATTCTCTTCATCCTTACCCATTGATAAAGAGTCTTTAATAAAGTATTATAGCCCAAAGGGACTTACTTTTTTAATTTTTCGTAGAAAAAGCTGATAACCTCGCCTGTTTGACATGGTTATCAGCTTTCAAGTTTCAGTTATTAATGTGTAGTTTTCATTAATGAGCTCCTTGACAAGTAGTGACATTCTTATAATAAAGTGATATTATTTATAATAAAGTGATATTCTTACAATAAGTTCAATGAAATTACAAGATTCTTTAATTAATCTTGCAAAAAGGATCATAAATAATAGGAGACGTTAAATTATGTCTGAGGAAAATCGTGAATATTCACAGAATGATCGTATGACGTCAACCCACAATGAGGTTCACCACCATCATAATCACCACCGCCACCATCGTCGTCACGGTTGGCGGATTTTTTGGTCGGTTGTTGGGATTCTGATCCTGATTGCCATGTTCTTCGCAGGAGTAGCATGGCATAACCTTAAGTCAACAACCAATAATATGTATAACAGTGCTGGGATCACCAAAACTCGGGATGCCAACAAGGTACTCGCGCAGAAGCGGCCGGTCTCGATCCTCCTGCTGGGAACTGATACTGGTGCCTTAGGCCGAAACTACAAGGGCCGGACTGATACGATGATGATCATGACTCTGAACCCGCAGAAGAAGACGACCACGATTGTCAGTCTGCCACGGGATATGAAGGTTAAACTGCCAGACTACCCAGACGACTCACTAGCTAAGATCAACGCTGCTTACACTTACGGTGGGGTCAAGGAGAGTGTTAAGACAGTTCAGAAGCACTTTAACATTCCGATTGACTACTACGTCCTGGTTAACATGGGTGGCCTAGAGAAGGCCATCAACCAGGTTGGTGGGGTCGACGTTAAGTCACCACTGACCTTTGACTATGAAGGCGCCCACTTTACTAAAGGTCAGACTTACCACCTGAATGGTAACAATGCCCTGAAGTTCAGTCGGATGCGGTACGATGATCCCCAAGGAGATTACGGTCGGCAGCAACGACAACGGCTAGTTATTACGGCCCTGCTGAAGAAGTCAGTTTCCTACAAGACGGTACTGAATCAGCGCTTCCTGCGGACAATCTCAGATAGCTCCCAGACTGATTTGACTTTTAACAATATGGTCACGTTGGCGAAGGACTACCGCGGTAGTAATGCCAACATTGTTCAGGACCACGCTCAAGGGCATGGTGTCGATGAGGATGGCCAGGACTATGAGGTTGTTCCAACTAGTGAACAACAACGAATTACGGACTTGTTACAGAATAGCTTGAAGAATTAAGGAGAAGAGCGTTGAATAATTCAGCAGAAGAATCGAAGAATACGATTGACTTGAGCCAATTAATGACGATCCTACGCAAGCATTTTAAGATGTTGATCATCTGGACTCTGCTTGCTGGAGTGCTGGGCTTTGTTGTAGCTCAGTTTGTAGTAGTACCGAAGTATACGGCTACTATCGAAATCCTGGTTAACCAGAAGCACACTAACGACAACGACGGCCAGGCCTATAATAACCAGCAGGCTGATATTCAAATGATCAACACCTACAAGGACGTCATTACCAACCAGGTAATTTTGAATAAGGTTAGTCGTGAACTAAACAGTACAACAACGGCACGTGAATACGGCCGGTCTTATAACATGCCGGTTGCTAAGTTGAAAAAGGCAATTAAGATTAACACTCAGCAGAACTCGCAGGTCTTCTCGGTGGCAGTTGAGACAAATGATCCGAACTTGTCAGCGGCAACTGCTAACACAATTGCACGAGTCTTTAAGCAGCAGATCAAGAAGATTATGTCGGTTAACAACGTTACCATCGTTTCACGAGCAACAGCGCCGGATAGCCCGTCCTTCCCGAACGTCAAGCTCTTCACTCTGGCGGGGGCTATTCTTGGCTTACTGCTAAGTGTTATCTATTTGATCATCAAGGAGCTGATGGACACGACCATCAAGGATGATGACTTTATGACCAATGAACTCGGTTTAACCAACCTTGGCCACATTGATCACTTCCACCTGAACCACAATTTCCAAGCCCAAACGAAGCAGACGCGCCTTGGAAATGATAAGCAAGCCGAGCGTCGGGTCTAGAAGGAGGAGAGCAGGATGTCATTTTTCCATCGTAGAAACGAAAACCAATCGAACGCAACGATTCATAATGGTACGCAGCTAATTACAGTAATGCCCCTGAAGAGCCCGATCTCCGAGCAATTCCGGACCCTGCGAACAAATATTAACTTCATGGCGATCGATCATCCAATCAAGACCCTGGCCTTGACTTCCGCTAATGTTTCGGAAGGGAAGTCGACAGTGACTGATAACCTGGCCATTGTTTGGGCACATACAGGACAGAACGTTTTGTTAGTTGATGCCGACTTGCGGCGGTCAACTCTGCACCGGACTTTTAACTTAGATAATCGTGAAGGATTGACGACGATTCTGACGAGTCGTGCTCGCACAATTGACCTCAACACAATTATTCAACCAAGCGGCATTGATAATCTGTCATTGCTGCCAAGCGGCCCAACGCCACCGAACCCGGCAGAATTGCTGAGTTCACAACGGATGAAGGACTTCCTGAAGGCCGTCCGTGACCGTTACGACATGGTAATTGTTGATGTACCACCAATGTTGGAAGTTACTGATACTCAAGTTATATCACACGATCTGGACGCAGTTGTTTTGGTAGTTAAACAAGGTCAGACTCAAAAATTAGGAGCCAAGCGAGCAGTTGAACTTTTGAAGATGGCACATGCTAACCTGCTGGGCTACGTCATGAATGATGTGGTTAGCGATGGTAGTGCCGGATACGGTTATGGCTATGGCTACGGATACGGCTATGGTTATGGCTATAGTGATGATGGGGATGATAAGTAATGGTCATGGTGGATTTGCACTGCCACCTGTTACCCGGCATCGATGACGGTTCGAAAAGCATGGCGATTTCACTCCGCCTCGCACGAGAGGCAACGGAAAACGGGATAACGCATGCGTTGTTGACGCCGCACCATATGAATGGTCGTTACGTGAACCATAAGCAGGACGTTATAAAGCGGACAGCGGCTTTTCAAAAAGAGATCAACGCGCACCAGATTCCAGTGACGGTTTTTCCGGGACAGGAAGTGCGAATCAACGGCGATTTGCTGACGGCGTTAGATAAGGACGATATCTTATTTGCCGATACTGGTAACCGGTATTTGATGCTGGAGTTCCCGGATGACGATGTGCCGCATTACACTGGCCAGATGATTTTTGACTTGCAGCAGCGGGGAATCATTCCGGTGATTGTCCACCCGGAGCGGAACACGATGATTATGGCAAGGCCAGAATTACTGCACGAGTTGCTGGAAAAGGGATGTCTGTCACAGATAACGGCAAGCTCGTATGTGGGAACCTTTGGTAAGAAGGTTGAACGTTTTAGCAAGCAGCTGATTGCGGCCGGTCAGGGCTATGTATTTGCTTCGGATGCCCATGACCTGCCAGGACGGAAGTATGAGATGCGACAAGCGTTTGAAAAGCTGCGTCGCGAGTTTGGCGAAGGGCTTGCAAAACGTTATGCGACAAATGCCCGGGCAATTATTAATGGGGATGATGTCCCACAGAATGCGGTACGAGCTGTAAAGAAAAAGAAGAGGTTTTGGATATTCTAGGATAGTTATTTGTGGGGAGAATGGTTTCGATGCAAGTATCTAATGATAAGAGCAGAATTATAGAAAGCACTAATGAATCAAATAGTGCTTTTCGTTGGTATCGTGATTTCTTTAAGCGGATTTTAGATATCGTTATTAGTCTGTTAGGAATAGTTGTATTGGCTGTTCCAATGTTAATAATTGCGCTTTTAATAAAGCTTGATTCCCCAAAGGAGCATGTGCTTTTTAAACAGGCAAGGGTTGGTAAAGACAACCAGGTATTTACAATTTTAAAATTTCGTTCAATGCGTAAAGATGCCCCTCATCAGATGGCTACGGAGAACTTTGAAAATCCAGAAGAATACATAACCAGAATAGGAAAAATAATTCGGAAGACTAGTTTAGATGAACTACCACAGTTATTTAATGTACTTAAAGGTGATATGAGTTTAATTGGACCGCGCCCGTTGATACCGGCTGAAAAGAGGGTCCTCGCAATGCGGGATGAATTTGGAGCATCAAAGATTCTTCCTGGGATTACTGGATTAGCACAAGTTCATGGTCGAGATGAAGTTACAGATGAAAATAAAGCGGCTTATGATGGTAAGTATGCACTAAATGTTAGTTTTCTTTTAGACTTATCAATATTTATTAAGACAATATGTGATGTTATCCATAGCAAAGGAATACATGAAGGAAAAAATAAGTAAGAGGTAGTAATTCTTTATGTCATTGATTAAAGAGAATCCATCATTTTCAGTGCTAATATCTGTTTATAAAAAAGTAAATTCCAAATACTTAGATGAAGCACTGGATAGTATTGAAAATCAAACGGTTAAACCTTCTGAAATAGTCCTTGTTGAAGATGGGCCCATCTCAAATTCACTAAAAGAAGTCATTCTAAAACATCAAGAAAAATTTGGTAAGAATTTTAAAGATATTGTTTCCCCAAAAAACCAGGGCTTAGGCGTGGCGCTTCGTTTGGGCACAAAATATATATCAACTGATTGGGTAGCACGTATGGATTCAGATGATATAAGTGTACCAGACAGGTTTGAAAAACAACTTAATTTAATTAAACATAATCCTAATTTGGCAGTAATTGGCGGTCAAGTAACAGAATTTATTGGAGATAAAAAAAATCAGATAGGGTATCGTAGAGTCCCCACATCGAATGAATTAATAAAGCAGTTTTTAAAATGGCGCAGTCCTTTTAATCATCCTACTGTTATGATTAATAAAAAAGTTCTTGACGAGGTTGGAGGATATATTCCATATGGAAATTTAGAAGATTATTATCTTTGGTCAAGAATAATCGTTGATGGATACGATGTTGCAAATATTAAAAATCAAATAGTTTTTATGCGTGTAGATGATGGATTATATTCTAGACGTGGCAAATGTTCTAATATTAAGTATGTTTACAAATTAAGAAAGTTTTTGTTCAAAAAAGGGATTATTTCTTTTAATGAACAAATAATGGGTGATTTAATAATGACTATAAACATTATTATGCCATCAGGATTAAGAAAAATTATTTATCAAAGGGTATTACATAAATGAATAGTCTAAAAAAAAACGAGTATTTATTAAGCGTAATTGTTCCTATATATAATGTTGAAAATTACTTAAAGCAGTGCTTAAGTTCAGCTATTATAAGGAATAATAAAGTAAAGTATATTTTAGTTAATGATGGATCAACAGATCATTCTGGAGAAATAGCTAAGAATTATTCTAAACTATATAAAAATGTTATATACATAAATGAAAAAAATCAAGGCTTATCAGCAGCTAGAAACACTGGGTTAGAATATGCTGAAGGTGATTGGGTGTATTTCTTGGATTCAGATGATTTTGTGGATGCTGATTTTATTTATAAGTTATTTTTAATAATTTGCAATTATGAAGATAACACTTTTTTTAGTTTGCCAGTTATTAAAGATAGTCTTAATAATCATTGTATCTTGCAAGATTATGCGGGATCTATTGACATTGATACATATATTAAAGAACTGATAATGGGAAAGAGGCAATTTGGGGTTTGGTCTTCTGTTTTTAGCCTGCGATTAATAAAAACAGAAAAAATTTATTTTGAAAAAGGAAAACTTTTTGAGGACCAATACTTTATTCCCAGATATCTAAAATTTGTTAACAAAATTCAACAGATAAGCAGTTCAGAAATTGGATTTTATCATTATCGGTTTAGAAATAACTCAATAAGTAATGAGAAAATTAATTATCGTACAATAGTAGAAAAGTATAATGCGGAAATGAATAGAGACTATACTTTGAGTCAATTAGAATTACAAGATAATACATTAAATTTGATTGATGAGAATCATCTTACTATTATTTTCCGTGCTTATATTGACTTTTTGAAAATAGGTAATATTAAAGAAGTAAGGGAAAAGAAAAATGAATTTCTTAAGGTTAAGGGCAGTGGATGCCCTGTGTCAAGCAAAAAGACATGGATAAAAATTCTCTTAGTTCTTTTACCGATTAGTATTTGTCGATTTTTTCTAAAAAAGTTTAGTAGGTGATTATGGTGTTTATATCACTTTTCTTTTTCCTTAGTTTGAGTGCTTTACTTGATATATATTTTAATCGAAATTCTTTTGTTTATTTATCGGTTATTGTATTAGCATTTGTTGCAGGATTAAGAAGTCTCGGTACTGGCTTTGATACTTATAACTATTACTATGACTATATTAATGTGTTAAACGGACTTAGTCCTAATAATAGTAAAGAGATTGGATTTGTTCTAATAGAAAAAGCCTTAGCAGCTTTTAATGCTCCTACTTGGGTTCTATTTACTTTTATTGCTTTTTTTACATTAATAATTTTGGCTTACGGGTACTCAAAATTATCCTGTTACTCAGGTTTGGCTATACTTTATTATTATTCTAGATTCTATATTAGTCGTGATTTGAATCAAATTAGAGCATCATTAGCAGCAGCAATTTTACTGTGCTCGTTGAACTATATTATAAAACATAGTTTTTGGAAATTTACTTTGGTTGTAGTTATAGCTTCCTTAATCCACTCTGCAGCTGTTATTGGAATTCTTTTGTATCCAGCTTATTTAATTTGTACTAAGGTGAAGAAAAGTAAGATTGTAACTTTATATATTGTTATTCTCATTGTTTCTGGATTTATGTCGTATAAAATTTCCCCATTAATAGAAAGCCTAAATATTAATAGATTAGATGCATATACGACTAGCAATTTTTATACGATAGGTAGTGGGTTGCAAAATCCTGTAATTTGGCTTCAAGTAGTGATAAGCATAGTTGCTCTTTTACTCTATGAAAATGAAAAGAATATACTTAATGAAAAATATAACGTTGTGCTGATAACATACATGATTTCAACCATTTTATTAATTTTGTTCAGTCAATATTACACGCTAGCAGGCCGTATGTCCACCTTCTTTGCTACAGTTGAACCCATTGTGCTTCTTAATATTCTTCAAAGGTTGAAAATAAATAAAGGACTCAGTAAATATGTTTTTATTGCGATTGCATTAGTGGTGTTCTTCGTGATTAATTATTCAACGGGGCTTATTTCTAAAATTAACTATAGTTTTATTTTATAGTATGGGCTCAGAGATTAAGGTAAGCATTTGAAATGAGCAGGAAATTCAATAGGCTTTAATGGTGACGCTGCGACATTCCATAAAAGGGTTCATTTTGTTGCACTGGGCCTAGAATAAAAAGTATACAAGTTAAATAGAGACTCTGATTTAGTATAATTAAGGAAGTAAATTGGAGGATCAAATAATGACGAAGCACAGTTATGACAAGGAATTTAAGGAACAGGCCGTTCAGTATTACTTAGATAACAAGGATCACATGACCATGAATGAAATAAGTAAGAATCTAGGTATTGGGGCTAGTACATTACATAAATGGATTAAGCTGTTTACTGAGACTGGGGAGTTTGGCCGTGGCTCTGGTAATTTTGCCAGCGATAAGGACAAGGAGATTGCACGACTAAAGCGCCAACTTCGTGACGCTGAAGGAGCGATCGAAGTATTAAAAAAATCAATCGGGATTCTGAGCAAGTAACTACCGAAAAGGTATACCAAGAAATGGACGTTCAGCACGCTTTGGAATCCCACCCTTCCATCAATGGTATGTGTGATTATGTTGGAATCTCAAGAAGTGGTTACTATCAACGAGAAAAGCGTCATAATCACCAATCACCGCGAAAGCTTCGGAAGAAGTTTATTCAAGGTGAAATTAAAGCAATTTGGCTCAAAAGCCTTTGTATTTACGGTGCCGGCAAAATCACCCAAGAACTTCGCTCAAAAGGATATAAGATCGCTGAACGAACTGTTGGTAAGTATATGCGTGAACTTGGCATTCACGCCGTTTACCTAACCCCTTGGACGACTACCACTCGCAATTCTAAGTTTGATAAACAGCTAATAAATATTTTAGACGAGCAGTTCAATCCATTGCGACCAAACGCCGTTTGGTGCATTGACACCACTTATATTCCAGTTCATGACGGATTCGTTTATTTAACCAGTATTATGGACTTGTACTCCCGACGGATCATTGGTTGGGACTTATCTGAAACCTTGGAGGTATCGAATGTCATCCCACTTATTGAAAAGACTAAGCACAGTCGCCATATTAGCAAGCCATTAATCATGCACAGTGATCGTGGTAGTCAGTTTACGTCTGAAGCTTACAATCAAGTTACAGCTAACATGACATTAAGCTATTCAAAGAAAGCTTATCCTTGGGATAATGCCTGCATTGAGTCGTTTCATGCCTTGATTAAGCGTGAATGGATAAATCGGTTTAAAATCCATTCATACTCCGAAGCTAAACGACTAGTTTTTCAGTACATTGAAACGTTTTACAACACAGTTAGAATTCACAGTCACTGTGGATTCAAATCACCAAAGCAACTTGAAGATGAGTATCAAACTCAAATTCAAAATTTAGTCGTGGCATAGGACAAAAAAGTCTCTATTTAAATTGTCTATTTTATTGACAGGGGACCACACCACTATCATAATTATATTGAGAATACATCGTAGCAGAAAATTTATACATTTCGAAGTTGGTACGATCATCCTTAATAAATGAAAAGAACAGGTGATAGTAACTATTATTAAAATGAACGTCTTAACTGTTAAAATAGCTAGCCAATAAGGCAAAAATATAAAATTACGTGTTAGTAAGCATTAAAGTGTTAATGGATATGTGAGACATACGTAGTTGTAATGGTTATTACTCAGATTTAGGCCTGGAGAAGGGAAAAGAGCTAAGCTACTTAAACTACTAGTTATTTAAATGTCTCAACTGGTATTCACCAGTTGAGATTTTTTATGTTATATAGTCCATCATAAATAGAAGAACTTAGAGTATATGATTTTTTTATAAAATCATAATTTTGTAAGGGGGAGTAATTAATGAAAGTAACAATTGTAGTTCCATCCTTGAGGAAAACCGGAGTAACCGAAGTTATAAAGCAGTTATTAATAAGGAACCATGAAGAAAAAAATCCTATTGACTTTTCATTGATTGTATTAAGAGATGATTTTAAAGCAAATTCTACTATTTTTAGGTCACTCGTTAGTGAAATCCATATTTTAACTGGTCATAATTTAATAACTTTTGATAAAATTAGTGAATTTAAAAAAATTATTTTGAAAATAAGTCCGCAGGTTATTCATTTTCATGGATTTAATGCAGAATTGTATATTCCATTTGTAAAAAAGAATAACATTATTGTTACTGCGCATAATATGGGAATAGGAGATTTTAAATATAGTTATGGTTACTTTATAGGCCTTATTATGTCAATTATTCAAAAACAAAATTATAAGTATGTGAATAAGATAGTTGGTGTTTCAAAAGCCGTAACAAATTATTATAAAAAATTAGGATTTAAAAATGTAAAAACAATTGAAAATGGAGTTGAAATTCCTAAGAGAATTATTGTTAACAAGAAAATGCTAAATTTGAAGAAACCTGTTGGAATTTATGTTGGCAATATCGATGCGCGTAAGAATACGAGTATGCTTTTAGATGTATTCAGCAAAGAAAAAGATTTTGGAACATTAGTAGTAGTAGGTGACAATCCAAAAAGTGTAAAAAAGTTCAATCTAATTAAGAACAAATATAAACGTCGCAATATTATATTTGTTGGTAGGGTAAGTAATGTTTATCCATTCTTATGTGGTGCAAATTATTTTATATCTGCCTCTAAAAATGAGGGATTACCAATGGCGGCGATAGAAGCAATGGGGGTAGGGCTAGATTTGATTTTAAGCGATATACCTCAACATCGTGAATTGAAGCAAAATGAAAATAATAGAATATATTTTTTTAAAAATGATGAGAATGGGCTACGAGAACTGTTGGTTAAATATGTTGAGAAGTTCCCTTGTAGCTATGGAAAGCTAAAAAATAAAGAAAGCTTTTTGAAGAGATTTACTGCAAGCGTTATGTTTGAGAAATATTTAAAACTCTACTATCAATTTAATTGAAAGAAGGACTCATTATGAGAAAAAAATGTGTATTCTTAATTCCTTATTTTGGTAAGTTTAAAAATTATTTTCAACTATTCTTAAATTCTTGTAAAAAAAATTCGGATTATACATGGATAATTATTACAGATAATTCGGATCAGTATGACTATCCAGCGAATGTTGAAAAAGTTGAAATGTCTTTTGATGAGTTAAAAAATAAAATACAAAAAAAATTTGAATTTAAATTGTCTTTGGATAAACCTTACAAGTTGTGCGATTTTAGACCAGCGTATGGTTACATCTTTGATGATTTAATTAAGGATTATGAGTGGTGGGGGCATTGTGATACTGATACTATTATGGGTAATCTTAATGACTTTATTACTGATAAAATGTTAAGTGAATATGACAAATTGTTTTGCCTGGGGCACTTAAGTATGTACAAAAATACAGCTCAGAATAATAAGTTATTTATGAAAGAAATAAACGGGCAATCTTGGTATAGGGAAAGTTTTACAACAGATAAGCCGACAAATTTCGATGAAGTGTGGGGAAATAATACTAATATTAATACAATATTTAAGCACTTTTCAAAGAGAGTATATGAAAGAGACCTGTCACTGAACTTTAACCCCGAAAAACTTTCTAGATTTAAAAAACAAACATATTACTACACCACTGGAAAGTTTATTGATGAAAAGAATGACAGAAATAAATTAGCGGTTTGGAATCAAGGAAAACTTTTTAGATATAGCTTGAATAGTAAAAGAGATTTAGTTTTTAATGAATATATGTACTTACATTTACAGAATAGAGAGATGCAAATGCAAGAAGGTATTTTAAATGTAGATTTATTTGATGTTATTCCAAATGAATTCTGTCTATTAGATAGGAAAAGATTAAATGCATATTCTTTTATGAGTATAAGAAAAATACAATACAAATATAAAGTTTTTAATGTATTGCAATTA
Source organism: Limosilactobacillus reuteri (assembly GCF_034259105.1). Taxonomy (NCBI): domain Bacteria; kingdom Bacillati; phylum Bacillota; class Bacilli; order Lactobacillales; family Lactobacillaceae; genus Limosilactobacillus; species Limosilactobacillus reuteri. The sequence continues at coordinate 1,553,400 of NZ_CP139478.1, read as the reverse complement.
GATAAACTAAAAACAATTTCAATCTTTTTAAAACGAAAACTAGTTAAATTAAAAGACCTTATAGTGGACTAAAATGAATAAAAAAGTATTAAAAAATTATTTGTATAATCTTACTTACCAGATGCTTAACATTATTATGCCTTTTATTACGGCCCCTTACATTTCAAGAGTATTAGGCCCCCGTGGGGTAGGTGACTATAACTATATTTATGGGATTGTTTCTTACTTTGGAGTCTTTGCTGTTACTGGGACAGTAGCATATGGTCAACGAGAAATTGCAAAAAGACAAGGAAATCTTGTTGAGCGGAGTCATCTGTTTTGGGATATTTTCTATTTTAGATTAATTTCAACGATACTAGTTGCTATAATTTATTCATATTTTACAGTAAATTACCTTACTCAATATCGAACGCTATTGTTGGTAAATTATTTTTTAATTTTTTCCTGGATCTTAGATGTTAGCTGGTACTTTCAAGGAGTCGAAAACTTTAAGGTTACGGCTGTACGTAATAGCTTAGTAAGGATAATTTCTACAATTATGATTTTTATATTTGTAAAGAACAGGACGGAAGTTTGGTTGTTTACATTAATTATGTGTGGTAGTTCCTTTATTGGCAATGTGACCATGCTTCCTTACCTAAAGAATGAGATAAAATGGATAAAAGTAAGCTTAAAAGAAATTTTTAGTAAGTCAAAAGGTATAATGTCCCTTTTCCTTCCTGTTATAGCAATTCAACTCTATACCGTACTGAATAAGGTTATGTTAGGAGCAATGAGTTCCTCTGAACAAGTTGGATTTTATTCGCAAGGTAATCAGGTTATAACAATTGGTACAACTGTGATTTATGCTTTTGTTGCTGTCTTAACTCCAAGAGTAGCGGCACTCTATGTTGAAAATAAAGATAAGCAAATAAAAAAGTATATGTCAGAAGCAATTGCCAATGTTTACTTTATGGGCCTTCCCATGATGCTGGGGTGTATTGCAGTTGCAAAGGTATTTGTTCCTATTTTTTTTGGTAATGGATATGACCCTGTTATTTTATTGATACAGGTTATGAGTGTTCTGTTTATTATTATAGGAATAGATCAACTGGTTGGAACATTTCTAGTTTCTATGAATAAACAGAATATTTTTACAATTGCAGTAAGTGTTGCAGCAATTGTAAATGTTGTATTTAATACTCTATTTATTTATATGGGTATGGGTGCTTTAGGGGTCGCATACGCAACAATCATATCTGAATTAAGTACGACTATTATTGAAATAGTGGGTTTGCGCTCTTATATAAAGTTTTCGGACTTTTATTTTTATTGCATAAAATATTTAATTCCTAGCATAATTATGTTTCTTATAATAAAAACTCTTGATCAGGTGTTATCCTATGGTATATTTAAACTTATTACTATGATTATAAGTGGGATTTTTATCTATTTTGCTTATATGATAATTAGTAGAGACTCATTATTCTATCCTTTAGTAGAAAAAATTATACATAAAGTATAGTACAGCATTAAATCTAAATATTTTTTAACAATTTAGATTGCTTTTTTGTAGTATTGAGTATTTACAATCTAAGTGCAACAGATTAAAAAAATAAACCCATAGCGGGTAGAATATGTTTAACGACCAAATCAAACTATTCGAGGTAACCCGTTATGAGCTATATTCATCTTACTATAAAAGAACGTGAAATGCTTATGTGTTTAAAGGCTAAAGGATTAACTATTCGTGCAATTGCCTTACACATGAAGCGCAGTCCAAGTACTATTTCTCGTGAATTGAAGCGTTGTTCGGGTGCGTACTCTGCTAATACTGCTGAAAATGACTATCACGTAAAGCGTCGCAACTGTCATAAACCACTGTTATTAGATAGTCATCCACAACTACGCCGTAAAATTGTTCATTATATTTTAGATCTACATTGGTCCCCCGAACAAATCGCTGCGCGCTTTGCGAAAGAACATCATTGGTGTGTCAGCTATAATACCATCTATCGACATATTTATAAGCATAATTTAGGTGAAAAGTATACGTCTCATGGTGATACTGGAATTCAGCGTCACTTAAGGCACAAGCATCATACACGTCATCCTAAAAATATGAGGAAGCATCGTGAAGCACAGACGGATTATATTTCAATTCATGAACGTCCTAAATTCATTAATGAGCGTCAGCGCATTGGTGATTGGGAAATAGATACTGTAATGGGGAAAACCGGACATGCGGTTCTTTTAACAGTCGTTGATCGTCTTAGTCGATTAGTATTGATCAAAAAGATCAATCACAAAGAAACAGCTGATGTTAATCAGGGCTTAGTTGATCTCTTAGGATCTATCCCTAAAGAATTTGTCCATTCATTGACTCCAGATCATGGGCGTGAATTTCTTAGCCTAAATGATATTCGAGAACGTTTAGGAGTAGCTATTTATTGGCCAGACCCATATTCACCAGAGGAAAGAGGAACTAATGAAAATACTAATGGCTTGATTAGAGAATACTTTCCCAAAAGGACTGATATTGATGACTATACAGATAAGGACGTCAGTTTCTGCCAACATCAGCTGAACTGCCGTCCTCGAAAAGTGTTAAATTATGAAACCCCATATGAGGTGTTTTTTGAGAAACCGTTGCACTTAGTTTGACAATTCGTCATATAAAAAACAGCTGTGGATTTTCCCTCCGCAGCTGTTTTGGTGTTCTATTCAGCAAGTCTACCGACGACTGGCAGATCCTTTAATACCCGTTTACCATGGGGTGACTTTTCAAGCAAAATGTCGGTCAAGTCCTGGCCGGCCAAGTTTCCATGGTGGCGGCCACCCTGCCAGGCCGGTTTAGCAGAGACGTCATAGATTACACCTTCAACTGCTACGTAGGCCGGTTGACCAGCTTGGCCATTGTACTTTGCTAGTTCATCCCTCGTCATTACCTTATCAGCCATCATGATGACCTCCTTTAATTTTGGTAATTAAACCGTACCATGAACCCTGGCTCTTTGTCAATCGGTAAGGATGAAGAGAATTTGGAGAACTAGACTAAGCTACTTTGGCTTTTGGTCTAGTTCTCTTTTTTGATAATTCACGAATTATGAGGAACTAACTAATGGAAGACTACCATAAGAAGATAACGTCTAGAATGAAATAGGGCGACTTTCTTGTAAAGGGCAGTTATAAAATGTAGGAAAGGGCGTGCGGACGTTTTTCTGGACTTTAACCATCAAGCTATCTTGCTCTGACGGTATTTTTGTGGGCTCTTTCCTCCTAAAACTTTTTTTCTTCTCTTGGTGTTACACCACCCAATATATTCATTAAGTGCTTGTATGAAATCATCAATTGACTTTCCAATCCAACTTCGATTGTAAAAGAACTCCGTCTTGAGATGACCAAAGAAGCTCTCTGCTTGTGCATTATCTGGAGTGCTGCCTTTCTGCGACATTGATCGTGTAAAGCCAAACTTGTCCATTAGCCCAATCCAACCTGGCCAGCGGTAATGAGCGCCTCGATCGGAATGCACGATGATTTTTTCATTGGAAGGTAATCTTTCGGCCGCTACGCTAAGCATTGTATTGACAAGCTCTGCGTTTGGACTAGTACTGATAGTCCAACTCGTGATTTGACCATCAAAGCAATCAATGAGTGGTGATAGATATATTTTTCCGGCTTGGATAGAAAACTCTGTAATATCTGTTACCAGCTTTTGGTTTGGGACGTCTGATTGAAAATCTCGATCAAGTATGTTTGGCACAGCCGGCGTGATTTCACCCGCGTACGAGCTGTATTTTCGACAACGTGTGGTGGTAACTTCTAATCCTTCTTCAGCCATCAACCGGCGAATCACCTTCTCAGAAAGTTGGATCCCTTCATCATCGAGCTCCATCTTCATTCGACGGTACCCATAGCTTTTGTAATTTTGCTTAAAGATGATTTTCAAACGTGGACGTACTGCTTTATATTTATCGCCTTTGGCGATGGCATCACGTTGATAAAAGTAGCTGCTTTTGGATAATTGAAGAACCTTGAGTAGCGTATTAAGCAGATATCTATCACGCAGGGCATCAATCACCTGAACCTTTTCTCGGTTAGTCAGATTGAGTTGGTTGATACCCAGATCTTTTTTTAGGAGGGCATTCACCTGCAGGAGAATGTCGTTTTGAAGCTCAAGCTCTTTAATACGAGCTTGGAGATCTGAAACTTCTGGAGTGAAGTTTTCTCGATTCTTTTCATCACCTGATGAACTAGGCGTCTGTTTAGCTGGGAAGCTTTCACCGAGTACATCTTGCTTCCAACCGTAGAGTGTTTCGCGGCTAACCCCAAATTCATTCGCAATTTTTTTGGCAGGGACTGCTAGTTTATAGAGTGCTTCTACAGCTTTGACTTTAACATCATCCGGCGTGGTGGGCTTAGCCACAACCGTGCGGTTCCTTAATGAAGTATCACAACGAGGATCTGCTAATAACCACTCACGGAGAAGCTGTCGCGACGGGTAACCAAGCGCTTTGACTGTCTTTGTGATGAATTGTCCGTGTTCAAAGAAGTGATCCACTGCTGCTTGTCGTTGTTCATTGGAGTACTTCGGTTTTCTCTTTCGTGGAGTGTCACCAAGCGCGGCTTTGGCGTCTTGTTCGTAATCTTTAATCCATCGCTTCAATGCGCCTAAAGATGGATAACCCAATTCTCTAACCACTGCACTCCATGAATGGTGATATTGATAGAAGAGCTCGCCCGTTTTTTATCTGCTTTTGAATACATACTGACATCATACCCTAAGTCCAGGAATTTGTCCGCACGCCCTTTCCTACATTTTATAACCGCCCTTTACATCACTGTTCAATATAGATAAGTTTTCCCACAAACTATAAAATTTAGAATTTATTATTCATCCCGAGATTCCATTAGATCCCCAAATTTTAATTTTGAGTAAACAATTGTGCTAGTTTTACGCGGACAACAAAAATCGCCATAGCTAGCGGTTAATCAATAATGTGTAATTGACCAACTAAGCTCGTGGCATGTTGAGAGCGTTACTTTGCTTGAGCGTGAGGAATAAGAATGTTGAATGGTATCCTTTGCAAATTCTGCTACGTTATTGAGATGGTCAATAGCTATCTGAAATAATAATTTTTAGGGAGTTAAAGAGAAAGGCATATGCTTACCAGTGTAATATCAAAAATTAAACAATTTATTCTTAAAATCAAAGAGACTATTTTTAAACCACGCAATAATGATGTGCAAAATTTAAATAAGCCAGAAATCAGTACAAAAAGTAAGAAAACACAAGAGCAGGATGTTAATTCTATATATAAGGACGAGGAGCCTGCTTCAAGTAAGGCAATCAAAAAAGAGTCTGTATCATTAACTAACAATGAAGCGAATTTAGATTCTAATCATAGTTCAGTAAAGTCCAGTAGTTCAAAGTTTGAACATCGTAAGGGAAAATTGTCTATCCGATTGATAATCATACTTTTCTTACCAGATCGAACTTAAACTATTGTGTATCGCATCGGCATAATCTGGCTGATATTTATGGGAGAGTTTCAGTCGTAATGGAGGACAAGACTAGGGATGTTCGTTTTCCGGCTGTTTACTGTCAAACATGTGATAAATTCTTTGTACTTGAACATGTTTACAGATGGTTACAGAGTAAAGGGCGTGTTTTGTGCCGGATAGTAACAAATGAATACTGGACTGCTAAACAAGCATGTATTAATGAGGGTAGATCAATCGATGACATTTATGGCGATCCCGAATCGCATCTTCATTCTCTAGGATATAATGTTAATTCTCAAATTGGGTTATCAAAAGCGCAACGAAGGTATATTTTACGGCGAATTATTATGAATAAACAAATGACCCGAGCAGAAATTGAGTCACATTTATCCTACTTAATTCGTCGAAATCAATATAATTATAATTTTCAAAAAGCAATCAATAAATGGTATGATGATCTTCTGTTTATTGAGAATCTTGATTTGAGTTATAGTCGAATTCCCATGACGGAATTAAGAATTAATAAATATCACCATCACTAAGATGACACAATAAGAATTATTGTAGTTTTTAGTCTATATTATTTAGTATGGATACTAATTTGGTAGTGGTTAATAACCGAGGATCCGTTATCCATCTTCTATCAGTGCCGTACTTACTTACTTCAGGGAAATAGTTTAATATTTTTATACCAGAAGGGGTAATATTTAAAAATACTGGCTCTTTAAGGTATATACGATCGATATGAGAATTTGAATAAATTAGGCCCATAAGTAAACTAGCTATTAGTCTTCGAACACTAAGTTTATTAGTAATTTCAGCAAAAATTTGATTATGCATATATATTGTTACTTTGCGAATTTCGTCAGCCGGCTCAAACTTAACTTTAAACGCAGGATTAGTAGAACACCGGTAAATCAAGGCAAGCCAAATAAAATTATGATAGCTCATTAGGTGATAAGCATTGGTTTGGTGGGTAACGTTAAAATAACGGCGCAATTCGGTCCTTAACTCTGTCCAATTTGTATAATTTAAAAGGTTAAAAGTGGCATAACTATGACCTTTTATTTCATTGTGATGGGCTGCGAATCTTAGGTAATAAAGTCTGCGTTTATACATGACATAGGCATATAAACTTTTACTAGTCGAAGAGGTGCTAACCGAGACAATTTTGTAGCCATTACTGGGATAAGATTGGCGGATAATAGTCAAAATGTCTTGATGTAGTACCTCTATTTGTGCTTTAGATAATTTTTTACTGATGAGTACCACCCTTTTTAATAACCTGAAATGTCAATTTAAATTAGAAAAAAGGTGAAAGTTGTTCTTCTGTGACATGACTCAAGAATACTTCTAATGGTGTACGATAATTAAGAGATTTTCGTGGGATATTGTTGCAACGATGCATTAGCTAAGTGACTAGTTCGTCTGGTAAATCGCGAAAATCTAGCTTTTTACTAAGACCATCACGACGCAAGAGGCCGTTATTATTTTCGTTTAACCCTCGTTGATTGGGAGCACCGACTTCCGCAAAATAGGTGTGAAGAGCATACTTATTGGCTATTTCTCGCCATCCAGCAAATTCTTTCCCGTTATCAAAAGTAATTGATTTAACAAAGTGACGTGGCAGTTTAGCGAGCCATTGATCAAGCTGGCAATTCACTGCTTCGTCTGTTTTATGATGAATATTAAGAACAATCATTACTTTGGATTGTCGCTCTACTAGCGTCATTACCGCTCCGCGGTGAGCTTTACCTTGAACTGTATCAGCTTCAAAGTGCCCAAATTCATGTTGGTAATGCGGAAAATCACGATATCGTTGATAGATACTGCGTCCTAATTGGCCAGCTTTACCACGATGTTCCACATAGCCATTGGGATGGCGTTTTCCTTTCATCGGTAGCTGTTTAACGGAAAAGCCATACTGATTGCGGGCAAACATGCGATAAAGGGTGCGCATACTGCAGCTAATTGGGTGTTCATGACGACCAATAATAGTATCAGGAGTCCAACCTGCCTTGATTTGCGCATGGATATAGTTAACTTCGATAGTTGGCAGTTGGGTCTGCTTCCGACCACAACGACGCTTATGTCGCTGATAAGTCTGAAGATATTGGTCGATGGTTTTACCGTCGTTGAGGAAACGATAAACACGATAGATGGTTTCTTGACTACGCTGAAGTAATTTAGCAGCCCGATAAGCTTTAGTACCTTGATACCAAAAATCAGCTATGAGAGTTAATTCACGTGTGGTAAGATGTTTATAGGTCATTTGTGATTGCCTTTCTTTTGATTAGGGATATTCAAAAGTCTATCACAAATGGCTTTTTATTTTTTTTTAACTTAATTTTACAAACGACGAATCAAAGATTTAATTTATTGATTCTAATCAATTTTTGTAAAATATTTTTATGCTAGATTTATATCGCAATAATCAAATGGAAGGATGAGAAATATGGTTGACTATATTGCAAAAATTAAACCAATAAATGCGGATAAAATTGAAACACAGGCGCATGGAATAGCAACATTCAGTGAAAATGGTAATAGCCTTCATATTCATGTGGAAATGTTTGATACGCCTGCCAATATTGAACATTGGGAACATTTCCATGGATTTCCAGATGGGAAACAAGCTCATGTTCCGACGCTAATGCAGGACGTGAATCATGATGGCTTTATTGATTTACCTGAAACAGAGGCAGTGTCTGGGACAACGATGGTTCCTTTTGATGATGCACCACAAGAAATGAACATTCCCCATGATGGCTACCCGGTTGCAGATAAATACGGTCATTATGAATATGATAAGGATGTCCCATTAAAAGATTTACAAGCAAAATTTAAGCAAGCATTTGGTAGTGACGATCTTCAATTAGACAAACGAGTAGTTTATGTTCACGGTGTACCAGCGGATCTTAAATTGCCATCTAGCGTTGCCGGTAATGTTATGAGTTATGATGCACATACAACTTTGCCAATTGCTGCTGGAGAGATTAAATTGGCACATTAATTTTTATAGAATTGAAATTTGAAAGCCAGAGTCTATGCTTTTTGCATGGTTTCTAGTCTTTTTTGTATATTCTCCCTTTTATTAAACGAAATTTACACGATAAAACTGTGATTTTTTGCTTAAAAGATAAATATAAAAAGACACTAGTATCTTGATAACAGTCAAGTCACCTAAATTGTTTTTTTACCTATAATGTGTAGTGTCAAGAAAGGGAGAGGTGAAAAATGATTAAGTTACAACAATTTTTTATGAGGTACAAAAAGCAGCTTTTGCTTGTTAATACTATTCTGCTGTTGCTTGCTGAAGGATCTAAATGGCTATTGCACATGAATTTACCATACCAGACTTTAATGCTTATCGTGGGGATTGTCGGAGTGCTTCCAATTGCTTTGACGGCTATTTCATCTTTAAGGGTTAAATTAATTTCTATTGATGTTTTAGTATCGCTGGCGGTAATCGGTGCCTTCATTATTGGTAAATTTAATGAAGCAGCCATTGTTACTTGGCTATTCATGTTAGGAGATGTACTGGAAGAATTAACCCTAAAGAAAACGCGGTCAGCCGTTGCTGATTTAACCAAAATGGCACCACAGACTGCGTTAGTTGTTCAAGATGATGGCTCAACTGAGAAAGAAGACGTCGATTTCATTGATCCTGGTGAGAAGATTTTAGTTAAAACTGGTGATCAGGTTCCAGTCGATGGCAAGGTTATTTCAGGTTCTGGTTATCTTAATGAAGCCAGTGTTAACGGTGAATCTAAATTAGTTAATAAAAAAGCCGGTAATGAAGTATATGCAGGAACTATCCTTGAAAACGGTACATTGACTGTCGAAACTACCGCAGTCGGTGAAGATACGACTTTCGGTAAAATTATTGAAATGGTTGAAGAAGCACAAGATACAAAGTCACATACAGAAAAGTTAATTAACCGGTTTTCCAAATATTACACTCCTGCCGTACTTGTAATTGCGATTGCTGTGGGCCTAATTACTAAAGATCTTAAGTTAGCTATTACGGTCATGGTGCTGGGCTGCCCAGGTGCTCTAGTTATTGGTGTACCAGTATCTACAGTTGCTGGTATCGGTAATGGTGCTAAAAGCGGCATTATGTTTAAAAGGTCGCAAGTAATGGATCAAACTCACCAGATTGATGAAATTGCTTTTGATAAAACCGGCACTTTGACTGTTGGACATCCAGAAGTTAGTGCAATTGAGGTATTAAATGGGCCCAAAGATGAAATTATTAAATTAGCTGCTCAAATTGAGCGTCAAAGTAGCCACCCCTTAGCTCAGGCAATTGCCAAATTAAATAAACAAAAGCCAGCTTCAATTAAAGTAGAAACTGTTAAGGGTAAGGGAATCATCGCCATTTTAAATAATCAAAAATATTATTTAGGTAACCAAGACTTAATCGTTGAAAATACCCGTACCAATGCAAAATTGGATAAGACAATTGATCATTTGAGTCAATTAGGTAATTCAATTGTCGCTTTTGCTAATGAAGACCAAAGTCAATTAGCTGTTTTTGGCATTAAAGATCAATTGCGCCCAGAAGCTAATGATGCTTTAACCCGCTTAAAAGAATTAGGGGTTAAAAAGTTAGTTATGCTTTCTGGAGACAATCAAGAAACTGCTGAACGAATTGCGGCGAAGTTGCCAATCGATGAAGTTCATGGTCAAATGTTGCCACAAGACAAGGCTGCTTTTGTTAAAAAAGAAAGAGCCAAGGGACACCATATTGCTTTTATTGGTGATGGGATCAATGATAGTCCGGCCTTAGCTAATGCTAATGTTGCAATTGCCGTTGGTAGTGGAACGGATGTTGCCATTGAAGTTTCAGACATAGTTTTAGTTAAAAATGACTTGCGGAAGATCGCTTATGCCCTTGGCTTATCCAAGAAGACAATTTTGAACATGAATGAAAATATCGTGATGGCTTTACTGACAGTCTTATTGTTGTTCATCGGTTTGTTTGCGGGTTATGTTGAAATGGCAAGTGGGATGTTTATTCATGAATTTAGTATCTTAATTGTTATCTTGAACGGGATGAGATTAATCAAATTTCAACAAAAAATTGACGATCATCAAGTTTATAATCAACAAAACAAAGTAGCATTAGATATGTAAATTAATAAGGAAGGGAGAATTTAATCATGGAAAAAGTAATGATGAAATTATCTGGCATGACCTGTCCTTCATGCTTAAGCAAAATTGAAAGGGCGGTTGGTAGTTTGAATGGAACCGACCAAATAAAAGTTTTATTCAATGCAGGAAAGCTAAAATTTACGCTGGATCCTGATAAGACTAAAACTGTTGACATCAAGACAGCTATTGAAAAAATGGGTTATGAAGTACAAGGAATTAAGGAAAAGGAGCTTAACTGATGAATGCAGAAGAAAAATACCAGGCGGAATTGAAGCAAAGCGACCTTGATCACCATCAGCCAACTGCAGCTGCCATGACTGGTCACATTATTTCTAACTTGTTAATCCATTCTTTAAAGATTAACCAAGCTAACTTATTTGCTAAAGGATCTGCTAGTCTTTTTTTATCCGAAAAAGCTGCTGGTTGGATTGCTTATGAACGTCAGGAATTTGACCAATTGAATCACTTATTGGTTAATAATGGTGAAAGTATTCCAACAATTACAGCTCAATTTAAGGAATATACTATGCTAGAAGAAGATGGCAGTAGTAAATATTTATCAGGAAATAAGCAATTGTTTGCCTTGGTAAAAGATTTTGATACGCAAACGCTCTTCATTACTAAGGCAATTGCTTTAGCTAACAATGAAAGTTGGCTAGAATTATCTGCTAATTTAACTAATTTAATGGCTTGGATTAAGGAGCAAATTCGGGTAACTCAAGACTTCTTAGGTCATGAACTAAAAGAAGGATTGTATGTCGAAGACGACGATGATGACTTTTAATTAAAGGACGATGAATTTAATGGCTGATTTATGTGTTAACTTAGTACCACTATTTAATGCTTTACCTCAGGATGAGAAGATGCAAATCGAAAAATTAGTTCAGCATAAAAACTATCAAAAGGGTGAAGTGATAATTGATCCAACGATAAATGATAATTTAGTAATTGTCGCTGATGGTAACGCTAAGCAGTACACCTTAGATGAAGACGGCTATGAGAATGTTTTGCAAATCTTGCATACAGGTGATTATATTGGTGAGGATTGGCTTTTTGGTCAAAAAAATATCAATAATTACGTCGAGGCTATGGAACACAGTGAAATTTGTTTATTAAAACGGCAGGATCTACTGAAGCTGATGCATAAACAGCCAGAATTAAGTATTCGATTATTGGAACTAAATATTGTTAAAGTTTCGGAAATGCAAAAACAAATTCACTTGTTGGCTTTGCCGAAGGTTGAAGACCGGTTATTAAAGTATTTACAAACATATGCAGATGAAATTGGTAAAAATAATTTTACCTTACCCTTAAAAATGAAGGACTTAGCCTTATACCTTGGAATAACACCTGAGACCCTGTCTCGTAAATTTGCTTTATTAGAAAAGCAAGGTCAACTGAAACGTCAATTACGTCGAATTGAATTATTCGAAAATTAGTTTAATTAGGCAATTATTGCTTAGTTGATAATATACACGTTATATCAGTCGCCGTTTGTAAAATTAAGTTAGAAAAATAGAAAAGCCATTTGTAGTAGACTTTTGAATACCCCTAAACAAAAGAAAGGAAACCACAAATGACTTACACCCATCTTACCACAAACGAGCTGACAATCATCGCCCATTCTTTCGTGCAAAAGCTTAAAGCGTACCGAGTGGCCCAAATGATCAACCGTTGCGCCGAAACCGTTTATCGCGTTTATCGTTACCTGGAAACCGGTGCCTCAATTGCTGATTATCAAGATCACTATATGCGCAATAAGCAACGTTATGGCCGAAAACGTACTCAGTTGTCACTGGCTGAACTCACTTATATCAACGACAAAATTGCCCAGGGGTGGACGCCTGATACCATTATTGGGCGCGCTGAGCACCCAATTAGTTGTAACCGGCGAACTCTTTACCGGATGTTTGAACGTGGCCAGTTCGGCTTCGTTGTCCGTTCCAGGTAAGCGGCACCCGAATGGCTATGTCGAGCGCCGCGGGAAGGCTGGCCAATTGGGGCGAAGTATTCACGAGCGTGCCAAGGACTTTCCGCACTATGCCACTGAATTTGGGCACCTTGAAGCTGATACTGTCCAAGGCAAAAAGCACCAAGGGGCGGTAATAACCCTGACCGAACGCCAATCGAAGGTCAAAATTGTACTCAATGTGCACGAAAAGACGGCTGATGCGATTAACCAACACTTAAGTCAGTGGCTTCGGAAATTCCCGCGGCACTTCTTCAAATCGATTACCTTTGACAACGGAAAAGAATTCGCCGGCTGACGCGAGATTGCCAATCAATTTGACCTTCACACTTACTTTGCCGAGGTTGGTGCTCCCAATCAACGAGGGCTGAACGAAAACAACAACGATCTTTTACGCCGGGATGGCTTAACGAAACAGCTAGATTTCCGCAATCTTCCTGATGAATTAGTAACCCAACTGATGAGTAAGCGAAATAACCTGCCCCGTAAATCACTAGGCTATCGAACTCCATATGAAGTATTCATGTCTTACGTCACTGATGAGCAACTATTTTCTTTCTAACTCAAATTGACATTTCGGGAGATTAAACAACTTCGCTTAGCAAAACACCTTTCACAAGAACAACTTGCAGAAAAGTCTAAGGTATCTGTGCGAACAATCCAAAGATTAGAAGCTGGCGAGGATGCGAGTATTTCTACCTTTAATCTAGTTGCTGGTTCGTTAGGGGTAAAAGTAGGTGATTTATTTCCGACAACTGATTCTGATCGGCAAAAAGTAAAAATTCAGTCTGCAGATGAGCAGCTACAGTATCAACTTCACCAGCGTCACGAGGAATAGTACCTTCAAAAAGATTTACAACACCTGTTTTATTATTGTTATGTTAATTTGGGGATGCATGTTTCCACTAATTCAAGGTAGTGATATTTGGTCATCGATAGTGGGGATGTTATGGATTGGCGCTTGGATACTAATGGGACCGTTGAAAAAGGGATTAACTATTAAATTTGTTACTCCTAAACTCGATGAGAAATACCCATTAACAATCAACCGCATTGATAAGAATCAAGAATAACGGAATTTTTCAGGAAGTTTAAATACCAGCAATTAATTGTGATTAGGGGCGACTTTAATTTCTGGAATCATCATTGCATTTGTTTTGCGGGATAACAACCTGGGACTTATTAGCGGCTTAACAGTGGTTAGTGCAGGGCAATGTGGATACCTGTTAAAGAAGGCTATTGTTCATTAGGATCATTAACCATATGAAAAAGAGACGTAACGGTGACGAAAGTGTCATTCGTTGCGTCTCTTTTATAATTTCAAAGTGGTTTAATAGCTGCAACTCAGTGTCAATATCGATGACGATTAATCCACTGGACGACTTCTGAGTAGATATCCCATTTTCGTTGGGGCTCGTCAAAAATATTGTGCATTAGAGAAGAGTAGACGTGAAGCTCTTTGTCATTAGAAGCAATCATTGCGTAAGCTTCTAATGAATCATGATAATCAATCAAACCGTCTTTTTGACCTTGTAAAAACAATAGTGGATCCTTAAAGCCAGTTAAGTGTTCCCGAAGGGAGTAAGCTCCCTTAATTTCATTCTGCAAAATTCCAACTGTCAAGTGATGCAGATTAGCAGGATCATTTTGAATTCTATGAACTACTCGTGGATCACTGTTAAGCCCTGTACTTAACACGTTAGGTAATTGTTTCTTAGGGTCGCCTGTTAAACCCTTACTCCATGAATTTGGTGCTTTAACAATGGAAACTGGATCAGCCACCACGAATCCATCAACCGTTTGCGGGTACTTTATGCCATATAAGAGGACTGTTTCGCCACCCATGCTATGACCAATGACAAATAGGGGAAGGTTTGGATAAGCCGTTTTAGTCCTTCTAACCATTACATGTAAATTTTCATACAGGTCAGCTAAAGAATCCATATATCCCCGGGGTCCCTCTGGCTTTCCATGACCAGGCTGATTGTAGCGAAAAACGTTGCAATCATGCTTAACAAGAAAACTAGCGAAGGGGTCATAACTTTTAGCATATGATGATAACCCATGAACGATAATTATATTTACCTGTGGAGTTTCAGCTAAGTTCGTGATTGTGTGCAAATGAATACCCGGAGTGGCTGATTCAACCATCCTTTCAGTTTGGTTGCCATAAAAACTCATTGTTAGATGCTTCCTTTTACGTTAACGAATCGTTGTTCCAAGAACATTCTTGAAGTGTCCCATTGCCCACTTTGCTCCCAGTTCGGAGAAAGTAGCGACTGCCTTTTGCGGGATGACAATTTGATAATCACGGTTATATGCACTAATTGCCGTGTGTAATACACAGATATCGGTACATACTCCACAGATCCAGACATCGTTAATCCGCCGTTCCCGTAAATAATTGTCTAGATTAGTATTCTGGAAAGCGGAATAGCGGTTTTTATTAAATTTATAGACGTGGGGATCAGTCTGATTTTGTTGGAACCATTGACCAACCTTGCCATATAATTTTTGTCCCTTGGTCCCGATAATATTGTGGGGTGGGTATAGGCGATGTTCGGGATTAAAATGATCATCTTTCAAGTGACCATCAGTCGGCAGAATCACGTAATCCTTATTTTTAAGAAACTGGTTAGCTAAACTAATGATGGGTTGCTCTAACGCCTGGGCTGGTTTACCGACGGTTAGGGATCCATTATCAGCGACAAAGTCATTTGTGTAGTCAATAATTAATAATGCTTTTGCCATTTTAATTCTCCTCAGCAAACTGGGCTTTTGTAATCAATTGTTCTTGAAGGTCAGCTAACTTAGCGGTTAAGTAAACCGGGTAGCGATCAGGGTTGACTAGCCGCTTACTTGCTTCTGGTAATTGAGCGAGCAATTGCCGGGAAGTTTGTTGAATCTTAAAGACATCCGTTTCCACCTTTACTGGCTGGCCTGCTGTTAAGTAGTTTTTTAATAGCGGCTTAGCAGTAAAGTTGGCTAAGACTTGACTGGCATTAGTTGCGGTAGGGTTGGAGTTAACAACCTTGAGCGGTGCAGTGATGGGTTCATCAGCCAGGGCAATGACATCGGCAATGGCCTTATTTGGCAGGTCATTACTGTAGATCCGGTAAACCTGCTTGTTGCCTGGAATAGTAACCTTTTCCCGGCTATCACTAACCTTAATCGTTGGGATCCATTTACCATTGACTTTTTCTTCCGCTAATTTATAAACGCCGCTTAAGACCGGACTAGAAGAACTAGTAATCAAGCGTTCGCCAATCCCAAAGTTATCAATTGGTGCACCCTCGTCCAGCAGTGATTTCACAACGTGGGCATCAAGCGCATTAGAAGCAGTGATCTTAGCCTTTAGGAAGCCCGCTTCATCAAGCATCTGGCGTGCTTTAATGGCAAGTTGAGAAATATCCCCGGAATCAATTCGAATGCCAACTGGTTCATGACCATTGGCCCGAGCTTGCTTAAAGACCCGAATAGCGTTTGGAACCCCTGATTTAAGGACATCATACGTATCAACCAGTAGGGAAATTTTATTTGGATAAACTTTTGCCCATGCTTGAAAGGCGCTGAGTTCGTCAGGGAAGCTTTCTACCCAGGCGTGGGCCATTGTTCCCGCTGCGGGGATGTGGAATTGACTAGCTGCTTGCAAGTTTGAGGTACTGGTGCAACCGCCAATCACAGCTGCCCGTGCACCATAAGTGGCCGCGTCGGGTCCTTGCGCACGCCGGGCACCAAATTCCATTATTGGCAGTCCTTGCGCGGCATGGTTAATCTGCCATGACTTAGTGGCAATTAGTGACTGGTGGTTAATAATGTTGAGGACGAAAGTTTCTAAGAGTTGGGCCTCAATTAATGGACCACTAATGGAGATAATTGGTTCTCGTGGGAATACTGGAGTACCTTCAGGGAGCGCTTGAATAGTGCAGCCGTTTTTAATTTTGCTGAGGTAGTCCAGAAAATCAGGACTGAACTTTTTTAATGATTTCAGGTATTCAATGTTTTCCTTAGAAAAATGCCAGTTAGCAACTTGTTCAACTACTTGTTGGAGACCGGCCGCAATAACAAAGCTGCCGTTATCAGGAACCCGCCGGTAGAAAACGTCAAACCGGGCCTGACGATCATGGGGCAGGATGGCGTAATAGCCATTTGCCATTGAGAATTCATAAAGGTCGGTTAACATTTGTAAATCCATATTACCCACACTTTCTTTTAAGTAAAAAGTACTTTAATTATCGTAAAAATAAAAGTATCTTTGCCTTTTATTTACTTCTAGTTAGATACTCTTTTTGAAAATGCAAGTTTATAAAATTAACAATTTAGCTTAAACAACTTTGGCGGCCGACCTGAGTGTTGTAATGAGGCGGTGCCGACTTCCTTAAACAGGTGGTTATGAGTTTTCTTAAAATTGGAATTATCGATTTTATCCAGGGTCGTTCCTAAGAACGCCGCAAAGACTTCCCGGGCCTGTGACGCAGGGTAAAGGAATCGCCGAGAATGTGGAGAATACCTGGTTGGTAATCGAGCTTATTTTTGATCCGATTAATGGCGGTGTTGATAATTTGAACATGGTCAAACGCAAGGTCAGAAGGTGTCGTTAGGATGAATTGCTGCCGATCGTGACTAATTACATACTTGTGTTGATCAGCACTCAAGGTAAACCATTGAGCGTCCGTTGCCCCATAGCCCGGATGCAGCTTGGGCGTCGAAGGCAGGTAAGTCATGTAGGCTAATGATAAGGCCCGGCTATCAGCAACCCGGTTGGGATCAGTAAAAGTAGCCAATTGTTCAGTTGAACTCATCGGCACCTGAAGGCCAATCTTATCGTCAATCAAGCGAATGCACGCTGCATCAGCACTTTCATGACTACGCAACAGAGTTTCTGGCAAGGCCCACTTGCCCTTTAATGGTTCATCGGCCCGTTTAATTAACAATAATTGCGGCCGGTGCAATTCTGTATTAAAGCTCCAAATGACATTCGTGATGGTGACTAAGGGGCGGGCAACAATCTTACTATCCAATCTGGACTCCTCCTTTCCAGATAATTAACTTACTTCTATTTTATCATTTACCTTTTGTGCTGTAATGATGCGATGTCATTTCTCAATCATATGTTGAACCGTGTAATTAGCGACCAGCGCTTTGTTACAACAATATCTTAAAAATTAATTACTAACCTGCCATAAAATAGTAGAATTTATTGTAAGAAGGTGATCTGATGGTTAATCAAGTTCTCAGTGCCATTGACCATTCCGGATAATTTGGGCATAGGCGTTACCCCAAAGCAAAAGATGGTTCATCAAGGTTTCCCGGAAGATAAAACTGGTCATCTCTGGGTTAGGCGCATCATGCAGCAAAAAATAAAGAGGGTGCTTGATCGCCCGTTGCTTGCCGCCATCATTAGTGTATTGGTAAATATGAAGTGGTAATTCTGCTAACTCTTCAGCTAATACCTGGACGTAGGCATAAACAGCCGTATTCTGCATTGCTGTGCGTTCAGTTACTGTTTGTCCTGCCATCGAACTACCGAAGAGAAATGACATAGTGCTAGACAAGGTATTCTTAGGTGAAGCCTTGTTGGTGTGGAATAGTTTATTGAGAAAGCCCATAGCATCAGCTCCTTTCAGGGCATAATAAAAGCACCGACTTATGATGAAGTGCAAGACAAAAGTTAGACAAATTTAAAATATTAAGCTGCTAAGGCATGGTTTCGGTATTCGACTGGAGTCATGCCTTTTGTCTTTAAGGTTGTTCTGATATGGTTAAAGTATTGAACGTAGTCGTGAGAAAGTTCGGTTAATTCTGCGATATCCTTGCATGGCAGAAACCCTGCTAGTAACTCGGTCTTAAATAAGTGAAAGAAACTTTCTACTGGAGCGTTATCCAGGCAATTTCCTTTCCGCGACATGCTTTGAATAAACTGGTGATCCGCCAATTTTTGGGTATAGCAATCTAACTGGTAATGCCAGCCCTGATCCGAATGAATAATTGGGTGAGCATTCTCAGGTAGATTGGTAATTAATTCTTCTATGGTTTTTATAATCAGTTCTTTGTTTGGACTGATACTTGTTTGGAAAGCTAGAATCTCTTGACTCGCTTCATCAATCATCGCTGAGATGTAAGCCCACTGATGATTAGCTAAACGGACTTGTGTTACATCAGTATGGATAACATGATAGGGACGTTTTTCATTGAATCTTTGTTTTAACCGATTGTCCGCAATCTTACCAACCGTATCATGGTAGGATGAATACTTACCATTACGATGGCGATTATACAAACTTACTTGAACATTTAATTCCCGCATTAACTTGCGAATAGTATCCCCAGCCAAATGTAATCCTATTCGGTCTAGCTCCATTTGAATACGACGATAACCTGCGGTCTAACGTCCACGAAGTCTAAACCGTTGGGCAATCTTTAGAATTTGAGCCTTAGCTTCTTCGTATTTGTCGTGAGAGCGGGCAATTCGTTTACGTTCATCGTGATAGGTTGCCTTGGCAAGCCCAATGGTTTTGAGAAGATCGCCGATCTTATAGCGCATTTTCTTTGGTCGCTGTGATTGATCGTCCCTGATCTGATTCACTATTTGGTTTTTCTTCCTGGCTTTGAGGGTCCGAACAGGGACAGCGATTTTTTTAAGATATCACGCTCCATCTTAGTTTCATAAAGTTCTTGGTTCTTCTTCGCCAATTCTTCCTTTAATCGTTCCAGCTCACTCTTATTAGCGAGCTGACGAGCCTGTTTTTTAGTATGTTTCACTTTAGACGGCCTGCCTTTCGGGTGAGACTTCAAAGCTGCAATACCGTCCCGTTCAAATTGCGAACGCCATCTTGAAACTTGCGCTGTTAAAATATTAAAGCGAGCGGCTACTTCAGCCATCGAATCCTCATGAGTTTGGTAGTAGTCTATCACATTTAGTTTAAAATCGGCGGTAAATATTCGTTTATGACGTCGTTTTTCAAGGGCGTTGATCCCCCTCAATTGGTATCCCTGAACCCATTCAGCAATACGTCGCCCATTAATTTGATATTTCTTACTTAAATCATTAGTACTTTGCGAAGTCGAAAGGTATTCATGAACAATTTGGGCTTTCAGTTCTGATTTATATTTGGTCATACAAAAAAGTGCCTCACAATCATTAGATTTCTTGTATAACAATTGTAGGGCACTTCATGAAAAGCCGATGCTGATTTCGATTCTTTAATTCTTTTCACTTTTTGGGGCAGTAAATGTTTGATTATGCTTGAATAATCAAAGCCCTTTTGAATTTCTCGGTTAAATTCACTTTTTGATAGCTTTGATAGATCTAATGGTCGCTTACCTTTTTCGTTTGTAGACGTCATTTCTTTTACCTGCCTTGACAGCAACAACCGTAAAAACTTCATCTTGAATATCAGCAATGATGCGGTAACTACCAATTCGGTAACGCCACAGAGTACCGAGTTCGCCTTCCAGGGCTTTGCCCCAAACTCGAGGATTATTAGAACCTTCGATATGTTTGTCAAGCCAATTAATGATTCGTTGCTGAACAGGTTTATCGAGATTTTTCTTAAAATCTTTTAGTGCTTTTTGATTAAATGACCAGGTGTATTTCATCATTAAAGACCTAATTGCTTCTTAACGTCATCGCGAGACACAGCTTGACCATGGGATTCACGGATGTTTTTGACTGCATCTTGATAGTCAAGGCTATCTTCGAGCTTTTCTAAAACGGCATTTCGCATGAATTCGGTAGCAGTTTGACCATCAAGATCTGCTTGTTTATGAATCAGTTTTAAGACATCTTCATCAAAACGGATAGTAGTGGATTTAGTAGCAGTTGCCATGTTTAGACCTCCTCGGATTTATTAATGATATTATATCACATTAGAATGCTAATGCGTTCTATTTTGCTGATTAAAGCATCAATAGTCCGCGACCATCGTAAACTGAATCGCCATTATCTTCATTTCTGATGGCTCGATTTAAACCCATGATAGTTGCTACTACGCCATCAATTTTTTCGGTAGATTTGGCTTTATCGGGTTTAATGTTGCCCGCAGGGTCGGTCCGAATATAGATGTTATCCATCATCCAGCGCAGTATCGGGTGGCCACCGTGGGCAATCTTCTTTTCAAGGGTTAATAGCATCAGTTCCTTGGTTGGCGGGGTCATATCCTTAAACCCTTGACCAAATGGCACGACTGTAAATCCCATACCTTCCAGATTTTGAACCATTTCAACGGCGCCCCAACGATCAAAGGCAATTTCTCGGATATGATATTTTTTACCAAGATCATCGATAAAATGTTCAATGAAACCATAGTGAACAACGTTGCCTTCCGTAGTTTGCAGGTAACCTTGCTGTTTCCAGATATCGTATGGAACATGATCGCGGCGAACCCGTAAATCGACATTGTCTTCAGAAATCCAGAAGTAGGGGAGCAAAGTGTAGCCTTCCGATTCATCACATGGTGGAAAGACAAGGACAAACGCAGTGATATCAGTGGTGGAAGATAGGTCTAATCCGTCATAGCAATCGCGCCCGCGTAACTCATCAGGATCCACTGGAAAAGCACAAGCATCCCACTTGTCCATCGGCATCCAACGAACATCCTGTTTAACCCATTGGTTGAGTCGGAGCTGCCGGAAAGTATTCTCTTCAGCTGGATTTTCCTTGGCTGAATTATAGGCATCCTTGACTTTTTCCATCTTGACAGTAATACCGAGTGAAGGGTTAGCTTTTTTCCAGACAGCAGGACTCGACCAGTCTTCATCACGACTGGCGCCATAAATAACTGGATAGAAGCGGGGGTCATGTTTACGGTCTTTCATAATATCGATCGCTTTTTGATGAACTTGGTAACAGATAGAGTTTTCATTGTTACCAGCAGTGGTAATCAAAAATAAAGCGGCTGAGTGCGGGCATCCCCACAACGCCGCCAAAGTTATTTGCAAAAAATCGCCCAATATCGGTTTAAGTAAAATGGTTAATACTATCAAAAATTTGCTAAAACTGTGGATTAATGTTCAGGGATCATAACTTGCTTGGACATTCTTACAACTGTAAACTATAAGTGATACTTTTATAGCCAGCGAATAAAATTCATTTCTCACACATTCAAAAATAAAGGAGTAGCAATCATGGCACAGTTATTTTATAGTCCTGACCTGGCTGATCGACTACCTCATAATACTGGTAAGATTAGCCAAAAGCCTTTACGACGGTGGCAGCTTAGTCCGGTAAAGATTGATAATAAAACATACTACCTATATGTAGAAGAGGAAACTGGTTTACCAGTCTTTACTGACAAATTAGGCGAGGGTAAATTTAGTCAAGTTGCCATTAACTTTCTAAATAAAATGCCCTTTTTGGTTGATCCGCAACGTACTTGGTTAATGCAAAACGTTTTTTCGTTTAATTTATACCGGCCAATCCCATCTGCTGAAAACGAAAAACTTAAAAATTATTTGCAGATAATTGCTAGCCACCAAGCAGAATTTAAGGAAACCCTTAACGATAATGATGATTTTTCATCAACTGAGGATTTTAATGATCTTGTCTACTTGTTATTAGCTTTATCTGGAAATGATCAGGAAGTTTTAATGCAATTTTGCCAATTGGTTAATGAAGAACATCCGGTGAAGGTGAAAGCTCCACGACCGGGGGCCAAATATTGTACTATCAAGCTACAATTTAAAGATCCCCGTATTTGGGCGGATGACGAAGGAAAAGCCTCAGCAGATAATCCAGCAACAGTTCAAGCGATTAGCCAAAACAACCAGCAAATGATTGACCAGTTTATCGCCAGTGCCGATGGTCAGTTAATGGGGGATGATAAGACTGCTCGTCGTATCTTGGACCAATTTTTGAACCACTTCATGTTAAAAAATGAAATTTGTATGGTTACAACCAACCTAGCTGCGCCAAACATCTTTTTTGCTGGAACGTTAGATCAAATTGATGAGGATCTTCTTTCTGCTACGTTATCCAATTTTTATGTTTTTCTAAGTCACACAGGGATCGTGAGTCAATCAGCCGCTAGGGATGTTGCAGACTATCTAGATACAAGCTACGATATTATCTATGGAGAACCAGAATTAGCTATGCCAGAAGATGACTATCAAGATTCTCTTATTCAGCAGTTGCTTGATGAACTAGCTCCAGCACAATCAGATATACCAGCGAATGTTAGCAACCGTCAATTGATTAATCCACAAAACTATGGTCAAGCGTATGTAATTACTGCTAAATTAGCTGATTTTAAACCGTTAGCAAGCCGTACGTTCGTGATTAAGGGTAGTAGTACAATTGAGGAACTCGCTGAAACAGTGATTTTGATGTTTCATGGTGACTTGGCACACTTGTATGATGCAATTAATGAACAGACTCAGGAATTTTATACTCAGTCAGCGGATTTTGTGCCAGGCGGGATGACAAAAGTTAAACTTGACCTAGCAACGGTCTCATTATTAAATGAAAAAGATAAGTTAACTATTCATTATGACTATGGGGACGGCTGGGAGTTTAAACTTCATGTCCAAAAAATTCAACCAGTTACTAATGAGGAGCTACCACATGTTCAAAAAGCCCGTGGTTACGGTATTATTGAAGATATTGGTGGTGTCGGTGGTTTAGAGCAGTATTATGATGATTACCAAAAAGGGCAAGTCGAGCCTGACCTTTTTGCCTGGCTAGGTGGAGAAGCAATTGACCTTGATACTGTGGATATTACCGAATTAAACCAGTTAATTAAATAATTTGCCTCACCATCTTTGAACTTCATGTAACGTTCAAAGATGGTGATTTACTAACGGAAAAGGGTAGGTGATTAGGGATGCGGAAAGTAATACTATTTATCGCACTGAGTCTTGACGGGTATATTGCTGATAACAACGGTGGAGTTGATTGGATTCAAGGTCATAGTGACGATAGCAATAACCCAGATACATATTCAGAATTTATCAAGGATATTGATACAGTTTTGATGGGGTGGAACACATATCATCAGGTGAAAACAGAATTGTCCCCTGATGAATGGGTATATGAAGATTTGCAATCATACGTTTTTACTCATCGCCAAGAAACTTCAACCGATAATATTCATTTCACAGCAGAGCAACCTGCTAAATTAGTTAAGCAACTGAAGCAGCAATCAGGTAAAGATATTTGGATTTGTGGTGGAGCTAGTTTAGTTCAACAACTTGCACAACAAAATTTGATTGATGAATATTACCTGACCATCGTCCCTACATTGCTTGGCCAGGGCATACGCTTATTTAACACTTTGCCCAATCCAATTAATCTGCAATTGATTGGGACAAAAAGTTATAATGGATTTATTGAGCTAAGATATCAGCAAAAGGCAGAAATAACTACCAGAAAATTTAAGGCGAGTGATCTTGATCAAGTCATGGAAATTTGGCTGAATTGTAATATTGAAGCACATCCATTTGTTAAGCAACAATATTGGCGTGAGCATTTTCAAGAAGTTCGAAAGGCGTTATTGCAATCTAATGTATTGGTTGCAGAAAGTGGTGATCAGTTAGTTGGATTTGTTGGCTTGCAAGAAAACTACTTAGCAGGAATCTTTATCAAAAAAGAATTTCGAAATCAAGGAATTGGTAGTCAATTATTAACGGTAATTCAGCAGAATTACGCTTCGTTTACACTCCATGTGTATGTAAAAAATGAGTCAGCTTACCATTTTTATCAACAACATGGACTGAAAGTTATTAAGAAACAAATAGATGAAACGGGAAATGAAGAATACCTAATGCGATGGAATAAAAGTAACACCCAGCTAAAATAGCTGAGTGCCTTACAATTCTATATTTATATTTTAATCACCCCACACCATCTTTGAACGGGAATTGTAGGTAATAATTTTTCGAAGTATTTAAAAAGTCATCATCTTGGACTCTATGTTGAGTTCCAAGATAGTGGCTTTTTCCTTAAATCGATGGATTATAGCGAATCGAATCTGGATTTTGTGTATCGGCTAGGTACTCTTTGAATAGTGGTAACTTGAACTTTACTCTTCCATTATCTGCGGGGATAATCAAGTCTTGTTGAATCATTCGTCGGCGGTACTGGTTAACGTAATTTTGCTGCTGCTTGGCTGACTTTTGATAATTCATCAAGTCAGCAATCTGGGTTGTTGTCATATTATTGGCTGTTCCAACGAGATATTCCCGGTCGTGGTTGGAAAGATTATCAAAAATGATGTCATAGCTTTGCGTAAATAAGTCTTGAATATATAGGGATTTAATTGCATTAAATGTTTGTTGATTAGCAGGCTGTTGGCTAATCATAGTGGCATTCCAAAGTTTATAGCCAAGTAATTGAAAGCCAAAGGAATAGCCATCGGTTAGTTGAGCAATTTGATGGGTGACAACGGAGTCAAACTTGAGATGCTTTTGATATTCCATTTCAATCTCATTGATATTTAACATGGTTGTTTGAATATGTCGAGCTCGTTTTAAAAAGGTTAATGTTTGATCGTGCTCAATATCATAAATCATTTTAGGCAAACCATCAGCAACTAAATAAAAATTAAGATTATGTCGCTTTAAATTCTGGAGAAGTTGGATAAATTCACGGGTATTTTCTTTATGATTAAATTTATCAATAAAAATAACGACGCGTTTATTAAGCTTTGTCAACATTGTCATGAAATTCTCAATATCTTGAGTAGTGTAATCCTCGTTAGTTTTGTTAAAACTAAGTCCAAAGCCCCTTACTGAAATTGAAGCAATCTTATCAGTAAGGGTGTGCATTTTGAAAATATTTTTAAGATTGTGTCCAAAGTTTTGAACCATTCGTTGATTATTATCAATCTTCACTACATAGGTGTTAGGCAATTTCACTACTTGTTGCTCAATTTGAGTCAGGAGAGCAGTTTTGCCAGACCCGCGTAACCCCGTAATGAAAATTACTCGATTAGGATCATCGTAGGCAATCGCTTGGGCAACTGATGTGGGACTTTCAAAATCACTTTGATAGTTGGGAAGGATAATTTGAGGTAGGGTCCCAAAGCTTGGGTCAAATGGATTTTTTAGCTTATTAATCATTTTAGTTCACCTCATTTTTACATTCTTTTACATTTCGAAGCAATTTTTTGCTCCTAAGTTGATCTTTCTGGATATAATTAAAGTCCTAAATTTCAAGAATAAGTTAGCCACTGGACTCAAATAAATAATACTGACCAATTGATTATTGGTTGATGGAGCTGTGATATCTCTTGGTAGAAGGCCTTACGATAGATATTCATTGACGAATGTCCATTAAACATAGCTCGTGGATAGTGATTCATCCAATCATTAGTCGCTATGATCTGAGCACTACTATAGTTATTTATAGCTTCACCTTTGGTAATCTCCTTGCGGAGAAACCGGTTATTGATCTCATTGGATCCACGTTCCCAAGGGGAATACGGATCAGCATAGAAAACATGATCGTGAACTTGTGTTAACTCACTAAATTCTGAACCGTTGTCAGAGGTTATTGTCTTAAAGATGCGATAGTAAGCATCTGTGCCCATTTTCTGGCGTAAATTTATAAAGAACTGATTTACTGCATGCGCAGTTTTACCAGCAATTTTACTCGTGATATTAACTCGTGAAAGGCGATCAGTCATTACTAGTACAACACTGTCATTACCGTTTTTCTGTCCCTGAACTGTATCTAGTTCCCAATGGCCAATTTCGGACCGTTGGTCCGCAGTTTGAGGTCGTTGAGCAATATTAGGCCCTAAGCACCTTTTAGCTTGCGGATGAGTTCGATGATGCTTACGTTTAGGTTTTTCAAAGAGGTCTAAATTGGACGTACGAAGCACACCCTCATTAATCCATTGATATAAAGTTACAACCGACTTTGGGATCAGGGTGCCATCATTCATTAAATCTCGAGCCTTATAAATAACCGCTTGTGGGGAGTAATGGTGGTCGTCAAACTCACCAAGCATTAGCTGATCAGCTAATCGTAAAAATTGCTTTGAAGAATAATATAAGCGACGACGACCAGAATGGCGGTGATGTTCAAGATATGTGGCCTGACCAGCTTCATAACTATAGATGTAGTAAGAATATTCGTAAATCTTACCATTAGATTTTTGACGACGAAGTTGGCGGACCGTACCACGGTTGAGCTCGTTATTAATTGTTTGATGATTAACTCCTAATTGGCGACCAATTGCGCGATTGGAAAGTCCTTGCGACTTTAAAGTCGCAATCATCACACGTTCTTCTTTAGTAAGATGAGCATTCTTTTTATGAGTAGTCAATAAACTAGTAGACATGGTATCATTTAAGTGCGTCATTTGACGGACATCCTTTCATATAGGTTTGGTTCACTTAATATGATACCTGATGTCACGCCGAATGGCGTTTTTTATTTACCACCAACTGGGTGGCTAACTTCATTCTATAATCCACCATATAATTAAAGTAAAAACGAGGTAAGGGAAAATGAATAATATCTCTAAAAGTGACTGGCAATTATTCAACAAGTTGCTTCCAGAATGGCAAAAAAGATATATGAATCGACTTAACCAAGAATACAAAAGAATATTAAATGGTGATGGTTCGCCATCAAATAAATTTTGGAAGTTGGAAAAACGAATAAAAGCAGATCGAAAATCGCCGGGGGTTATTGTTGAAGTATCGAAGAGAGCCATGTTTCAAACTTTACTGCAGTTAATATCAGAGAAAGTAATTACAGATGAAGATTTAAATGGTTTTAGCGAAGAATTAAGAGATGATATTAATACTGTTATTAAACGATTTGGTTAATCTAAAATTTCGAGAATCTTGATGGGTAATAACAGTAAATAGCTAAAATGGAGCTTACTTACATAGAAATAGGTAAAGAATAGAGACTAATCTCCCCGCAATGGAATAAATTTTGATAAAAAGCCAAGTAATTACTAAATTCTTTAGAGAAGGTGGCTGTTGCTCGGCTTTTTAAATTATGAATATCCTATAACTAATCTTTTAAAAATTAATTAACCGCATTAATCTTTTGTAAATGCAGTATCTTGTCCGTATGTAGATTTTATATAATAAAAGCAGAAAATAATTGATACAAATAGAAAGTCCAGATATAAGGGAGGTTAGTTATGAACAGGAAGCAACATCAGAAACCATTTTACCGCCGTCCATGGCTATGGATAGTAGTTGCCCTATTACTAGTTGGTGGGGGATGGTTTATTAGTAACCATAATCAGGCACAGAAAACTCAAAGAGATTCAGTCGTTAAAACAACCAAAGAATTGGATAAGAAGAAAAAGTCGACAAAAGAATCTAAGGACAAAGGGAAAGATAGTTCTGCTGCTAAATCTTCCAATAATAATTAGTCGGCAGCCTCAATAAGCGAGTAACAGTCTCAGTAACCGAATAATGAGAAGGGTTATTCAAATAATAGTCAGACAGTATCTTCAATAATTCAGCAGCCTAATAATAAAATGATAACCCCACCAAGGGAATCAGAGCCATGGGATGATTCCGATAACTATGAACCAAATTCAATTATTGGTGGTAAGTCAACAATGTGCCGTTACTTGCCAGGACAATATCCAGATCCTGGAATTGCCCCTGAAAGGATTCATTAGCTGATGCCTGGGCAGCTGGATATCAGATACATCAATAAAATAAGAGTGCTATACAAAAGGTTCATTTGTATACACTCTTTTTATTATTCGAGAAATTTATCATATTCATCATCAGTTAAATTATATTTTTCCATAACTTTTTGTTTAACGATCTCTGGTTTAATATTGAGTTCGTAGAGAGAGTCAATTAACTTTTTTATGTCCTCTTTGCGAACTTCCATTTTAGCTTCCCTTTTAGCGTCCATTAAATTTAATTCGTACTTCATAAAGCCATTTCTCCTTTCTGGATCTTGTTTGACTTTATTAATTTCGTCTTGAATCTGTGCAATAAATCTATTCTTATTGTCGCCTTGATTGCACATTAAAGCAAGGAAGTTCTTAATCGGTTCATCATTTTTATCAAATTTTTTAGCAAGAGCATTGAAGATAACGACTGTCCGATTATCACCAAATTTTAGATTATGGTCTCTAGTACAAGTAAGATTAAATTCATATCGTGCCCATCCCTGCTTAAAATAATCAAAATTACAAAACATAATAATATAAGTAGGGTAATTATTGAGTACTGAGTAATTATCTCCAGGTCTTAATAGCTCATGATCAACCTGTTCTTGGTAATAACGTAACCGTGCTGGTATGTTATTTTGATTATTAACTTGCATTTCAATGACAATGATATTATTTTTATCATCACGAACATAAACGTCAAAGCGAACACGATGGGCACTAACAATATTAATATCTTTTTGGGTGTCTAACTGGATAATCTGTTTTGCTTTAATGTTTGGCAGGGCTCTATTAATTAACTCTAAACAAATTTCTTTATTTTGCATTACTAGTCCAAACATTGGATCACTAGTAATTGTCATCTTTTGCCATTTGTCATAGATTAAGGCAATTTGTTCTTCTCGTGATAGATTATTCATAAATTTACTCCTTATGTATTTTTACTTCTAAAGGAATATATACGTAAATAATCTAATTTTGCAGCAAAAATTTAAGTTCACTTACTTTGAATCGCCGCCAGTTTTTCATTATCAATCGAAACCGGTAAAACAATTGAGAGCAGTTTTATTAAGACAATATCCATCACACCGATAAAGATAATTGTCAATAAGGTAACGAAGATTTGAACAAGCAAAAGGTGCAAACCACCACCAAATAAAAGCCCATTAGGTACTAGATGACTGATTTGATGGCTAGCAAAAATACCAGTTGCAATACTTCCCCAGATACCACTAACCCCATGACAACCGAATGCATCAACAACATCATCAATTGGCAGGTGTGGTTTGATCTTAGTAATAAAGTATTGGCTAACGATTGCACCGACTATTCCAATAATCATTGAACCACCTAGTGTAACGTAGCCTGCTCCAGGAGTGATTGCTACTAAACCAGTAATTGCACCATTACAGACTCCAGCTAGGGTAACATGATTAAACTGATAACGATCTAATAACATCCATGTTACCATTGCACTTGAACATGAGATGGTCGTTGTTAACATGGCTTGCACGGCCGTATCATTAACGGCGAGGGCCGAACCAGCGTTAAAGCCGTACCAACCAATCCATAAAAGGGCTGTTCCAATTAATACCCACGATAAATTATTGCGTTGAGAATGAACATCTTTCCGTCGACCAACCCAGGCTGAAAGGATTAAGGCCGTTATTCCCGCATTTACATGAACAACTAATCCACCAGCAAAGTCAACTGCCCCTAATTTTGCCAATAGTCCATGTGGTGCCCAAACCATATGGACAAGGGGGTAGTAAACAAAGATAGACCAGCAAATGGTAAACATTACTAAAAAATTAAAGCGTCCGTGGCCGACGACCGATCCACAAAAGATTGCCGGGGTAATAATTGCAAACATCATCATAAACATTGCATAATCGCCAATTGGAATACCGGTTTTAGTGATAGCATCGATTGGCACATGAATCATTAATATATTATTTAAATTTCCGACTATTCCCCAATGGTTGCCAGAAAATGAAAGAGAATAGCCTACTGTAATCCAGAGAATCACGGCTAAGCCACACATCATAAAAACAGTTAGCAACATGTTATTAGCATGGCGCCGATTGACTAGACCACCATAGAAAAAAGCCAGTCCTGGTGTCATCAATAAAACGAGAATACTGGCGATCATGATAAATAATGTATTAACTTTTAACATGTAAACCACCTCCTAATAATTAAAGGCTAATCTATCATTCTTGAATGGATCATACAATAGGTTAGACAAAATACTGTTAAATCATTAGTTGAATTCGCTTTCATGATAAAAAAGGATAAGTATTAATTGAGTTTTGATTAATATTTTTATACGACGAAACAAAACGTTTGTACTATTTTCACTACTTAAGTTACACTTGATTCAATAATGTAAGAATCTGGAGGGATGAACATGAAAAAGTATGATGATATTCTGATCGGATCAGGACCAGCTGCCTATAAAATGGCTAATCTTTTGGCTAAAACCGACCGTAAAGTATTGGCAATCGAGGGCTTCGAATATGGGGGCACTTGTCCTAATTATGGATGCGAGCCAAAAATTTTTCTGGAGGGAGCAGTCCGGACTGTCCTCCAATCTCAGCAACTTCTTGGCCGGGGCATTAGTCAACCAGCAAAATTAGATTGGGAAGCATTAATGCAGACTAAGCTTAAGCGATTTGATCCATGGCCAGGCGAAACTCGCGATATTATTAAGAAAAGTCACGATGTTGAAGATGGTTACGCAAGTTTCGTTGATAACCATACTATTACTGTAAACGGTCACCAATACCAGGCCGATCATATTATCATTGCGACGGGGCAAACACCAAATATTCTGGATATTTCGGGTAAAGAGTATCTTCATACCAGTTATGACCTTCTCTCGTTAAAAGAACTTCCACAACGGATTACGATAATCGGTGCTGGCTTTGTGGGATTAGAGTTAGCAACCCTTGTAGCAGCTGCTGGCGCTGAAGTAACAATCGTTGTTCATTCTGACCGCGTCCTTCGTGAATTTACCAAGGCGGAAGATGAAGCGCTAGTTAATGCGATGAAGCAACGGGGAATAAAATTTAGCTTTAATACTGATACGCAAAAAGTAAGTCAAGGTAAAGACGGCTTGCTCGTTACAACTGATCATGGTGAAGTACAGGCTGACTATGTGCTTGATGCAACCGGGCGTCATCCAAATATCGAAAAATTAGCGCTTGAAAATACTGATATTGAATATGATCGTCATGGTATTAATGTCGATGGTCACTTGATGACAACGGTTGATGGTGTGTACGCAATTGGGGATGTTGTTAATCGTCAACAGCCTAAACTAACACCGGTTGCTGAATTTGAGGGTCAATATCTTTTTGACTATTTAACAGGTCAAACGGATCAAAATATTGTTTATCCGACAATTGGTCAAACAGCTTTTACTTTTCCTGAAGTAGCTCGCGCCGGTGTTAATCCGGATGATGTCGCTGGTGACTCACAATATCAAGTTAAGACAGTTTCACTAAAATATGGTAGCCTTTACGCAGGCCAAAACGATCAAATCAGTACCCTTACCTTAGTCTTTAAGGATCAGCAATTGGTCGGGGCAAGTGAAATTGGCGATTATGCAGCTGATGATGTTAATAACTTTTTGCCAATTATTGGTTTGAAGATTAATGGGGATGAGTATCGCCGAAAAGTGATGGCGATTTATCCAACATTAGGTGATAAGGTTGCTGGATTGTTGCCTTAGGATTTTTTCTTAACGTCCTTAAAGCAACTTGATACAATATCTAAAAATTAAATAACCTAAGTTCAGAGGGTTTGTAAAAATTACAAGCTGGATAAGAGCGTTGTTACGGCAGCGGGCTTCTTATCCAGCTTTTTGTTTTTTAGGAGGAAAATTATGAAATTTATTGTTGCACCAGAAATCTTTGAGAAGTTACCAAACATGTATGTTGGCATTGTGGTTGCACATGGTATTGATAATCGTCAAAAGTATTCAGAAATTGATCGATTACTAGAAAAGTATGAACAGCTTGCTCAGCAAAATTTTGCAGGGGTTAATGTTAAAGAACGACCAGAAATTATTCCTTATAGGGAGGCATTTCGGTAACTAGGAATCAATCCTAATAAATACCTGTGCTCTGTTGAGGCACTATTTAAACGATTATCAAAAAGAAAGGAGCTTCCTCATATTAATCCTTTAGTTGATCTTAACAATGCGGTTTCTTTTAAATATACTTTGCCGATGGATACCCATAATTTGGATAATGCTTCAACTGATATTATGATGCGATTAGCTTAGCCAGAAACCGATGAATTTATTCTGCTGGGGAAGGCAAAGATGACGTTGAAATTCCTGATGAAGGTGAAGTCGTATACGCAGTTGGCAATGAAATACGGACAAGACGGTGGACTTGGCGACAAAGCGATAAGGGAAAAATTACCCCGGATACGACCAGTGTCTTTTTCAAAATTGATGGTTTTGTCGATATAAATAAAGATGCTGTTGACCGGGCAGTTGCTGACTTATCTGCTCAACTAGAAGAACTTTTTAACGTAAAGGTTCAGAGTGGAATTGTTGATCAAGCACATCAAAGTTTCACATGGGGATAGGAAACTCATTATTTCCTCCTAAATATGGTGAAAATTAAAAAGTAAGATATAGTACAATACAAATATAATCTTAAAAGTTAGGGTATTATCAATGACTATATTTGTAATTTTATTAATCTATAAATTCATTAAAGGAACATTTGAATATGAAAAGGTAACACGATTTGAGCTAATAATTATCCCGGTGTATTCCGCAATTATGATGGTCTTGAGTTTAAAAAACGTCAGATCTTTAACGGCAGCTGGACTTACAATTATTCTTCTAATCTTAGGAGCTTCAATTGGCTTTCTACAGGCAAGCAAAACACAGATTAAAGACACCAATAAACTAGATTCCCATCAGCGGCCAATTTTGAAGGTTAAAAGAAATTGGCCTTATCTTGTTGGCTGGATAGTTTCATTTGCAATTGGCATCAGTGTTGAAGTATTTTATGGCGTGCATATTAATGCTACGGAAATATCACATGAACTGTTTGAAGAGGTTCTTAAAGACTTATTCACAATCGCATTTTTCCGTAGTCACAACGCCTGGTTCATCTGGGTGTTAAATGTCGCAACTAGTTTTACTTATGGTGCTTGCTTAATGGTTCGCTATCCCAAGATTAGAGAAGCAGTACGGCGAAAGAAATCAAGTGACTAATACAAGATCTTATTAAAGTAAACCTAGATATGCTAAACTTTAGTAAGAGGATGTAATTTAGGAGGAATCATCTAATGGATTTACAAGATGCAATTAATCAACGCCATTCAATTCGTCAATTTACAGACAAACCAGTTGAAAAGAAGATGATTACTAAAATTGTTGAATTAGCTCAACGTGCTCCATCATGGGTAAACTCTCAACCTTGGCAAGTATATTGTGCGATGGGTGATACATTACAAGAAATTAAGAATGCTTATCGTGATCAAGATATTGCAGGTAATCAAGGAAATTCAGATTTGCCAGTGATGAGCCGTGAAGATTGGGCACCGCAAACCCAAGATAATATGAAGCAATGGCGACATGGGATTGTTCATCATTTTGCTAATTTTGATGAGGCACATGAAAAGATGACAAATGCCAGCAATACTTTATATGATTCGCCAGTAATTCTTTATATTACTATTCCTAAAGCTTCACCAGATTGGTCGATTTTTGATGCGGGCTTATTTGCTGAAAACATTATGTTAGCCGCAACTGCTTATGGTTTAGGAACAATTCCAACCTATAACAGCGTTCGTTTCCCAGCTATTCTTCACCAAACTTTGAATGTGCCAGACGATGAACGGTTTATCGTTGGTATCTCGCTTGGGTATTCGGCTGATACGACAATTAATAGCTACCATTCAGAGCGTCGTCCTGTAAATGAAATTTTACATTTTAACTAAAGATACGGTTAGGTAATTATTTTCTGGGAAATATTATTGATAAATTAACAGGTTATAGTGGTAACTTGGAACAAAAAAGACAGTTCAATGTACAGAATCTTTGTGCATTGAACTGTCTGTCTTTTTATTCTTTCCATTTAATTGAAAAGTCATTCAATTTGCTTTTATCCTTGAAATATTTTTTGACTTTTGGTACAACCTCTTTCCCATAAATTTCAATTGCTTTTAATACATCTTTATGGGGCATTGAGGCAATTGGCAAGTGAAGGTAGAAACGCTTCAAGCCAAGCAATTCCATCATTTTAATAATCTTGTCAGCAACCGTATCGGCATCCCCGACAAAAATAACACCATTTTCGCCAATGCTTTCAAGGTATTGTTCATATGTCATGCCAGTCCATTGAGGCCGCTCTTTACTAATCGTATCAACAAGCAATTTAGTTGGGTAGAAGTATTCTTTGATTGCCTTTTCCTTGTCATCGCTTAGCCATCCCCACGAGTGGGCAGAAACAGGCATCTCACTTAATTTGTGACCTGTTTTTTCAGCCACAACACGATAGAGCTGTACTAATGGCTTAAAGGCATCCATCTGGCCACCAATAATTGCATAAACGATTGGTAATCCCACGTACAATACCCCTTAGGGTTGACACTTTAAATAATAAAAGTGTGAATCCTAGGGGGTGTTTTGCATTGTAAGTTATTCAACTATTGAAAAGCTTAAATTACTTCATGATTATCAGAAATCGGATTATGGTTTAACGGTGTACTCCGATTACCATGGTGTCCGACCAGCAAACATGAGTAAGTGGATTAAGCAATTCCTACTCGCTGGATTGGCGGGATTAATTAGACCTAAGCATA
This sequence comes from Limosilactobacillus reuteri, assembly GCF_034259105.1. Taxonomy (NCBI): domain Bacteria; kingdom Bacillati; phylum Bacillota; class Bacilli; order Lactobacillales; family Lactobacillaceae; genus Limosilactobacillus; species Limosilactobacillus reuteri. The sequence goes on along the minus strand of NZ_CP139478.1, from coordinate 1,518,357 downwards.
ATCAGAAGTACTCATTAGAGACTAAGTTAACTGCTGTAAAAGCTTATCTTTCTGGCAAGTATACTAATCAAGCAATTCTCCAGCAGTATCAAATTAGAAATATTTCTCAACTACATCAATGGGTTATCAGTTACAATAATGACAAACTCCGAGTTAATCAGACAACGAGAAAGCGAGTCAGAAAAATGGGACGAAAAGTAACCTTTGATGAAAAGAGGCAGATTGTCCGATGGACAATTGAACATAACAATAACTATAAAGCGGCTGCAGAGAAGTATGATATTAGTTACCAACGAGTTTATTCTTGGGTACGGAAGTACCGAGTAAATAGCGACTGGGAAGTACTAAAAGATAACCGTGGGCGTAATAAAGGAAAAGAGCCCACTAATGAACTAGAAAGACTAAGGAAACGAGTTCGTGAGCTAGAAGCTCGTGACCGTGAACGGGAGCTGCAAATCGCTTTTGCAAAAAAATTAGTCGAAATACGCAATCGGGAGGTGAAACGACCGGACGATATCAAGCGATTCAAGAAATGAACAATGAAGGTTATTCTATTAGTGAATTGACCAAGGTCGCTGGAATTACTAGACAGGCTTACTACAAATGGCTGAAACATGAACCGACTAAATATGAGATTGAAGAATCGGAGATTCTCCAATTGATTAAACAGTTAGAAAATGAACACAAGCAAAGCGTTGGCTATGACAAAATGACTAGGTTAATCAAGTTAAGTCATCAGATTCCTTATACCGTCAATAAGAAACGAGTCATTCGCATTATGAAAGACCATAGTATCAAAGCTGACTATCGTCAGCCAACCCATAAACGTATTCAAGCCCAGCAAACTTATGAAGCTGAAAATATTCTTAACCGACAATTTGACCAAACCGCAGCTAACCAAGTTTGGGTTACGGATACGACGGAACTAAATTACGGAATCCGGCTTAATAAAGTTCGTCTACATGTAGTATTAGATTTATATGGTCAATATCCAGTAAGCTGGTTAATTACACCTACAGAAACCGCTGAAGGAGTAGTTCAAGTGTTCGAGCAAGCACGGATGAAGGAAGGAACACTAGCTCCGTTAATTCATACTGATCGTGGTGCGGCGTATACTTCCAAAGCATTTAATCAGTATTTAGTAGTTAATGATGCCCAACACAGTTATTCAGCACCAGGGACACCGGCTGACAATGCCGTAATAGAAAATTGGTGGGCAGATTTTAAGGCTATTTGGATCGCACACCTGCCTAAAGCACAAACATTATTAGAACTAGAAGGACAAGTTAGAGAAGGAATTACCTATTTCACTGAAAAATTTATCTCAGCGAAGAGAAATGACCTTACCGCAGCGGAATACCGTTTTGGCAAGGCCAACTAATTTTTATTATTTAATGTGTAAACTTGACAGGGCACAGTACCCCATTTCAGCCGCTCTAATGGTCGAGTTAGGATTGCCACCAGTAGCTAGCGATATTTTCAATGGCTTCTTTGGCCGAGGATAGATTCCAATATGATCAACTTTTGGCGTAAACTTTCCTTTTGGCCAATCAAGAATTTCGTTCCGGTTAATTTCAACTAGCATCTCCAATTTTTCTTTAAATAGTTCATCATAATTATCAAGATCATAACCAAATAAGTCAAAAGCTTCAGTAAATGATCCGCGGCCAGCCATAATTTCAATTCTTCCAGGAGCCATTGCATCAATTGTGGCATATTGTTCAAAAACTCGAATTGGATCAATCGTTGGTAAATTAGTAGTGGCACTTGAAAGATGAATTTGTTTTGTTTTTGCGGCCGCCATCGCTATAATGATTTCAGGTGCCGAAACTGCAAAGTCTTTACGGTGGTGTTCACCGATAGCATATGCATCAATTCCTACTTTGTCGGCCAATTCTACTTCTTCAATAAGATTTCTAATCCGTTCATCATGGCTAATTGCCTTACCTGTTTTTTCGAGTGGGGTCGTTTCACCAAATGTTGAGATTCCTAATTCGACATTCATAATTAGTTGCTCCTTCCTTTTGGTTATTTTTTATAAGTATATAACATCATAAATATTTTTATTTAACAATACCACGTGTATAGGTGTTGATCACGTAAGTGGCATATTAAATCTGGGATTGATTAATGGTTGGTAAATAAAAATGATCCCTTGCTTTCAGTATTGATGACGGCAAGGGATTTTTAACTTCACTTATAAATAATTAGTTTTTTCCTACAAAATTCAAATTTATTCGTTACAATAACTGGTATGGCAAAGAGAAAGAAAAAACAAAATTTAATATATCTATCACTTATTATAATCGTCGCGGCAATAATTGGTGGGAGTTGGTTTTATTCTCATCATACGCGGGAGGTTAGTAATTCATATGCTGTTAGTGAAACGGCTACGTTAAGCAGTGGTGCAAGAGTATATAATTCACTTTCAGCAATTCAACGTGCCAACCTGCCTAATCAAGCCTTAGTTAAGGTCAATCGCTACTATCTGACTTCTAATGATAACGATGATACTTACGCACGGATTAACTATAATGGAAAAAATTATTTTGTTCGGGTCGCCGATATTGAGTTGAAAATGAACAACGAAATCAATAGTTATCTTACTCAATCTGGCCTTCCACACGCTAAAATTACTAAACAAATTTCAAGTATATTTGAACAACGCGGGTATAGTACTTCATCTGGAAATCCTCGTGGGGTCGTAATTCACGATACTGGGAATGAAAATTCAACGATTAGTAGTGAAGTATCTTACATGAAGCAAAATTATAGTTCAACTAGAGTGTTTGTTCATACATTTATTGATAATCAACAAATTATTAATATTGCCGATACAAAATATATGGCAGAAGGAGCGGGGCCATATGCTAATCCATACTTTGTCCAGTTTGAAATGCCTCATGAATATACCGCAGCATCTTTTGCAAACCAGCTTGGCAACGCTGCTTATTATACAGCCTATATCTTAAAACAGAATAATTTGCCCGTGACGAAGGGAACCAAAGATGGTGGGGGAACTGTTTGGACCCATGCAATGATTTCAAGCTATCTTGGTGGGACTGATCACGAAGACCCGATTTCTTATTGGTCGACAGCGGCTCGTAAGCTATTTGGAACAACTTATAACATTAATAACTTTGTTGAATTGGTCCAGGCTTATTACAATCAAATGTGAGGGAAAACTACTTTTTGATTTGCTGATTAATTGAGCGAATCTCCTTTTTTATCGAATACCAATTAAGGCTCCAAATTATGGCATAAATTACAATAAAGATAAGCGTGAAGATAGCAAAATTAAGCCAAGTCAGCGGGAACCAACCGCATAGGATTGCTAATGGCGCAAAGCCAGCATAATAAGCGCAAAAATTAATGATCGTTTTCTTTAGCAGTGACCAATTTTTAAGTTCAAAAATTAAACTACCAAACCCAAAAACACAGCCAATTAACATCCATAAAACAACAGAAACAGTTACGCTGTTAAGGGGATGAGCGAATTGGTTAACAAAATTAGGGGATGATGGGTAGTAGATGGTACTGCCATTAAGATAATTGAAAACTAAAGAGATTGCTAGACCAATTAGAACACCAATCGCTGAGAAACCAATCGTATATTTGACATATTTTTTCATAGTCCTAACCTCGCTTTCAAATTTTTGATTTTTCGTCGCGAAATCTGAATATGGCTACCATTCGTTAAAATTGCATCTATCAAGCCATTATCTAATAACTCAAGGTGATCAAGGTAATGATAATTAAAAATAGTGCTGCCAGATGCTTCAATAAAGTCATTCGGAAGATTGCTTTTGAAGTGGGATAACCGTTCACGATAAAAATAGGTGTGATCTTTTGTTGAAATTTTAGTACCGGTCTTAGCGACAGTTAGTTCAAAGATATCCGAGAATTTAATGGGGATAATTTGATCTGCGTCATAACACCATAATACTGGTTCGGTACTTGTGAAACTTTTTAAGAGGTTGCTAATTTGGGGATTCATTTCACGGACAAATAAATCGAGATGTTCCTCTTCAATATTAGGGTCAATATGACAGTTTACTTTCATAGTTCCCACTTCCTTTCTAATCTAAGTATATTATATTTGTTACCGCTTATATTGTATATGTAATAAGTGGTCAGAAATTTGCAGCAAATGGTAAAATTCCTTAAATTATTGGTCGTTAGTTTTTATAAACGCCGTTTGTAAAATTAAGTTAGAAAAATAGAAAAGCCATTTGTGGTAGACTTTTGAATACCCCTAAACAAAAGAAAGGAAACCACAAATGACTTACACCCATCTTACCACAAACGAGCTGACAATCATCGCCCATTCTTTCGTGCAAAAGCTTAAAGCGTACCGAGTGGCCCAAATGATCAAACGTTGCGCCGAAACCGTTTATCGCGTTTATCGTTACCTGGAAACCGGTGCCTCAATTGCTGATTATCAAGATCACTATATGCGCAATAAGCAACGTTGTGGCCGAAAACGTACTCAGTTGTCACTGGCTGAACTCACTTATATCAACGACAAAATTGCCCAGGGGTGGACGCCTGATACCATTATTGGGCGCGCTGAGCGCCCAATTAGTTGTAACCGGCGAACTCTTTACCGGATGTTTGAACGTGGCCAGTTCGGCTTCGATGTCCGTTCCTTGCCGATGCGAGGTAAGCGGCACCCGAATGGCTATGTCGAGCGCCGTGGGAAGGCTGGCCAATTGGGGCGAAGTATTCACGAGCGTGCCAAGGACTTTCCGCACTATGCCACTGAATTTGGGCACCTTGAAGCTGATACCGTCCAAGGCAAAAAGCACCAAGGGGCGGTAATGACCCTGACCGAACGCCAATCGAAGGTCGAAATTGTACTCAATGTGCACGAAAAGACGGCTGATGCGATTAACCAACACTTAAGTCAGTGGCTTCGGAAATTCCCGCGGCACTTCTTCAAATCGATTACCTTTGACAACGGAAAAGAATTCGCCGGCTGGCGCGAGATTGCCAATCAATTTGACCTTCACACTTACTTTGCCGAGGTTGGTGCTCCCAATCAACGAGGGCTGAACGAAAACAACAACGGTCTTTTACGCCGGGATGGCTTAACGAAACAGTTAGATTTCCGCAATCTTCCTGATGAATTGGTAACCCAACTGATGAGTAAGCAAAATAACCTGCCCCGTAAATCACTAGGCTATCGAACTCCATATGAAGTATTCATGTCTTACGTCACTGATGAGCAACTATTTTCTTTCTAACTTAAATTGACATTTCGGGAAAGAAAATTCCTTTGTCTTATTAAAGGTGTAATAGTGGAGAGTTATTAAAATCTATCTTATATTTATATTAGGAGGGATGTTTAATGACTCTCTTAATACTTTTTTGTCTATTGATTTTATATAATTTCATTAAAGGAACATTTCAATTTGAATCTGTGACTAAGACTAGTTTTATTATTATTCCGCTTTATGCATTAGTCATGACCATTATTTCGATCTTTACGGAGCAACAAGAATGGCATTTGTTAGTTACAATTGTTCTAATTTTAATTGGCATTATGCTTGGCTGGTTTCAAACCTTTAGCGTTCGCATTGTAAAGACAGTGAAAAAAGATAAATATGGTAATCATATATTTAAATATCGGCGTGGTTGGGCCTATTTATACGGATTTGCCCTTGTATTTATGGTTGAAGTTACAACAGATCACCTCTTAGGGTTAAGAATGACGTTTAAAGGACTATTGTTTGAATTATTAGATGAAGTTTTACGAGAACGTTTTAAGTTTTTGCCAGATAATGGGTGGGTAATTTGGCTATTGCTCACAGTTACAACTAGTACATATACATTAATTCTGATTCGTCACTATCCGTGTATTAAAGAGGCATTAGTGTGGAAAAAATATGCTAAGAAAAAACGAGGCTGAGAAAAAAACTTTTGTTTTTTCATCAGCCTCGTTTTTTATATGAATATTGTTACGATATCGTGGAAATTAACTACAAGGCTAAGTCCGAACAATAATCAGCCCGTGCCGTGCTAATCACCGTTCTATCCTTAGCCCACCGCCTTGTCGAGGAAGTTAATTCCCACTCACATTTTTGTTATCTAATAAAGGTATGTTTTAGGCTTTTAAGTAATCCATAAATTGTTAATAATGTGAAGAAAATAGCAGACGAGAATAACGCTCCTCTTGCCGTATGATCGATAAGGGCAATTACCAGTGGTGAAATGGTACAGCCAATATCCATCATGATTAAGACAATGGTCGTCGAGAAGTTAACGGCATTTTTAGCGCTAACGTTATCAATCCATTTAAAAATAAAGGGCATCACAAGACCAAAACCACTTCCGAGAATAATACACCCGGTTACTAATATCCAGAAATGGTGAGCGGTACTAATCAAGAAGAAGCCGCCAGCATTAAATGCTAAACAAAGTGGAAATACAAATTGATGAAGCCGTTGTTCAAGCCAATTTGGTGACCATTTCCTGTTGAGAAAAGGACTAATTAATAATCCAAAAATCATACCAAGGTTTGGAATAGTAGCGAGCAATTCAATATTTACATGACTAATTGTAGGAAATGCGTGCATCATTAAAGGAAGTGCTGGCGAAATTACTGCCGACATCATTATAAATAATGAAATTGCTAAGAGTGATAGTTTATAGGGTAAGTGGTGAATATTTGTATTTGATTTCATGATTTAATGTTTTTATCTTTCATTACTTGATCCAAAAATGTCTAAGAAACTAATAAAGAGATTAATAAAATCAAGGTAAAGCTGTAATGCACCAAGGACAGCTAGCCCATTGGATGATACTTGACCATTACACTCGGTATAGATATTTTTCATTCGTTGTGCATCCCAAGCTGTTAATGCCGTAAAAATGATTACCGCAACAATTGAAAGCAGATAATTAATTATTGGACTTTGCACAAAAAAGTTAACCAGCATGGCGATAATCAAGCCAATTAAGGCTGCACTGGCATAAGAACCAAGTCGCGTAAAATCACGGTGAGAAAAAGTACCAATAATCGCCATTGTTAAGAATACACCCGCTGAGGAAACGAAGGCTGTTGCAATATCAGTACCAGCATAAGCGCCTACGATAAAAGCAAAGGTAATTCCGTAGACGATCGCTGTTAAAATTAATAGGAACAGACAAAGACCAGGACTACGAGTAGCATTAAAATTAATCCCAAACGTTAGGATAATTGGCAAGAGGATAATTAACCACATTCCCCAGCGGTTATTGACCATAAAAGCAGTAAATTGCTGAGCGAAAACAGTCATTACGAGCCAAGCGGTTAAGGCAGAAAGCAATACTACCAGGGTCATTAAACCATACATTTTTGTTAAAAACTTATTTAAGTCGGTAATATCAACAACGTTTCGACGATTAGGTGAAAAATTATCCATTATTGAACGCTCCCTTCACAAATAAATCCTTACCTTTATTATATTCCATAAATTTAATAATAAAATTGTTTTGCGGGGAAATTATGCTAACTTACTAGTTTTTGTATAATATATAAAATTATAGGAGGGATAAATTATGCAATGGTTTGATAAACAATTTACTGAACTAACAGTTAATGAACTTTTTGCCATTCTTAAGTTACGAGCACAAGTTTTTAATGGAGAACAACAGAGTTCCTATCCTGATCCGGATGATAGTGACCCACTTGCGCACCATGTTTTTGCGACTACTAATGGTGAAGTAGTTGCTTATGCACGTTATTTTATTCAGAATGATGTTGTAACTTTTGGTCGCGTAGTTGTGGCTCCACAAGCACGCGGGATTGGTTTAGGTGGAAAGATTATTGAACATTTATTAAGTGGAATCAAAGTGAATTTACCCAACTTTAAGATAACTATTCATGCCCAAGCCTATGTTGAGGACTTTTACAAAAAATATGGTTTTGAATCTGTGGGTGACTATTTTATGGAGGCCGAGCGCGAGCATGTTACGATGGTTCATGAACCGTTAAATGATATTTATGACAAATAACATGATAAAAGCAAATCAAATTGGTTCCGTTAATTATATAAGAACCTTGAAACAAAGCGGTCTTAACGCTCATGAACAGCTTGATTTAATTATTAATCACCATTTACAAGCTTATATTGATAACTATGGATTTCTTCAATTTTCACCAACTGTATATCAATTTTCACCTCAGTTAGCCCCTACCAGTTTTTTCTATCCTTATTTTCGTGATCTAGTTGTGACGGCTTATTCAGGGAAGAAAGGGCTAAAAGCAGATTTGTTAGGACGCAAAATTCATTTATTTCGCAGTTATCTTGATCGGCAAAACATCACTTTTATTCGCCAATATCAGCGTCCCTCTCTTTCACCAGAAGCGACAGATTTTCAACGATTGCTTTCCTATGCCCACGATAATCACTTTAAATTAGACTTTAAAACTGGTGCTAATTACCATAATCGTTATCATCATAAATTTGCTTACCCCTCTAATATGAAGGTTCAATTAGTTCGTAATTCGTATCGTCGGTATGCTAATCCAGCCCGAATGATTGAATTTATTGTTGATATCGAAACAGGAAAGTTTGTTAGTCAATGGAATATTTATCGCTTTGATAACCAAGGAAGAGTTGATTCAGACCCCACGCATTATTCGACCAATCAATTACGGCAAATCGCTGATACAGAATCTTTTAACTATGGAATTCCCTATGGAGAGTATTATGTAACTGGTAAATATCGTCACACTCATCAACGTCTTGATATTACTCAACCGACCGATAGTCAGCTTCGAAGGGTCGCTAAAAAATATTGGCAGGCACCTATTGATTATGATGATGGCGGTAATTATGCTGACTTAGTAAGAAATATGCAGGATGTTATAGCATGGCGGGGTGTTCCGGATTCGCAAAGAATAAAGGTTTATGCTGATTATGTCAATTCATTAAAGGAACATCAGTGTAAAAATAGCGGAATTAATCATTTCTTTGCTAAGAATAAAGCATATCAGCAATTTTGTGTTCCTTGGTGGCGGAGATTGATATAATTAAGGACAGAAAGCGTTAATCTATTTTGAAGTGATTATCCAGTAAAATAATTAAGTTATTATTGTCTATTATGTTTCAAAAGTGTTATGGTTGAATTTGAATAAAATTAAAATGATTGATTGGAGGGATTCTTGGATGGGAACCGATTATGATCAACTTAAAGCAGCTTTAAAAGAACCGTCATTAAATGCCAAACTTTTTTCTTCACAGTTTGGTTTAGAGGCAAAGAAGCACCGAATTTTGACCAATGGGCGGGCAAGTCGTTATCCATATCCTGAAAATCTGCGTTCACGGCAATATAATATTTATTTGAACTCAGGCTATACGGATGACATGATGGACTTTGAAACGGGTCCAGTTGTTGGGGCTAAGAATGCAGTCCGGCAACTAAAAATGTTAGAGCAGATTGTTATCTCACATTTACGGAGTGATGAACGATTATGGCCGTTAAGTATGGCGCCAGGACCGACTTATCAACATGACCTTGAATATTTACAAACTGCATTTACTAAGAAATGGGACCAAGAGACTCATGATTATCTAGGGAAGAAATATGGTATTGTTCAAGAAATTTTAGGGGATGTCCATGTTAATTTTAGTTTGGATGGTGAATTAATCAACGAGATTTATCATCGCTTTTATGCGGACCGGTATCCAAACCGCATTGATTTTCAAAATCATCTTTACTTTAAATTAGCGCAAAAATTCTACCTTTATCAATGGTTATTTACGTACTTATATGGAGCAAGTCCGGTTTCTGAAGATATGCCACATAGTATTCCAGAGGATTTGGAGTTGCCAGTTCGGAGTTTGCGTTGTAGTGATTATGGGGATGATAACTTTACCAATGAGCAAGTTACCTATACTTCATACGACCAGCATTTTGCAGAACTAAAGCATTTCATAGACAATGGCACTTATTATAGTATGAAGGAATTCTTTGGCCCAGTACGACTACGGCGGCATAACCATGATATGCATGATATTGATGGGGCCTTACATAAGGGAATTGATTATCTTGAATTTCGTAATTTTGACCTTGACCCGTTGTCGCAAACAGGAATTAGTGACGATACGATTAACTTCCTTGAATTAATGCTTTTAAATAGTATTCTTTCACCATTACCTGATAATTTGGAGGAACGATTAGCGGAAGCAAAAAAGCGGAATAATGAAGTGGCCTTACAAAAACCAAAGGAACAATTACCGTGGATGCATGAAGAAGCAATGCAATTAATCGCAGAGTTGCAAAACTTTATTGTTGAGTTTAATGCTCCGCGAGAATACCAGCTTGCTTTGAAGTTCGTACAACGACGAGTGGATGATCCTTCGCTAACCCTTAGTGGTCAGTTAGCAGATCAACTTGAAAATGGTGATTTATTATCATTTGGGTTAAAAATTGCCAATGATCGTTACACGAAAAATATTAATTTCCAACATCCGCTGCAAGCAATCAGCGATGTTTACTCAGATGATGTTCAGCAATTGGTTAAAGCTGCCATTGAGTTAGGTGTCCAAATAGACTTGCAACCAACGCAAGTAGTATTACATGTAGGAGATCATCAAGAAAGTTATAATGCTCAAGCAACTTTTGATTTCTCAAAGGGTGCCCGTGATGTAATTCTTAGTGATTTTCCAGAAGTTCAGGATTTTCAGGAAAAGTAAAAAAAGAGACTGAGGAGATTATTTTCTAGTCTCTATCTTTTTAAAGTAGGGTAATAACCTTGTTTTCACTTTCGTTATTTCCCGGGAAATAGAAAGAAGCGCTATAAATGAGAAAGATTGGAATTATTGGTCTCGGTCATGTGGGTGAAATGTTAGCCAACCAATTAGTAATGAATGGAAAAGTTGATGAATTAGTTTTGATTGATGAAAAAGATCAACTAGCTATTGCGATTCAGGCCGATTTAAATGATGCGCAAACGGTTTTAGCGACTCACACAAAAATAAATATTCAAGATTACACTGCCTTAGCCGATGCGGATGTTCTTATTACCGCCTTTGGAAAGAGTGCTTTGATGAAGCAACAACCAATGGCTGAGCTTGAGACTAGCTATCAGCAGGCCTTACAAGTTGGTAATAAGATTTTTAAGAGTGATTTTAGTGGGATCTTAATTAACCTTACTAATCCTAATGAGGCAATTACTGCGGTTCTCCAGCAAAAAGTTGGCTTGCCGCAAAAGCAAGTAATTGGGATTGGCACGGTTGTTGAAACTGCGCGCCTTTATCAGGCAATTGCAGAAGCCGCAAAGGTAGCTGCTGCCAATGTAACCGGCTTTGTCTATGGTCAGCACGATGGGCACCAGGTATTTGCTTGGTCAACTGTTCGTGTGAATGGCCAACCCTTAACTGCGGCAATCAATGGTCATCACTTAGATCAAAGTCAGCTTAAAATTAAGGCAAACCTTAGTAATTGGTACACTCTCGATGGATTAGGGTATAATGTTAGTGCTGTTACTGCTTGGACTCTCCGAATTATTACGGCAATTTTTGCGGATGAACAATTAGCATTGCCGGTTGCAATTTATCAGCCGCAGTATTCAACCTACATCAGTTTTCCAGCGCTAATTGGCCGACAAGGAATTGGCAACCTCCTCCTCTTAAAACTTTACCCATTGGAAGAAGAGGAGATTAAGAGTGCAGCAGCAACAATTAAGCATCAATTAGATTCTCTAAAAAATATTAAAGGGGAGTAGTTGTATGATTAAACGAATTGCAGTTTATTGTGGTGCGCGTGACGGGAATGATCCAGCATTTAATTATGAAGCACAACGGTTTGGTGAATGGCTGGTCCAACACGATATTGAATTAGTTTATGGTGCTGGTGCGTTTGGCTTGATGGGAACTCTTGCTCGGACAGTCTTAAAAAATGGCGGCGTTGTTCACGGGGTAATAACTACTGAACTGGCTGATCGTGGAGCCATTTATAACGAATTAAAAGATGTAAGAATTGTCCCTAATATGGATATTCGCAAGCAAACGATGATGGATCTTGCGGATGGGTTATTAGCTTTCCCCGGCGGCTTTGGGACATTAGAGGAAATTACCGAAGCCGCCTCATGGACAACAGTTGGGGATAATCATAAGCCAGTTGCTTTTTACAACTTTAATGGCTTTTATGATTCATTAAATGATCTATTTAAGCAAATGAATAAGGCGGGCTTTGTGGAAGATCCTTATTTGAATAGTATCTGTTTTAGTGACCAGTTTGATCAGATTTTGGCATTTATGCAAAACTATAGGGCACCAGCACATCGTCAGTACACTCAAAAATAATTTAAAAATAAAAAACGCTGTCTTGCAGCGCCAACATTATTTTAATGGTTGAATAGTATAAACTTGGTCATCAGCTTCATCAGTTAATGAAACTGGCCGTTGTTCATTTGCCCGGATAGTAATGTGATAACCAAACCGATCAAGGAAAACTAACTTATCAGGTTTGATTTGTTGAACCGTTGCCGGAATGATTTGGTTATCGATACCGAGCTTTAATTCAGGAGAGATGGTTATTTTATGAGAGCGATCTCGTTCTTTATCATAATATTGCCATGTACCCGCATAAAAGATGGGTAACGAGATCGTATTATTGCTTTTCTTCGCACGACTGAACCCTAAAGTACTGGTGAGTCCAGCCATTAGTCCCGCGCCGAAAAGTAACATTCCTTTTTTTCTCATATTTTATCAGTCTCCTCAATTAAGTGATAAGTCATTCTATAACATAACTAATTATACACACATTTCTATTATCAGAAGATTTCATTTCTGTTAAAAACGCGCAATAATTGTTAAAATTAAATGTAAGCAAAGAAATATTTGAAAAGGAAGAGTTGATTTTATGCTAAAACTTGGTGTTATTGGAACAAATATTATTACTGATCAGATGCTAGATGCGGCCAAGACAACAGGGAAATATGAATTGACAGCTGTCTATTCTCGGACATTAGAACATGCTGAGAAGTTTGGCAAGCCATATGGGGCAACTGAATTTTACGATGACATTGATAAGTTCTTTGAAGAGGGCGACTTTGATGTTGTTTATATTGCTTCACCAAATAGTTTGCACTACCAACAAGCACGGAAAGCAATTGAAAATGATAAATTTATCATTGTTGAAAAGCCAGCCTTCGTAAATCCAAGTGAATACAGTGCAATTGAATCATTATTAGCAGCCCACCCTAAGGCTCGTTTGGTTGAAGCAGCTCGTCATATCCATACCAAGATTTATCAAGCGGCCTTGAAGAAAGTTGATGAGATGAAAGAACATTACGTTCAAGGAGCAACCATCACTGTAATGAAGTACTCATCGCGTTTTGATAAAGTTCTTAATGGCAGTGAACCATATCCAAATATTTTTACCCTTAAGTATGCTGGGGGAGCTTTAATGGACCTCGGTGTATATGCTGTATATGGGGCCGTTACTATTTACGGTGAACCAGAATCTGTAGTTTATTTCCCAACTCTCACTAAAACCGGGGTTGATGGTAAAGGGGTTGCAATTCTTAACTATGACAAATTTACTGTCACTCTCAACTTTGGTAAGACAGCTAACTCTCACCTTTATTCTGAAGTTTACGGTTTGAAGGATACTTTAGTCTTTGATAGTATTTTTGATACGCGAAAGGTTACTTATTATGATGCTGACCAAAATGCGCACCCAATCGAAGCGCCCGTTGAAGAAAATTCAATGACTGATGAAATGAATGATTTTGCAGACCTCTTTAACAATCCTGATGATGAAGAGGAAATGAAGAAGTACAAGCATTGGTTAGAATTATCTAAGACGGTCAACTCAATTATGTACTCCCTTCGTCAATCTGCTCAACTAGTTTTCCCATCGGATAACGATCAAGAATAGGATGATTTAATTTGATCGAACAATTTCAAAAACACTTTGATGAAAAATACAAGCAGCTTACAGCAATCCAAAAAGCAGTCGCGCCAGTATTAAAGACTGACCAATCTGTCCTTGGAATAGCACCGACTGGCTCTGGAAAGACTCTAGCTTTTACGTTGCCACTCTTGCCTAAGATTATGCCAGGCGAGGGAACTCAATTATTGGTTCTCGCACCTTCCCAGGAATTGGCAATTCAAACAACAAAGGTAATCCGTGAATGGGCAACCTTAATTGGTGTTAGCGTTCAATCACTGACAGGAGGGGCAAATTTACGACGACAAGTTATGAATTTGCACCAACATCCTGATGTCGTAGTGGGAACACCTGGACGGGTACTCCATATGCTTGATAACCATCACTTAAAGCTCGGCCATCTAATGACAATGGTTATTGATGAAGCCGATGATATGCTTCAAGACGATACTTTAGCTGTCGTAGAAGATATTGAGCGTGCAACCCCGTTATCTACTCAATTAGCATTCTTTTCCGCTACAAAATCTCCTGTTCTGGATGAATTGAACGTGATGTTTGGCCGCGATATTGAAACTATTGATGTTCGTGATGAGGATACTTCTCAGGGACCAGTAGAACACGGTTACCTAAGTGCACGAACCAATGCACAAAAAACAGCAACTTTACGCCGGTTGACGAGTATTAAAGATTTTCGGGCGCTTGTCTTCTTCAACAGTACCCGTACTCTTAACTATGCTGCCAGTCGGTTGCGACACGAACATGTTCCGGTCGATACCTTGGGTGGTAGGCAGAAACAAGTACAACGTGAAAAAGCAATGCGGATGTTTCGAAAGCGGCAAATCAAGTTGTTGTTGACGACGGATTTGGCAGCCCGGGGCATTGATATTCCTAAATTGCCTGCCGTTATTAACTTTGACTTGCCAACATCGCTCAATACTTATATTCATCGGGTTGGCCGTACTGGGCGACAAGGAGAACCAGGATTAGCACTTAGTTTAGGTGATGATCATGATATTCGTGACCTTAAGAAGCTACTTGCTGATAGTGACTATGAACTAACTAAGCTCTACATTAGTGATAATAAATTAACTAACCAGAAACCAGAAGAGGGTCAACGGGTGGTTTCAATCAAAAAGCAGGCTAGTCGTCACTTGCAAAAAGAACAATTAAGTGGGGAAACCCATAAAAAGATGAATCAAACCCTCAGTGGATTCTCTAAGCCAAAGAAACGGCGGAAGAAAAAGAATCGCAAAAATAAAGGAATTCGTTTGAAGCATCGTCGTAAAAATAACGAAAACTAAAAAAGAATAATTACCGTCTTTACGAAATCCTTCGTAAATGCGATAATATTCTTTAGTTTGGTCCTATAGTATAACTGGATAGTACATCCGCCTCCTAAGCGGTCGATTCCGGTTCAAATCCGGATGGGACCATTTGATAATGCACTGTCGACGTGATTGCTTTGTTTAGTGATTACGTCTTTTTTATTAAAAGCTGAAGGGAGAGTCATTAATGCAGCCACCATATAAGATTATGTTTTTGTTTGGTACACGGGCTGAGGTTTTGAAGTTGGCGCCGATCATTAGATTGATGCATCAAAATCCTGCGACCTGGCAACCGGTTCTTGTTGCAACGGGAAATTCACAATTATTAAACGATACGTTGGCATATTTGAATTTCCAAATTGATTTCAGTGTTGATTCATCGAACGTAACAAGCACAAATGAAGTTGAACTATTGAGCCAACTGTTGCATAACTTAAATAATGTGATTAATGCTGGACAACCAGATATGATCCTTGTCGCTGGTGATGCTACCACAAGTTTGGCTGCCAGTTTGATTAGTTTTTATCATCATATTTCACTTGGCCATGTCGAAGCTGGGTTGCGGACTTATGAACGGTATTCGCCATTCCCTGATGAAATGCATCGTCGTCTTACAGACAATTTAGCAGACCTTTATTTTGCGCCAACGACAAGTGCCCGCGATAATTTATTGCAAGAGCACCATCCGGCAAAACGAATCTATGTTACTGGAAACACTTCAATTGATAGAGTAAAGCATAATTTACAAGAAGATTTTACGAATCCTTTACTGCAGTCCATCCCAGCAGACAATCGGATTTTATTAATGACAATGCGGCGCAAAGATAACCTTGGTGCCCCCATGAAGCGTGTTTTCCATACAATGCGTGATATTGTGGAAACTAATAGCAATCTTGACCTGATATTTCCTGTTTATCCTCATCCAGAAGAAGAATCACTGGCTAATGATGTTTTAGGAGACCATGACCGAATTCATCTTATTGCACCATTAAATCACCATGATTTCTTAAATATTGCCGCCCGGAGTTCGATTCTGTTAACTGATTCAGGCGGTTTGCAAGAAGAAGCTCCGGCATTGCATCGGCCCCTCTTGCTTTTACGGGATGAAACAGAACGGCAAGAAGCGGTCAGCCTGGGGGGCGTAAAAATTGTTGGGACTGATCCGACAACGATTCAACAAGCAGTTTTTGAATTGTTAAATGATGAAAAGAAGTATCGGCAGATGGAACAGGCGGAAGTACCATTTGGGGATGGACAGGCGAGCAAAAAAATTCTTGAAATTGTTGAAAAATACTTATCACAACAATAAACAGGCCGGCAAAACGAGATTTTTACCGACCTGTTTATTTTATTTATCTGCAATATCACGGTTATCTTTGAAAATTAACCACTTTGAGAAAATGTAATTAGCAATTACCACAATGACATTATCAATAAATTTAACGATAAATTGTTGGAGAGGATCATTGAATCCTAATAAAGAAACCCCAACATACATAATAATTATATCTAATACAAGTGTGAGGCCTCGGTAGAAATAGAACCGAAGAAACTCAACAATAAAGTCACTAACGGTAGTGTAATGTGATCCGAATACCCAGACTTTATTAGTGAAGTAAGCTACTAAAACCGATAAAAACCAGGCAATAACATTAGCTACTTGATAATTCCAATGAATCCCAGAACTCAAAATCTGGAACACTGCTAAGTTAACCACCGTTGTGACAACGCCCCAGAAAAGGTAGGCGATGATTGACTTATATTTTGCCCACAGATCCTTAATCATTCAGTTTAGCCGCCTTTTCTACTAATTGCTTAGCGAAGGAATCGAGCTTTTGAATGTCTTCTTCATCTGGTGCGAGGTTGATTTTAACATTTTCAGCGCCCTTAGTTGCTCCCGTTTTGGCAAGAGCATCCCCAAATTTATCAACGGCGACACAGAAGTCATCCCCATAGAAAGTATCACCAGAGCCGGCAACCCCGTAAACTTTGCCTGCTAGTTGTTCTTCTTGCAAGTCTTCATAAAAGTCAATTCCTTCTTCTGGAAGAGCTCCCTCATCATAAGTATAAGGACAGATCACACAAATATCAGCTTCTTCAAAGTCAGCTGGATCAGCCATTGTCATTTCAACTTCATCGACTTCTACTCCTAAATCTTCAAGAGCGTCAGTAATGATATCCGCAACGTCTTCATTATTACCTGTAATGGTTGCGTATACTACAAGTGCTTTTGCCATTTTATAACCTCCATTAAATCTATAACGTTCATATAGTATAGCACGGTTTGCGATATCAGGGCAGACAAGTGGTATACTATTTATGTTAGATTGTAAATAAGGAGATCGCGAAAATGATTAGTTTAAAATCACCTCGAGAAATCGATGCAATGGAAAAGGCCGGGGCAGCCTTAGCGGCAATGCACCTTGGCCTTCGTAAAATTATTAAGCCGGGTATCTCAAGTTGGAAGATTGAAGAATTCGCTCGGAAGTACTTCAAAGCTGCTGGGGCTAAAGCTGAACAAATTGGTTTTGAAGGGTACAAGTACGCTACCTGTGTTAGTGTAAATAATGAAATTTGTCACGGGTTCCCTCGTAAGAAGTTAATTTTAAAGAAGGGCGACTTAGTAAAAGTTGATACGGTTGTCAGTGTTGATGGTGCTTTCAGTGATTCTTGCTGGAGCTATGCGGTAGGAGAAGTTGCTCCTGAAATCCAAAAGTTAATGGATGTTACTAAGAAGTCGCTGTTTATGGGAATTGACCAATGTGTTCCTGGTAACCGGATTGGTGATATTGGTGCAGTTATTCAACACTACACAGAAGATGAGAATGGCTATGGGGATGTCCGTGAATTTGTTGGTCACGGTATTCAACCAACAATGCATGAAGATCCAATGGTGCCTCACTACGGCGAACACGGTCAAGGAATTCGTCTTCGTAACGGGATGACCATTACTGTTGAACCAATGATTAACACCGGTACTTGGGAAGCTGATACTAGTGATCCAAGTGGTTGGCTTGCCAAGACTGCTGATGGCGGTTGGAGTTGCCAATATGAGCATACCTTAGTTATTACGAATGATGGTCCGAAGATTTTGACATCTCAAGATCCAGAAGCAGATGCTGATTACATGTACGATGATAATTATGCTAAGTACTTAGACCATTACCGTGAGATCGCAGAAAAGGTTGCTAAGCAGTTTGAAAATTAATAGCATGGTAACAGAAAAAGGATGTTAGAAAACTTTTGCATTTTTCTAACATCCTTTTTTATAACGCTCGCTAATCATATTGATGCATATACTTTGAAAGCCGATTTAAGCCTTCTTTTAAAGTTGCCTCTGGTGCGCAGTAGCCGAGGCGAACGTGACCTGGAGTATCAAAAGCATCGCCGGGCACGAGGAGAACCCCTTCGTCATGAAGCAAGTTTTCACAGAAGGTATGAATATCAACCGGCACGTCAAGCTTTGGAAAGGAAGTAGAGACTGCTTGTGGCATGATGACACTTGCTCGGTCTTCATGATCAATCCAATCCTTATAAATGGCGAGGTTGCCAAGAACTAACTTCCGGTTGCGGGCGAGAACTTGATCACGGTGACGTAAAACGTAGGTAGCTAGCTGGTCGTTAAAGACTCCTGCACAGATCATGGTGTAATCACGGAACTTACGGAAAACATCGGCAACTTCAGCGTTAGTCGCGGCCCAACCGATCCGAACCCCGGGACTGAATAAGTCTTTGAAAGAGAATTAGTAGAGATTCCCTTATCATAAAGGTCAATAATTTGGGCAAATTTTTCGGGGTGATCGAGGGGCAGGTAGACTTCATCAACAAGAACATAAGCATCGACTGACTTAGCAATTTCAACAACTTGTTCGAGAAACTCTTTATCAAGAACTGTTCCCGTTGGATTATTCGCGTTGTTTAGACAAATCATTTTAGTATTAGGTTTAACCATCGCTTTTAGGTCATCGATTCGTGGGTACCAATTGTCTTCTTCATGAATGTGCCAGTAATCAACATCGGCACCTAATGATTTAGGAATATCGTAGAGTTGCTGATAAGAAGGGTATTCTGCAATTACATGATCCCCGGGATTGATCAAGGCATAGAGAGCTAAAATATTTGCTCCTGTGGCACCATTTGTTTGCAAGATATTTTCCGGATCAACATGGTGATATAGTTTAGCAACTTCTTCTTTGAACTCGGGTGATCCTTCAATCCACCCGTAGTTCATTTGCTGCTTATCAAGCATCTCATAAAACTCTTCGCCATTGTTACCATCTAAATTTAAGAGATCGTGCATACTCAAAGAGGCGATTGTACTTTGTGAAATATCATAAGTCGCGCTTTTTTCCCACTTATTTAGCCATGCTTCGACACCAAAATGTGCTATTTCTACCATGATCTTTTCCTCCTTTAATTAATTGAAATTGTTCCGTTGATTACTAATACTAAGGAAATAACCGCAAAGACAGCGATAATCCCCATTGCCCATTTTTCTTTTACTGTGATTGAGTGATGGAATTCCTTGCATGCTTGGACGTAAAAGAAGAATCCAGGAATAAAACCGACTGAAACGACCATTATTTCTTTCCAGCCAGAGAGAACCATCGCCATCAGCTCAAAGAGGGTGGCAATTAGTCCAATAACAAATTGTCCCCATTCTTGGTGTTGCCAACTGTACATCATCTGGTAAATGCCAACAAGGAGGTAACAGATCAAAATGGCAGCCGTACAAAGCGTATATGCAAAGTTGTAGGCATAGGTAGTGAAAAGCAAAGAGAAGAGGAAGATCGATTGAAGAACCCCGGTGATTACTAATGCCCGTGTTGGTGCTTTTTTATCATTTACTTCACCCCATGATGTTGGAAGGGTTTCATCATCAGCCATTAGCATTAATGATTCAGCTGGGAGCATTGTCCACGAGAGCCACGAAACTAATACTGAGATGATCAATCCAATACTGATCAGGGCGGCACCCCATGTTCCAACCAGGTGTTGCATGATAGCACCAAGCGCCGGTTGCCCACCAGCTGCTAACTGGGCCCGGGTCATGACCCCGTATGGCAGAATAGAAACCACAATGTAGATAACAAGCAAGCTTACCAGGCCGAAGATGGAAGCCCGTTCAGCATCAGTCCGTGTTTTGGCACGACTGGAAAGAACCGAGGCCCCTTCAACGCCGACAAATAGCCACATCATTACCATAATTGAGGCCTTTACTTGGTCATAGATTGAACCGGTTTCGATTTTTGAACTGAGATTCTGTGTTACATTGCCCCAGAAATCAGCAGTAAAGATTTTAGCCTTAAAACCAAGAATCACACAGATAACAAAGACGACTAATGGAATAATCTTGCAGATTGTCCCAATTGAATTGATGAAGGCCGCTGATTCGATCCCTCGATTTACCAAGAATGTCAAAACCCAGGTTAAAATAATTGCAACAATAATTGAGAATAAGTTTTGACCATTGGCAAATAGGCTGGGGAAAAACGTTCCAAGGGCGCTCATCATAATCGTCGCAAAAGCAATATTGCCGAGCCACGCGGAAAGCCAGTATGCCCAACCAGAAATAAATTCGCCCAGCGGACCAAAAGCAGCTGCGGCATAGCTGAAAATCCCTGAATCAAGGTCTGGCCGCTTTTGCGAAAGATTAGTTAGGGAGAGGACTAAAGTCAAGACGCCGATCCCTACTATTATCCAGGCAATGATTGCTGGTCCAGGAGCCGCCGCGGTAGCTAAATCACTGGTAATTCCAAATACTCCTGAACCAATTGTTGATCCCACAATTAAAAGGGTTAGTTCCGTTGTATTAATACCTTTTTTCTCACTCATTTACTCCACCTCACGATCTTATATATTAGAGTGAAAATCACATAAATTTTCTTAATCCAATTATAGCAACGCCAGAAAACGCTATCAATATCATTAAGATTAAATGTGAAAATGATTATTAAGCGATGAAAATAGTATACATCACTTATAGTAAAATATACAAATACACGAATAAAGATTTCTAAATTAGCATAAAAATACAAAAAGTAGTATAAAAGTAATGTGAAATTATGTAAAAGACTTTTATTTTTTTAAAAGACGACTATACTAATAATTACCCGAAATGTCAATTTAAGTTAGAAAGAAAATAGTTGCTCATCAGTGACGTAAGACATGAATACTTCATATGGAGTTCGATAGCCTAGTGATTTACGGGGCAGGTTATTTCGCTTACTCATCAGTTGGGTTACCAATTCATCAGGAAGATTGCGGAAATCTAGCTGTTTCGTTAAGCCATCCCGGCGTAAAAGACCGTTGTTGTTTTCGTTCAGCCCTCGTTGATTGGGAGCACCAACCTCGGCAAAGTAAGTGTGAAGGTCAAATTGATTGGCAATCTCGCGCCAGCCGGCGAATTCTTTTCCGTTGTCAAAGGTAATCGATTTGAAGAAGTGCCGCGGGAATTTCCGAAGCCACTGACTTAAGTGTTGGTTAATCGCATCAGCCGTCTTTTCGTGCACATTGAGTACAATTTCGACCTTCAATTGGCGTTCGGTCAGGGTCATTACCGCCCCTTGGTGCTTTTTGCCTTGGACGGTATCAGCTTCAAGGTGCCCAAATTCAGTGGCATAGTGCGGAAAGTCCTTGGCACGCTCGTGAATACTTCGCCCCAATTGGCCAGCCTTCCCACGGCGCTCGACATAGCCATTCGGGTGCCGCTTACCTCGCATCGGCAAGGAACGGACATCGAAGCCGAACTGGCCACGTTCAAACATCCGGTAAAGAGTTCGCCGGTTACAACTAATTGGGCGCTCAGTGCGCTCAATAATGGTATCAGGCGTCCACCCCTGGGCAATTTTGTCGTTGATATAAGTGAGTTCAGCCAGTGACAACTGAGTACGTTTTCGGCCACAACGTTGCTTATTGCGCATATAGTGATCTTGATAATCAGCAATTGAGGCACCGGTTTCCAGGTAACGATAAACGCGATAAACGGTTTCGGCGCAACGGTTGATCATTTGGGCCACTCGGTACGCTTTAAGCTTTTGCACGAAAGAATGGGCGATGATTGTCAGCTCGTTTGTGGTAAGATGGGTGTAAGTCATTTGTGGTTTCCTTTCTTTTGTTTAGGGGTATTCAAAAGTCTACCACAAATGGCTTTTCTATTTTTCTAACTTAATTTTACAAACGGCGTTATTAAATAATTTCTTATTTTTATTTAAGAATTTTAAAGCTTTGGAGGCATTATTTTGGACGAACAGAGTAGTAATAAAAAGATGATTACTACCTTTGGACTAGTGACGATGATCATTACCGCCATTTTTGGTTTTGGGAATGTTTCAAACGCCTACTTACAAATGGGTTACGGTAGTATTATTTGGTACGCATTAGCAGGGATTTGTTTCTTTTTTCCCTGTGGCTTGATGATGGCAGAGTACGGTTCCACATTTAAGGATGCTAAAGGGGGCATTTATTCCTGGCTTGCCGGGTCAGTTGGTGAACGAATCGCCTTTGTTGGTACTTTCGTATGGTTAGCATCTTGGATTGTATGGATGGTATCAACAGCATCACGGATTTGGATTACTTTTTCTGCCTTGCTTTTTGGTAAGGATACCACTCAACAATGGCACGCATTTGGTCTGACCTCGACTCAATTGATTGGGGTCCTGGGGATTCTGTTGATTCTCGGGACAACTTGGTGTAGTTCACGGGGAATGACCGCCATTGCTAAAGTTGGTTCACTTGGTGGTATTTTTACAATTGTTGTTAACATTATCTTTGTTATTGTCAGCGTTATTGTTTTAGTCGCCGATAAGGGAATCTTAAAGCAACCAATTCATGGTGCTTCAACTTTTATTACATCACCTAATCCACAATTCCAGACACCAATTGCTATTATTTCATTTGTTGTTTATGCTATTTTTGCTTACGGTGGAATGGAATCATTAGGATCTGTTACTGATAGTATGAAAAATCCTGAAAAGACATTCCCTCGTGGATTGATCATTGCAAGTATCTTTACGATTGGTACTTATGTTTTAATGATTTTTATGCTCGGTTGGTCAGTGAATTATCAACAAACTTTGACTAAGAGCAGTGTTAACCTTGGTAATGTTACCTATGTTGTTTTTAATCAATTAGGGGTTACCATGGGAGATGCACTTGGATGGTCGCACGGTGCTGCCCTTACTTTTGGACTTATCATGACGCGGATCGTTGCCTTTGCACAGACTCTTGGTTTCTTGGGTGCATTGTTTATTCTGCTTTACTCCCCAATCAAGGCCTTCATTCTTGGTTCTAATCCAGACTTATGGCCAAAGAAGCTTACGAAACTTAACAAGGCGGGAATGCCTGCAAATGCAATGTGGCTTCAAGCAATTATTGTTTCAATTATTGTTTTCTTGGTTGCCTTTGGTGGAAATGCTGCTCAACAGTTCTACTTGATTTTGACTGATATGGCGAACGTTTCAACTTGTTTCCCATATATTTTCTTGATTGGGGCTTTTCCATTCTTTAAGGCAAAGAAGAATCTTGACCGGCCATTCGTCGTCTTTAAGAACCGTTTCTGGACAGATGTATTAGTATGTTTCGTTGAATTGATTTTAATTGTCGGAATTGTCTTTACATTTGTTCAACCACTATTACAAAAAGATTATCAAACAGCTTTCTGGACACTTGCTGGACCAATCTTCTTTGCAATCGTTGCGTTGGTCTTCTATCAAATCTCCGCAAAGCGTTACCATGTTGAAGGGTAATTGATAAAAACCTCAGCACCATTAGTTTGGTGATGAGGCTTTTTTATCTATTCTGTAATATTTGTCAGGTGTTCAGTTTGTTATAATTGTCTTTATAAATTAATTTTGGAGGTTATTATGGACAAGGAACCGGGCAAAGGTAAGACATTTATTGCGTTATTAATCCAACATATTACAATGGCCCAGATTTCAAGTTCTGCTGCTGTTCTAGCTTACTATACCTTGCTATCTATTTTTCCTGCCGTGATGGTAGTAGGAAATTTATTACCGATGATTGGAATTGACGCTAAGACGATTTTAGCCTACCTCTCAACTGCAATTCCTGAATCGGTCTATGATTTTATCCAGCCGTTGATCTATGATTTCTTACGACGGGGGAGTGGTGGTGTTCTGACAACCGGGGCCTTGATTGCTCTCTGGTCGACCAGTCAGGGAATTGCCGCTTTTCAAAGAAGCGTTAATCATGCGTATGGAATCGCTGAGAATCAAAATCCAGTGATGAACCGAATCGTCTCTTTTGTTTGGATGATTGTCGTCTTAGTAATTATTTTTATCATTATTATTTTGTATGGTTTTGGGGAGCAGGTTCTTAAGAGTATCCAGCCAATTTTTAATTTCCGGCGCGATTACATTGCTATCTTTAGCTCATTAAGGTGGCCAGTAACATTTGGCGTCTTGTTTATTGCTCTTACTCTTTTGTATTACTTTGTTCCTAATGCGAAGGTTCGGTTGCGCTATGCACTTGCTGGGTCATTCTTGGCTTCTTTGTTATGGATGGGGTTATCACGTTTATTCTCGTTCTATACCTTATTATTTAGTCATGGGGTAATTTCCTATAAGACAATTGGAGCTTTTATTGCAATGATGGTATGGCTTGACTTTTCTGGCTATATTATCATGCTGGGGGCGGCTCTCAATGCTGCTTTGCAAGAATGCCATGAAGGTGAATTGCACGCCAAGAAACACTTTTGGCAACTGGTAGAAAGAAAAAACAAAAATGGAGGCTAGGAAATTTTCCTAGCCTCCAAATGTTGAAGATCTTTAGAACTCGATATTTAATTACTTTTGTTCGTCGTTAAAGATAACGGTAGAAACAGTATCAATGTATTTCGCGGAAAGAGGTTGCTGATAAATATCTTCGCCTTCCTTAGTGAAGAGGTGGGTTTGTGCAATTTCTTGCATTGCCTTCCGAACGGTTTCGGCATCAAGATCACCACTGGCATAGTTCAACTTTAATGAATGCTTTTTACCAAGACTACCCTTGAAAGTTAAGCTTAATGTACGCATAAGTTAATTTCCTCCTTGAGATTAGTTGTTCATTGCAACTTGACTAGTAACGATAATGTCTGTATCAAGGCATTTTTCAGCAGTAAGCATTTCAATTGCCGCACTAAATTGTGCTACCTGCTCATTAGTGACATCCTCAATAATGTTGTTAAAGGGATGTTTAACACCCTTGGGATGTTCACTGTTAGTGAGGGTAAGTTGAATTTTAGCGGACTTGAAATTACGAACCATTTGCATGATAAAAACTTCCTTTGTTTAATTTGATTTGTTAAGTAGCGGCCACTGCTTACACCTTTATAAACGATTAAAAATTGAGAATGTTAAGGAGAAATTTAAAAATGGCAAAAATTTCGAAAATTGAGGCACAAAAACGGAAGGGTCGATATAACATATACCTTGATGGTAAGTATGCTTTTCCGGTTGCAGAAAGTGTTTTGATTCAGTTCCGTTTGATGAAGGGAACCGAGCTAGATGAAAAGCAAATTGCGGCCATTGCGACTGCTGACCAGCAAGCAAAGGCCTATTCACGGATGCTTGATTACCTTTCTTATCAGATGCGGACGGAAAGCGACATCGTTAAGAAGCTAAAAGAAATTGATACGCCAGAAGAGTTTGTTGAGCCAATCTTGAAAAAGCTGCGCGGTCAACAGTTAATCGATGATCATGCCTATGCAGCTTCTTATGTCCGCACGATGATTAATACGGACTTGAAGGGACCTGGGGTAATTCGTCAACACTTACGACAAAAAGGAATTGGCGAAAACGATATTGATGATGCTTTAACGCAATTTACCCCCAAAGTTCAAGCAGAATTGGCAAAAAAGTTAGCTGGCAAGTTATTTCGCCGTTATCGAAACCAGCCAGAGCGGCGACGAGAGCAAAAAGTACAACAGGGACTCATGACAAAAGGCTTTTCCAGTAGTGTGTATGAAATGATTAAGGATGACGTTGTTCCGCAACCTGATCTGGAGCAAGAGAACGACCTTTTAGCAAAAGAAGCAGCAAAGCAATGGCATCGTGTTCGTCGTTATCAAGGATACGAGCGTGAGCAGCATTTTAAGCAGACAATGTATCGGAAAGGCTTTGATCTGGATGACGTGCAGAGCTGGCTAGATGCGCAAGATTTATAATAATAACTTTCCAAGATTGGGAATTACTGGTATTATTTTAATGATTATGTTTAAAAACAATAATTAGGAGTAAAATAGTGAATATTAAAATCTTAGTGGCTGTCCATAAGAATTATCGGATGCCAGATGATCCAATGTATTTACCAGTTTTTGTTGGTAAAGAGATTCATCCGACTGTTAATCATACATTTCAGGGTGATAATACCGGAGATAATATTTCAAAAAAGAATCCGCACTACAATGAGTTAACAGCCTTGTACTGGGGATGGAAAAATCTTGATGTGGATGCATTAGGATTAGTCCACTACCGTCGTTACTTGACGATGGGACACTCAAAGGATCTTTCGACCATCCTCAATCATGAACAGGTTGAAGAGTTATTGACCGATGCTGATGTAATCTTGCCAAAGAAGCGGCATTACTACATTGAAACAAATGAATCACATTACCTCCATGTTCATGAGCACGAGCCGCTTGAAATTACGCGGCAGGTATTAAAAGAGAAATATCCTCAGTACTTACCCGCTTTTGAAAAAGTAATGAAACAGACATCAGCTCACTATTTCAATATGATGATTATGAAGAAAAAGCCATTGGACGAATATTGTACCTGGCTGTTTGATATTTTAGGCGAAGTTGAGCAAAAAGTTGATTATTCTGACTATACACCATATGAGCAACGGGTCTTTGGCTTTTTGAGTGAGCTCTTACTAGATACTTGGTTGTTGACTAATCCGCAATACAAGACAGTGGAAGTTAACCGGGTATTTCTTGAAAAGCAAAACTGGCCATTAAAGATTGCGAAGTTCTTAAAACGTAAAGTCACCGGTCATGGTGAACATTAACGATTGGAGAGACAAGAATGCCAAAATTGTCAATAGTTGTTCCTTGTTATAACGAGGAAGAGGCTATCCCACTTTTTTACCCAGCAGTTGAAAAAGTGGTTAAACAGATGCCGGTAGAAACAGAATATTGGTTTGTCAATGATGGATCGAGTGATGGGACTTTAGCAGAACTACGGAAGCTGCATGAACAGGATCCAGAACGGGTTCATTATGTTTCTTTTTCACGGAATTTTGGTAAAGAAGCAGGGCTTTACGCGGGATTACAGGCCGCAACAGGTGATTATGTTGTTGTGATGGACGCTGATTTACAAGATCCACCAGAATATTTACCAGAGATGTATAAGGCCATTTCAACTGGTGAATATGATTGTGTGGGGATGCGGCGGACAGATCGAAAGGGTGAGGCGAAGTTTAAGTCTTTCCTTTCTAACCAATTCTATAATGTTATCAATAAGATTTCTGATACTAAAATTGTCTCTGGTGCTCGTGACTACCGGATGATGACGCGTCAGATGGTGGATGCGGTGTTATCGTTAACTGAATATAACCGGTTCTCAAAGGGAATTTTTAATTGGGTCGGATTCAAGACCAAGTACCTTCCTTATAAAAACGTTGAACGGGTGGCTGGGACAACGGATTGGTCGACCTGGAAATTGTTTAAATACGCAATTGACGGGATCACTGATTTTTCTGAAGCTCCCTTGGCAATTGCGACTTGGGCTGGTGGCTTGACAGCATTCATCTCCATTATTGGAATGATTATTGTTGTTATCCGAAAGATCCTTGAACCATCTAGCAGTGCCTTTGGTTGGGCGTCAATGGTTTGCATTATTTTATTCCTCGGTGGTATTCAATTACTTTGTTTAGGAATAGTGGGTCGCTACATTGGTCGAATATATATGCAGACAAAGAAACGACCGATCTATATTATTAAAGAGAAGAAGTAGGGTTGAGGATCATGAATGAGAAGGTAAAAATTAAACAGCAATCTAAGAGCTACCTTTTCTGGAAGAGGTTCTTTGATATTGTGCTATCATCAGGAGCATTAGTTTGCTTTAGTCCAGTATTTTTAGCTGTTTTTATAATGAATCGCTTTGGTGATAATAAGGGACCACTGTTTTATAAACAAGAACGGATCGGCTGGCATGGCAAGCCCTTTAAAATCTACAAATTCCGGTCTATGGTTGAGAATGCAGACAAAATCTTGGAAGCTGATCCTGAACTTTATGCTAAATATGTGGCAAATAACTATAAGTTGGAACCAGAGGAAGATCCCCGAATTACTCGTTTGGGAGAATGGTTGCGGAAAACTTCGATTGATGAAATTCCCCAGTTCATTAATATTTTACGTGGCGAGATGAGTATTATTGGACCCCGACCAGTTGTAAAAAAAGAATTAGCTGAATATGGTAACCGGGTTGATAAATTTTTATCGGTAAAACCGGGAGCAATGGGACTATGGCAATCAAGTGGTCGCAGTAATATTCCTTATCCCGAACGTTGCGATGTCGAACTAAAGTATGTTGATGAGGCGTCACTTGCTTTTGATACGAAAATAATGTTTAAGAATATTATCAGTATCTTTAAACGTGATGGTGCGTATTAAGAAAGTAAACGATTTCTTTTTGCAACAATGATTAGTCAAGTATGATTAACGATTGTTACAATTAAGTTAAAAATATATATCTTAATAGTTACGATTACTTACAAAAGCTGTTATTTAAGGCTTTTGTAGGTTTTTTTATTGATTTGCAAGGAGAAAGCACAACCAGTATGATATTAATCGTGAGAAAATTAAGTATTTAAGTTACAATTCGGTTTTAATTTTATGGAGGACAAGCTTATTTTTAAACCTAGTCATTTAAAATCAAAAGTTTTATCTACTCTTACTGTATGTGGAGGAGCTTTATTCCTGTTAAGTGGGAATGCTGCTGCTGATGATCAAACAACTGATGTTCAACAACCAGTTACTCCTCAACAAACAACTAATGAACAACCAAATACATCCACAATTGATGTACAAACACCAAATACATATAACGGAGTAGCAGTTAGTCCACAAGCTAGTGAAGCTACTCAAAATACAGAAAATTATAATGTTGTTCCAACGCAGGACAATAATCAAGAAGCACAACATAAAGAAGCAACTCAACCACAAAATCCCAACAATTATGGTTATTTAGATTCAGTTAGTTTATCAAACAACGAGTTGCAAGTTAGTGGTTGGCAAGCAACTAACCAAGCTGCAGACAAGCCTTACCATTACGTAATTGCGTATGATAATACGGTTAACGCAGAATTAGGTCGTCAACAAGTTAAAAATGTTAGTCGACCGGATGTTGCCCAAGCCTATCCAGATGCAACCAATGCTGATAATTCCGGCTTTAATTCGACTATTAAGTTAAATACAACTAATGAAGATTATACTAACCACTCTATTAGTGTAATCAGCCGGTATAGCGATGCTACTAACGGTGAAGGTAATCATGTTGATTATTGGTATCCAGCGTTTACTTTTGACCAAGGTAACTATGCTTGGTTAGATGATATGCATACTGAAAATGACCAATTACATGTTACTGGTTGGAATGCAACTAACCAAGCAAGTAATAAGGATTACCACTATGTAATTCTTTATAACAAGACAAAGGGCCATGAACTTAGCCGTCAATTGGTTGATGAAAAGAATAGTCAACGTCCCGATGTTCAAAAGGTTTATCAAAATGTAAATAATGCCGCTAAGTCTGGCTTCAATGTAACATTTGATTTATCAAAGTTATCATTTGACGCTAGTGATCAATTACAAGTAATTAGCCGTTACAGTGATGCTCAAAACGGTGAAGGTAACCGTGTAGATTTCTGGTTTGCACCAGCAAGCCGTGAAAACCAAGGTAATCTTGATAGTGCCAACTTTAGTAATGGGCAATTAGTTGTTAATGGATGGCATGCAAATGATGCATCAACCATCGCACCTAACCACTTCTTGATCCTTTTTGATCGGACTGCTAACAAACAAGCTGCTTCCCTTTCAGCGAGTCAGGTTAACCGTCCCGATGTTGCCAAGGCATTTGGAGCTATTCAAACTGCAGGTAAGGCAGGATTCACTGGCACATTTAATGCTAATGTCATTATTCCTGGTCACGAATATTCATTAGTTAGTCGCTATTCTACTTCTGCTAATGGTAATGGGGATCAAGGTCACTATGTGGACTATTGGTTTAATGGCCTTAAGTTCAATCAAGCACGCTACAGTGTAGATTCATTTACTCAAAATGATAAAGGATTCCATGTAACAGGATGGATGGCGAGTGACTTTGCGGTTAATCGTCCAAACGCTTATGTTATTTTACTTAATAATGGTAAAGAAGTTACTCGTAGCAAGGTTACTTTAACTGACCGTTCAGATGTAGCTGCTGTTTACCCAAGCCTTTACAACAGTCGTAAGAGTGGATTTAGTACTGATTTAATAGTAAATCCAGCAAGTTTAACTGGCGAACTTTCAATGATTCTACGTTTTACTGGTTCAAATGATGGTAACAGTAATTACACCGATCAAAATACTAATAAGTATGCTACTAATGCGGGTAGTTTTGATACGGTAAATGTTTCTGGTAACCAAATTAAGGTTGCTGGTTGGCACGCAAGTACACAAACTGCCGGAAAGAACTACCAATTTATTATCGTATTGGATCAGAATGGTCATGAATTAACTCGTCAAGCGGTAAATACAAAGGATATCACTCGTAATGATGTTCAAAAGGTATATCCATGGTTAGCTAATAGTTTTAAGTCTGGTTTTGATACTACTGTAAGCATTAACGATCAAATTAATCATAAAGTTGTTCGCTTGATTCACCGTTACTCTAACCAAGCTAATGGTGAAGGTAGTTATGTAGATTACTACTCAAGTCCTATTTCTGTTTATTCAGAATTCCAAAATGAAAATGGCACTACTTTCTACTATGATTCTCGTACTGGTGCTAAAAAGACTGGTTGGGTGAATATCAATAACAATAACTACTATTTTGACCCATCTACAGGTGCTATGTTTACTGGTACCCATACCGTTGATGGTAAATCTTATGACTTCGGTAGTAATGGTGTAGCAGTTGAAAATGATAAGTGGGGTTGGCCATTCCCTAACGTTGGTGAAGGTCACTTTGGCGGTGCACAGTTATTTGGTGTAAATCCTGGTGGACAGTTCCGTAGAAATGGCTTCCATGATGGTCTTGACTTTGGTTCAATTGATCACCCAGGCTCAGAGGTTCATGCAATTCACGGTGGTAAGGTTACCCAAATTGGTTATACTGCTGGTTTAGATTGGTATGTATTAGTTGACACTGGTGAATACCTTACTGTTTATCAAGAAGCATTTTCAAATAAGAACAATATTCAAGTTCAAGTTGGTCAACAAATTAACACTGGTGATGTAATTGGTCGTCGTGATACGGCACACGTTCATATCGGGGTTACCCGTCAACATAACTTTAATATTGCTTTAGCTAACTCATTTAACAATAATGGTACTTGGTTAAATCCATTAGACTTAATTCGGAATGGTTCTAAGTAATAAAGAAAAGCTACTTATTGTTAATAAATAAGTAGCTTTTTTATAGGGGAATTTTGGGAGATAACAATGGAAATTAAAAAACACTATAAATTATACAAAAATGGTAAACAATGGTGTTGTATGGCATTAGCTGCTGCTGCCGTATCTGTCGGTTTGATGCTTGGCAACACTAACGTCAAAGCAGCTACCACAACGACTGCTGATTTACAAGCAGAACAAGTTGTAACGCCAGCTGCTGATAGCACAAGTCAGTCAACAGACTTAGCTGCTCAAGAAAAGGCAGCCCAAGCAAAGGATAATGGTAATTATGGCTGGCTTGATTCAGCTAACGTGGTTAATAACGGTAACTTACAAGTTAGTGGCTGGCAGGCTACTAATCAAGCTGCTGGTAAAGATAGCCGGTATGTAATTGTTTATGACAGCACTACCAATACAGAATTAGGCCGGACCAAGATAAATGGAAATCTTGCTCGTCCCGATGTAGCGAAGGCTTATCCTAATGTAGTTAATGCTAAGGATGCCGGCTACCAGGCAACGATGAACAATCTTGATTGGAGCAAGGTTAAGAATGTTGATGATCATCTTCAAATTGTTAGCCGTTACAGTGATGCTGCTAACGGTGAGGGAGATCACGTTGATTCCTGGTCGCAACCAATCAATTTAGATAAGAGCAACAATGCCTATCTTGATAATTTCAGTATTGTTAATAACCAATTACAAGTAACCGGTTGGAATGCCACTAATAAAGCATTGGGCAAGAATAACCATTACATCATTTTATTTGACCGGACTGCCGGTTATGAGTTAGCACGGCAGAAGGCAACAGCAGTTGCCCGTCCCGATGTCGCCAAGGTTTACCCGCAGGTAATCAATGCGCAAAACTCTGGTTTTAATGTTAGCTTCTCATTGGCTAATGTGGACTTAAATCATGAATTGCAAGTTATTAGTCGCTACAGTGATGTCCAAAATGGTGAAGGCAATAACGTTAATTATTGGTATGCTCCAAAGAAATTCACTCCAAGCAATACCAGCAATCAAGGTAACCTTGATAACTTTAACCTTAGTAATGGGGAATTAACAGTTGCTGGTTGGCACGCTACTGATTATTCTCAAGTAGAAAGAAACCACTACTTAATTCTTTTTGATAAGAGTAATAATACTCAAGCTGCTTCAATAAAGGTTACTAATGTTGTGCGTCCTGATGTAGCGAAAGCTTATCCCGACGTTCAAAGTGCTAGTCAGTCTGGCTTTAATGCTAATTTTGGTAAAGTTAACCTAACTCCAGGTCATGCTTACCAAATCGTTAGCCGTTATTCAACTTTAGCTGAAGGCAATGGTGATAATGGACAAAGCAGGTTCACTGATTTCTGGTCAGCACCAGTAACATTAAACCAGCAGGCTTATAACATTGATAATTTCAGTGCGACTAAAGATGGCTTTAATGTAACCGGTTGGGTAGCTAGTGACCAGGCCATTAATAAGCGAAATCCATACTTGATTTTATTAAACAATGGCAAAGAAATTGCGCGAACAAAGTTAAGCTTAACCGATCGTCCCGATGTAGCCAAAGTTTACCCAAGTCTGTACAACTCGCAAAAGAGTGGCTTTAATGTTAATTTAAAGGTTGACCCGGCAGTAGCCAATGGTACCTTAAAGATTTTGCTTCGTTTTGCTGATTCAACAGATGGTAATAGTAATTACAGTGATCAAGCTAGTCAAGATTACCCAACAAATATCGGGAATTTTGATAATGTTCAAGTGACCGCTAGTAATATTACAGTGAGTGGTTGGCGAGCAAGTAACTTAACAACGAGCAAGCCATATGAATATTTGATTGTTCTTGATAATGGCGGTAAGGAACTTTACCGTCAGCAAATTACTGATAAAGATATTACTCGTAACGATGTTCAAAATGTTTATTCATATGTTTTAGGAACTAATAAGTCTGGTTTTCAGGTTACGTTACCAACTCAGGTAAGTATGATGCATAAAGTGGTTAAATTAATTAACCGTTTAACAGATGACCCAAATGGGAACGGAAATTATATTGATGTTTACTCTGGTCCAGTGTCAGTATTTTCTGGTGCTCAAACGGAAGGAAAGAAGACAACTACTTATAATGCTGACGGTCAAATCATTGCAGTATATAATGATGCTGAGATAATCAGTCAATTACCAGAATTGCCAACAGGATGTGAGATTACAGCAGTTACGATGATGTTGCGCTATGCAGGATATAATGTAAATAAGATTCAATTAGCAAACGAAATGCCTCGTAGTAATAATGGTGATTATGGATTTGTTGGAAATCCATTTAGTCCAAGTGGTTGGTGGATTTTCCCTACTGGTATTGCGCCGGTTGTTAATAAGTATGTTGGTCACAGTGATATTATGACTGGGGCTTCAATGGAACGAATTAAGGATAAGTTAAATCAAGGTCACTTAGTTGTTGCGTGGGTTGCTAATGTTAATGGTTTTGTCAATCATGCGTTAGCGTTAACAGGCTATGATGTAAGTCGATTATTCTACAATAATCCATGGACTGGAAGAAAAGAAAGCATGGCTTATGGTGAATTCTATCAGCATTGGAACGCGGATAGACAACGAGCAATTAGTTATTAAGATTAACTTTAATTAGTGGCGCAAATAATCAAGATGGTTTACAATAAGTGCATAAGATACATGATCCTAAACGGAGGAATTAATTAAATGAAAATTAAACGACTTTTACTAAGCAGTTCTGTATTATTAATGACCACTTTAGGCTTAGCTGGTTGTGCAAGCAGTACAAATAAATCTGCTTCTAGTGACAGTTCGTCTAAAGAGACGACCTCAAAAGTTACTGAGAGTCGCAAAAGTTCTGCAAAAGCTAAAGATTCAACTAAATCAAGTAGTAAAAAGAATGCCGCTTCATCTAAAGTTAGTGATGATGATGTAGCCAAGATTGATTCTAATAGTAGTTCAAATACTACTTCTCAAAATGCAAACTCATCTAAGGCAACGAGTTCATCACAATCTTCTGCTACAAGTACGACAAAGTCATCTACTTCTAGTCAACAATCTTCAAGTAATAAGGCTAATCAAAGCAGCGAAATTCAACTTGGCTTAAGTGACGTTGCCGTTTGGACAGACGAAAATGGCGTTACTCATCATGTAGATAGTGATGGGATGGATCGACAAACAACGAGCGGTAGTGATCAAATTACTTATAATGATTGGTCAGGTAGTTTACCAAGCAATGCAAAGGTTGTTCAAGCTCACTAATCTATCAAAAAAGAATGTAATGAAAAAGTTATTAAATTCATTGCATTCTTTTTTTATTGTCTAGAATTTTAATTTATATAATTGCATCCTAAATTTCAAGAATAAGTTAGCCACTGGACTCAAATAAATAATACTGACCAATTGATTATTGGTTGATGGAGCTGTGATATCTCTTGGTAGAAGGCCTTACGATAGATATCCATTGACGAATGTCCATTAAACATAGCTCGTGGATAGTGATTCATCCAATCATTAGTCGCTATGATCTGAGCACTACTATAGTTATTTATAGCTTCACCTTTGGTAATCTCCTTGCGGAGAAACCGGTTATTGATCTCATTGGATCCACGTTCCCAAGGGGAATACGGATCAGCATAGAAAACATGATCGTGAACTTGTGTTAACTCACTAAATTCTGAACCGTTGTCAGAGGTTATTGTCTTAAAGATGCGATAGTAAGCATCTGTGCCCATTTTCTGGCGTAAATTTATAAAGAACTGATTTACTGCATGCGCAGTTTTACCAGCAATTTTACTCGTGATATTAACTCGTGAAAGGCGATCAGTCATTACTAGTACAACACTGTCATTACCGTTTTTCTGTCCCTGAACTGTATCTAGTTCCCAATGGCCAATTTCGGACCGTTGGTCCGCAGTTTGAGGTCGTTGAGCAATATTAGGCCCTAAGCACCTTTTAGCTTGCGGATGAGTTCGATGATGCTTACGTTTAGGTTTTTCAAAGAGGTCTAAATTGGACGTACGAAGCACACCCTCATTAATCCATTGATATAAAGTTACAACCGACTTTGGGATCAGGGTGCCATCATTCATTAAATCTCGAGCCTTATAAATAACCGCTTGTGGGGAGTAATGGTGGTCGTCAAACTCACCAAGCATTAGCTGATCAGCTAATCGTAAAAATTGCTTTGAAGAATAATATAAGCGACGACGACCAGAATGGCGGTGATGTTCAAGATATGTGGCCTGACCAGCTTCATAACTATAGATGTAGTAAGAATATTCGTAAATCTTACCATTAGATTTTTGACGACGAAGTTGGCGGACCGTACCACGGTTGAGCTCGTTATTAATTGTTTGATGATTAACTCCTAATTGGCGACCAATTGCGCGATTGGAAAGTCCTTGCGACTTTAAAGTCGCAATCATCACACGTTCTTCTTTAGTAAGATGAGCATTCTTTTTATGAGTAGTCAATAAACTAGTAGACATGGTATCATTTAAGTGCGTCATTTGACGGACATCCTTTCATATAGGTTTGGTTCACTTAATATGATACCTGATGTCACGCCGAATGGCGTTTTTTATTTACCACCAACTGGGTGGCTAACTTCATTCTATAATCCACCAAAATTATAGGAGATTAACAAATGGAACAGAAAAAACATTTTAAATTATATAAAAGTGGAAAGCAATGGATAACAGCTGCAATTGCAACGGTTGCAGTATCCACTGGAATAATTTTAGGAGGGGTGGCACAAGCTGATACTACAGACTCTGCTGATAATCAGTCAGTTGCTACTCAACCTATTTCTGACCAACAAGAAAACAATAATAATAGTAATAACAATAAACAAACACAAACCTTAAAAACTTTTACTACTGAGTCTGTTGCGGAAATAAATCATCCCCAAGAATCTGTTAGTAATAACGATACCCCTTCTAAAGAACCAGCAACTTTAGAAGCTACCCTCAGTCAAACTCAAAGTTATGATCAAAATGATAATGGTAGTTATGGAAATTTTGATTCTATCGAAGTGAATAATAATCAATTACATGTTACTGGATGGCAAGCTACGAATCAGGCGGCTGCATATGGTAATCAAAACCGATTTTTAATTGTAATTGGTCATAATGATAAAGGTGAGCAAGCCGAACTAGGCCGGACAAAATTGAACAATCAAACTATTGTTCAACGTCCAGATGTTAAAAATGTTCATAATGTCTATAATGCTGAAAATTCTGGCTTTGGTGCAAAAATACAATTAGATACTAATAAACTAAATACCTATCGAAATGCAATTCAAATTGTTAGTCGTTATAGCGGGTCTGCTGATGGTAACAGTCAGTTTGTAGATTATGTCTCCGCCCCAGTCATTTTTGATCGCCAAAATTATGCTTGGCTAGATGAAATGGGAGTTGTTAATAATCAACTTCATGTAACAGGATGGAATGCTACTAATAAAGCATTAGGTAAAGATAATCATTATATTATTTTGTTTGATCGGACTCTTGGCCATGAAATTACTCGTAAAAAAGTAAATAATATTTCTCGGATTGATGTTGCGGAAGCATATCCTCAAGTTATTAATGCTGCGCAATCTGGGTTTACGGCTGATTTTTCTTTAGATAATCTTGACTTAACTCATGAATTGCAAATTATTAGCCGTTACAGTGACGCAGATAACGGAGAAGGAAATTATGTTAGCTATTGGCTTGCACCTCAACGTTTGTTACCACAGGAAGCAGCTAATCAAGGATATATTGATCAATTTAATATAAGCAAAAATGGGAAAGTAACTGTTACAGGGTGGCATGTTAGTGATGTTGCTACTGTTGAAAATAATCGTTTCTTAATTCTTTTTGATCAAACGGCAGGTCATCAAATTGCTTCAACTAAAATAAGTAATGTTACTCGGCCAGACGTTGCCCAAGCATATCCTAATATTAAAGGTGCGTTAGCTTCAGGCTTTAATGTAACGTTTGATGTTAATCCAGCAGATATTGTTTTTGGACACCAATATTCTATCGTTAGCCGTTATTCTACAGATCCAAATGGTAATGGAAATGATGGAAAAAGAACAGATTTTTGGTCTCCATCAATTGTTCTTAATCAATCTGCTAATGCTATTGATCAACTTTATTTAACTAATAATGGTAATGGTATTCATGTTACTGGATGGATGGCTAGTGATGCCTCAGCCACCCAAAATCATCCATATATCTTAGTAATGAATAATGGAAAAGAAATTACGCGTAAAGCCGTTCAACTAAGTACTCGTTCAGATGTTGCTAAAGTTTATCCTTCAATCTTTTAATAGTGAGAACAGTGGATTTAACACAACAATTAATTTACCTAAAGAAATTGATCTATCTCAACTTAAAGACGTTCAAATTCTTTTAAGATTTAGTGCGGCCGATGATGGTAATCCTACTGCTACATTACCGGTAACAGATCAATGGAGTAATAAATATGATCTGACTGCTAATCAAGGAAGCTTTGATTATGTTAAGGTTAATGGTAATACAGTTGAAGTCCAGGGGTGGCATGCCAGCAACTTATCATATGGGAAACCGTATCAATATATTATAGTTCTTCAAAATGGAAGAGAAATTGGTCGTTCCATTGTAATGGGTTCAGAAGGTAATTTAGTTCGTCTAGATGTAGAACGT
The DNA here is from genome assembly GCF_034259105.1 of Limosilactobacillus reuteri. Taxonomy (NCBI): domain Bacteria; kingdom Bacillati; phylum Bacillota; class Bacilli; order Lactobacillales; family Lactobacillaceae; genus Limosilactobacillus; species Limosilactobacillus reuteri. Next base: position 1,479,892 of record NZ_CP139478.1, on the reverse strand, counting down.
GTATTTCCAGGTATTTTGAATAGTGGACAATCTGGATTCCAAAGTTCAGTAGTGCTAAATACAAACTTAAGAAATACTGCTATTCAATTGATTCATCGTTTTACTGATGATCCGGTAGGAAATGGTAATTACATTGATATTAATTCGCCAGTATATGTTGTAAAGGATAGCTATCAAACAAGTGGAAGCTTTAATAGTGATTCTATGCGTGCTAAGCGTGATTTAACCGCTCAGCGAATTGCTCAAAAATTGATGCAACAACAAGGGATTAGTGTTCTCTACGATTGGACTAATCAAAATAATAATTATCAAGAATTAACCATCCATGACATTGCCTAAGAACTTGCTCAAGGTGATGTAAATAATGATAGTAAAGTAATTAATGAAAAGCTTCATAATAATGCTTTGCTTGATGGTAATGTTATTTCAACAGCAATCTATGATTTACCACAAACGATGGATTATAATCAACTTGCTGATAATTTTATCAATAATTTACCAACTAACATGACACTAAACAATAGTGTAGTAGGAGTGGGGGTAACAAATAATAAATTAGCGATTGTTTTATTTAAACCAGGCGAACAAGCGCTAACTGAGAAGGCTACTTCTAATTTAATTGGACAAGTCGCTGAAACATACAAAAATGCTGGTGTAACAGTTGATGTAGAGAACGGACTTCAAACAGGAGCAGAAATCAGCACAACTGATTTAGGTGAAGCATTTAAACAAGTAAGCCCAATGTTATTAACTGGTGAAAAGGGAACAGTGATCAGTTACGATACCCTTAAGACGATTTTTGCGGCACTCCCTGGAAATTCAACTGCTCTTGAAGGAAGCAAGAATTACTATAATAATAACAATGCTTACCATTACCAATTCTGGCTTGCTGGTTAAACTACTGATGATAAACTCAACAATTTCTTAGCACTCAATAAGAATGCCAAATATGGTGATCAATTAAAAATTGCGTATACTGCTACGCTTGTCTATGGTTCTGAAACTGGTTTGCAGACAGAAAATGTTAATATGACACCAACGAGTAAAAAAACTGCTGAAGAGGTTGCATTGGCTTATCAAAATGGAACAGAGACTGGTGCACGTTATGAAACAATTAAAGTGGATCCAATCCCAAACATGAAACAAGATACGATTCGTGGAGTAGACGTTTCAAGCTACCTAGCTTTAGTTAAAAATGGGGTTCAATTCTATGATTTTGATGGACAACCAGCTGACTTAATGAAGGTTCTTGCTGATGCAGGCGTTAACTATATTCGAATTCGGATGTGGGTGGACCCATATAATGCTGCTGGGGAATCGTATGGTGGTGGAATTGATGACGAAGCAACTGTTTTACAGATTGCAGAAAATGCTAAAAAGTATGGAATGAAAGTACTTTTAGGATTACATTATTCTGATTTCTGGGCCGATCCCGCTACACAATTAGTTCCAAAGCAATGGAAAAACCTTGATGATAAAGATCTTAATGATGAAATATACCTCTATACTAAAAAATTAGTAAATGATTTTACAAAGGCTGGGGTTAATATTGACATGGCCCAACTTGGTAATGAAATTACAAAGGGAATTCTCGGTGTTCGCAATGAAGCCGAAGATGTCAAGGTTTGGCAAACAGAACCACAAGTTAGTCGGATGACAAGTTACATTAGTTCTGCTTCTCGGGCATTCCGAGAAAGCAGTCCAGATACTCAATTAGCAATTCATATTGAGACACCGGACATGCACAATTATGATATGATCATGAATGCCTTGCAAACACATAATGTTGATTATGATGTCCTTGGGTCTTCTTACTATCCATTTTGGGGATGGGGTGGCAATAATCCTGATAATATTGCTAATGTAGAGAAAATGGTTAAAGACAAGTATGGCAAAAAGTTTATGATTGCGGAAAGCGGTTGGCCATTTACCTTGGAAAATGCTGATGGAACTCCTAATAATGTTAGCTGGGATCCTGGTCATTATGCTGTAAGTCCTCAAGGTCAAGTTGATGAAATTGGCGCAATGTATAAAGCATTTAAGCAACGATAATGGTCTAGGAGCATTTTACTGGGAACCAGCCTGGATTCCAGTAAAAGCTGGTTGGAATAACTGGGAATATAATAAGTTAATGGGGGATGTCCAAGGCACTGGCTGGGCATCAATTAATGCGCGTGGCTATTACCCTGATTCAAAGATCATGTATGAAGGAAAACCAGCTTCAGGTGGAACTTCTTGGGATAATAATACTCTCTTTGATGATCATGGTTACCCACTTCAATCATTAATGATGTATAAAGGATTTTTAAATGGTTATGTTTCTCCTGCAAATGTTACAAGTTCCCTCAACGCTAAGATTAATGCCGTATATAAAGCAGATGGGGTTAATTTAACAAATCCATTAAAGATTGGTGATACTTTAGATTTAAATAATGTATTAAATCAAGAAGGCCAACAGTTATTAAATGGGACTCAGAATACTAGTGTTAGTGAATCATCCTTAAAGGCTATTTTCAATGATCTTCAAGATGGCTTTAAGAGTGAGAATTATGTTGGTGAAGCTGGTAATAAGTATCATTATGAATTTTGGCTAGATGGTAACAATACTGCGGAAAAACTTAGTAATTTTCTTAAAGCTAATCAAAATGCTAAATATGGTGTTCCATTAACAGTTAATTATAATGCGACTCTTGTTGCTGACAGATAGGTTGAAACAGCTACATCCCCAGTAAATGCAACTGTTTCTGAAGTATGGGGAATTGATGGAGTATCAATTGATCATCCCCTTAAAACAGGCGATTCATTGCCGGCAGAGGATTTATCGGCTCTTCAGAAAACCGTTGCTGCTGCTCTAACTGGTGAGAAAGGCACAGTAATAAACGCACAGTCATTTAACAATCTTGCAAAAGTACTGCCAAGAATATATGGGACAACTGGGGCGCTTTCTGGACAAAAAATTTACAGATTAAAAGATGGTAATCAATATCATTATGAATATTGGTTAACGACTGCCAGTTTACAAGCTGCTAACCAAGGCGCTAAATATGGGGATCCAATTAATCTTACGTATTCAGCCTCATTAAAATGGATTGATCCATCAAATAAATAATTGATTAGAGAAAAAGTGGTTCAAAGAAAAAATCTTAGAACTGCTTTTTTTATTACAGAAATTTTACTAAAAGATTACAGAATTACTTAAATAGTCTTAAATTATGATAAATATTTCAAACCTTCACAAACACTGTAGTAATGTAGTATTATACAAAAGTATGTTAAAAGTTATGATATGGAGAGAACAATGAAAAAATATGACTATCTAGTAGTAGGTGCGGGCCTTTTTGGTGCGACCTTTGCCTATGAAGCTGCTAAACGTGGTAAGCGTGTAAAAGTAATTGAAAAACGAGACCACATTGCTGGTAACATCTACACTAAAGAAGTAGATGGTATTCAGGTTCATCAATATGGTGCCCATATTTTCCATACGTCTAATAAGGAAGTGTGGGATTATGTAAACCAGTTTGCAGAATTCAATCGGTATACGAATAGCCCAGTAGCTAACTACAAGGGCGAAATGTACAACCTCCCATTTAATATGAATACTTTCAGTCAAATGTGGGGCGTGCGGACACCAGCAGAAGCAATGGCAAAGATCGATGAACAACGCCAAGAGATGGCAGGTAAAGAACCACAGAATTTGGAAGAGCAAGCTATTTCCTTAATTGGTCGGGATATCTATGAAAAGCTCATCAAAGGTTATACTGAAAAGCAGTGGGGACAAAAGGCAACTGAATTGCCAGCCTTTATCATTCGGCGTTTGCCAGTGCGATTAGTTTACGATAACAACTACTTTAATGACACCTATCAAGGAATTCCGGTTGGTGGTTACACCCAGATTGTTGAAAAAATGTTAGACAGTGATTTGATTGATGTTGAAACTGGAGTAGACTTCTTTGATAAGAAGGATGAATACTTTAAAGATTATCCAAAGATTGTCTTTACCGGAATGATTGATCAATTCTTTGATTACCAGTTAGGTGAACTACAATACCGTAGTCTTCGTTTTGAAACTGAAGAAAAGAATATTGGCAACTACCAAGGTAACGCGGTAATTAACTATACTGATGCAGAAACACCATATACCCGGATTATTGAACATAAGCACTTTGAATTCGGTAAGGGTGATAAGGATAAGACGGTGATTACCCGTGAATATCCGGCTGATTGGCATCGTGGTGATGAACCATATTATCCAATTAATAATCAACGGAATAACGAACTTTATAAGCAATATGCAAAGTTAGCGAACGAAGAGGCTAATAATGTGATCTTCGGTGGTCGTTTAGGTCAATATCGTTACTACAATATGGATCAAGTATTACACGCAGCATTGACAGCTGTTAACCAAGGAGTTTGATTAGTAGCCATGAAGGTTATTAAGAATTATTTGTATAATGTTGTCTATCAAATATTATTACTGTTAGTACCATTAATCACTGTTCCTTATATTTCACGTGTACTAGGACCAGAACTTGTAGGTATCAATTCTTATACAAACAGTTGGATGACCTTCTTTATGCTTGTTGGGCAAATGGGAATTGCGCTTTATGGTAATCGTGAAGTTGCCTATCATCGTGAAAATCCTATTGAACGTTCAAAAATCTTTTGGGGAATCGAATTGTTGCAAGTGATAACTATCACTTGTGCCTTAATAGCTTATCTAGGAGCTGTATTACTCTTCAGTACAACTTTTAAAGAATATTTTTTACTTCAATCTTTTTGGATTATTGCCGCTGGTGTAGATGTATCATGGTATTTTATGGGCGTTGAAAATTTTCAGCGGATTGTTTTCCGTAATATGCTTGTTAAGTTGGCTTCAGTTGCTTTAATCTTTTTAGTAGTTAAAGGTAATAATGATTTAGGTAAATATATCGCATTGCTTGGTTTATCAAATTTAGTAGGTAATCTGACCTTATGGCCATATTTAAAAGATGAAATTAAATGGGTTCCAATTAGTACATGGCATCCTTTTCGTCATTTTTATCCAGCTTTATTATTATTTGTTCCAACAATTACTACTCAAGTATATCTGGTTGTTAACCGATTAATGTTGGGGCGAATGTCAACGCAAAGTCAATTAGGTCAATTTCAATATACAGATCAAATTATTAAAGTTATTTTAGCTGTTGTAACTGCTTCAGGCCAAGTAATGTTGCCGCATATTGCTAATAAATTTTCTAAGGGTGATGTTAAAGGAATTCGTGATAGCCTTTATAATTCTTTTGATTTTATTACGGCGATAGCGATTCCAATGATGTTTGGAATCATGGCAATCGCCAAGCAATTTGCACCATGGTTCTTAGGAAAGCAGTTTAATGATGCTGGGATCCTAATGATGATTGAAGCACCGGTGATTTTGTTTATTGGTTGGAGTAATGTTACAGGAACACAGTATTTAATGCCAATTAATCGGACTAAAGAGTATACAGTTTCTGTCACGGTCGGTGCAGTTATTAATGTTATTGCAAACTTATTTTTGATTGCATTATGGGGAGCACGTGGGGCAACTCTAGCTACTGATATTTCTGAATTTGCAGTGGCAGCAGTACAGTTAGTTTATATTCGACAAACAATCAGTAGAAGAAAACTTTTTGGTCAAATGTGGAAGTATTTATTAAGTGGGGGAATTATGTTCATTATTACTTATCGGTTGGCAATGATTATGAATATGACAATTCCTAATTTAGCAATTGAAGTTATAATAGGAGCTGTCATTTATATAATAGGAATATTTATATTACGAGCTCCAGTTATTAATCAAGCAATAGCATTAATCAATTCACGAAAAGCAAAAAGAGAGTGATGGTAGCATAAACGATGACACAGGAAAAAGTTGCAATTTTAATGTCAACCTATAATGGTGAGAAATATCTGACAGAGCAAATAGAATCAATACAAAGGCAGACTAATAATAATTGGCATTTGTATATTCGAGATGATGGCTCTACTGACAAAACTCCAATCATTCTTAGTGACTTCGCTAAATATGATAAACGAATTACTTTTTTTAATAGAGAACATATTTGTAATTTAGGTGTAGTAAAATCTTTTATGAATCTTTTAGCAAATATTGACGCTGATTTCTATATGTTTTCTGACCAAGATGATGTTTGGAAAAAAGACAAAATTCAACGTGCACTAACTTTAATAAAAAAAGAAAAATACCTTGAAATACCGATCTGTTTACATACGGAACTGCAAATTGTCAATAATAATTTAGAGATAATTGAATTAATGAAACGAGGACGTGTCTGGTCTGATTTTCAACATTTTTTATTTGGAAATTGTGTTACCGGGTGTACGGTAATGATTAACCAGAAGCTTAAAGAAAAATTACGGATCAATTCCGTGAATTGGGATAAAGTAGCAATGCACGATTGGTGGTTTGCTGAAATTGCGGCTGCTTTTGGTAAAGTAATTTATGATTCAACTCCAACAATACTGTATCGTCAACATATTGACAATGTTGTGGGAGGAAGTGATAGTCAAGCTCCTCAGCAATTGATTCGCAGGTTTTTCAACCTCTCAGGAGAACTTGATGGTTTTTTATTAATGACTAAAATGGCGAGTGAATTTCAGCGACTGTACAATGGTGAAATAACTGGAAAGAATGCTGAGTATCTCAAAGCATATGCAAACTTAAGTAAGGATAGTAGCTTTACCAATAATTTGAAGCTGGCGCTAAAGTTGCCACCAGTGCGTTCTCATCTGCGAGGACAGTTATTGTTAGACTATTTAATGATACGTTATCCTAGTAAATTCCTTTATACTAAATAAAAAGATAGGTGAACAAAATGGCAGTGGCAAGTACGCCGTTAATTACAGTTATCGTTCCAATTTATAATGTGGAAAATTATCTAAAAAAATGCTTAAATTCGATAATTAATCAGCAATACAAAAAACTTGAAATTCTTTTAATTGATGATGGATCAACAGACTTATCTGGTAAAATTGCGGATGAATATGCTGCTAAAGATAATCGTATTAAGGTAGTTCATAAAGAAAATGGCGGTCTTTCGGATGCCCGTAATTACGGGCTAAAAATTATGACCGGAGAATATGTAACTTTTATCGATTCGGATGATTATGTAACTGAAGATTATGTTTCTTTTATGTTCAATTTACTAAAACAAACAAATTTTACTGCTCCATTAGCCATCTGTTCACTTATTAACGTATACGGCAATTATGGCCGCCAAAAAGATAATGGAAATCAAACAGAAAAAGTTCTATCTGGAAAAAAATGCATTGAGATGATGTGTTACCATAATTTGGTTGACACATGTGCATATGCAAAATTAGGAAAAAAAGAACTATATTCTAATGATTTCTTCCCTAAAGGTAAACTATTTGAAGATATTGGGTCTACATATAAATTGTTATTACAATGTGATAAAGTAGCATGTGGCTTTATTGGGAAGTATTATTACGTTATTCGACCAAACTCAATTGTTACTGCTAAATTTAGTAATAAAAAATTAGATCTTTTAGAAATGACAGATCAAATGGCACAAAGTGTAGTTGCTGCACATCCTGATTTAAAAAATGCTGTTCTAAGACGGCAAGTTTATGCTCGATTCAGTACCTTAAATCAAACTCTTAATACTAAAAATGTAAAAGATACTCAACTTAAATTGATTAAATATATTAAAACTAATAAAAAGGCTATATTAAATAGAAAAGCGCCAAAACGGGATAGGCTTGCTTATTATTTATTATGCTTAGGCCTGCCATTTTATCGGTATGCATGGTCGAGATATGAGCAACATAAAGGAGAAAGTTGATGAAGACATCAGTAGTAATATCAACATATAATGGCGAAAAATATATAATTGAACAATTAGATTCTTTACGCAAGCAATCAAGACCAGCGGATGAGGTGATTATTGCAGATGATTGTTCTAGCGATCATACTGTTGATATAGTAAAGCAGTATATTAATCAAAATAAGTTAAACAGCTGGCAAGTTATTGTTAATGATTATAACAAAGGCTGGCGAAGAAACTTTATGGAAACGATGTGGAATGCAACAGGAGATTTAATTTTTCCATGTGACCAAGATGATATTTGGCGTACAGATAAAATTGAGATAATGGTACGATTAATGACTGCAAATCCACAAATTATGTTACTAACTTCTAATTATTGTGAATTCTTTGAGAATGGTAAACAAAGAATCGATCCGTGGAAAAACGATAACAAATTAAAACAGGTTCCACTTAAAGATAATTATCTATTGGTAAATTCACCAGGATGCACATACTGTATTCGGAAAGAACTATTGACTCTTAGTAAAAAGTATTGGCAACCAGATTATCCTCATGATGCCTTACTCTGGCGAATGGGATTAATGGATGGAAGTGTATATGCTTACACTGATGATTTAATCCGCTGGCGCAACCATAAGAAAAGTGCGTTTGCTAAAGAAAGTAAGAAACTTAAATCAGTTGCAGCGAAAAAAAATTGGATAAAAGTTTCTAGCAAATTTAATAATGAATCAATGCGTAAATTTATAGATAGTGATGTTGTGGGAGATACAGCCTACCAGCAGGAAATCATTAATAAAAATAGTCAATGGTTAGCAAAGAGACAACAATTTTATGAAACTAGTAATGTTTTTAATGGAATAAGTTTATTAACGTATCTTAACTGCTATCCGCGCTTGCGACAATATTTAGGTGATTGGTACCTAATCTATTTAAAAAAGTAAAGGAATGTAAAGTATGGCGATAAAAAAGCTAGAAAATATGACAATTTCAGGAAAGAGAATTTATTATTTTACTTTTTTGTATTATTATGTAATTTCTTTTCTTCGCTTCACAACATTTACACCAACAATTTCCATAAATTTGTTAAATAGGTTATCTTACTTAGCGATAATTTTGTTGCTTTTAAAAATCTATATCTTGGATGGTCTTAGTTTAAAAAAGAAGCTAGGATATTTGTTAATAATATTTTTAGCGTTTCTTAGTTGGCGTAACTCGCAAGCAGTAGATATTTTAATTTATACATTATTTATATTAGGAGCTAAAGGAATTAATTTTCATATTATCATTAATTATTTTTTTAAAACTGGATTAATTATGTTATTTCTAACTGTTATTTATTCCCAGTTAGGAATTATAAAAGATTCAGTTTATGTACGGGAAAAGTTTTTACGTCATTCTATGGGAATAAACTACCCCACTGATTTTGCTGCACATATATTTTCGTTAATTCTTGCATATTTTTATCTATATTTTAAAAAGATTACATGGCGATCATATATTGGCATTATTATTATAAGTATGATTATGTACTCTTTAACACAGGCGAGATTGGACGTTATTGTTAGTTTATTAACAATCCCAGTTATGGCAATTGCAAAAAAAGCTTATGAAGCTAGAGGTATTAGTCGAGATATAGCATCATTTTATTGGATTGTTGCGCCCATCTTATCATACATTACTGTAATCTCTGCAATTTTTTATTCTGCTAATAATCGATTATTTCAAATTGTTAATAATGTAGTTTCTAAACGATTAGAGATTTCACATTTAGCTTTTGAAAAATATAGTATATCATTATTTGGTAAACGCGTAATTGAACATGGATTTGGTGGCGCTCAAGGTTTCAAGCAATTTTATCAAAGTGGAATGAGTGGGGGATATTTTTATATTGATTCTTCATTTATTAGATTAGCAATAATATATGGACTCATAATGTTATTGTTTGTTATTATTGTAATGACTTTGATTGGGATGAGATCCGTAAGCATACAAGGATATTGCTTGGCAGGAATAATGCTATTATTAACTGTTAGTTTTATTATTGAACAGCATATTTTGGATATATCCTATAATCCATTTCTAATAGCATTATTAGCAAGTAATGCTTATTATCATAAATTGGAGGATTAATTTTGAAAGAATATAAATTAAAAGAGTTAGGTCCTAGTTTTTGGAAAGGATTAATCATAACAATAGTTTTAGCAATAATTGGTGGAATTGGAATGGGGGTGCTAGCAAAATATAAGCAAAGTACTTCTTATACTGCTGAAAGATCAGTAGTGATATCACATCGAATTAGTGAGAATGAGTTAAACCAAGGGAATAATCAACAGCCAATTGTTATTACTGATTTAAATATGATGGATACTTATAGTGATGTTGCTCAAGATAAGCAAGTTGCTATCAGTGCTCGAAAATACTTGCCAAAAAAGTTACAGCACAAATATTCTGCAGATATGATTAAAGAAGATGTTAACGCAATTACGCATCCTCAATCATTAGTAATGAAGATTAAAGTTCGAACTGGTGATGCGAGTGATTCAGTTGCAATAGCAAATGCAGTCGCTAGAGGTTTTCAAAAAGAACTCCCGAAAGTACAACCCGGAGCAGGAAATGTTCGATTGCTTTCACGCGCTACTTCTGATGATGTAGAAGTAAATACTACTCCAAATAAAAAGAAGTATATAACTGTGGGACTAGCTTTAGGAGCATTAGTGGGACTTGTTGTTTCTTTTACTGTTGTAACATGGAAGAGGTATCTTAAATAAAAAAGGATACTATATAGTATCCTTTTTTATTTAAGAATTAGGTGAAAGGTTTATAGAATTAAAGGAGCAATAAATGACATTTTATGTAATAACTCATAAGCATTTTAATTACCAAAGTTTGCCAATTGGATATACCCCACTACTAGTAGGAGCAAATAAAAATCAAAATCCTGACAGTTTTATTACAGATAACACTGGTGACAATATTTCAAATAAAAATTATAGTTTTTGTGAATTAACCGGTTTATATTGGATGTGGAAAAACACTAAAGATAAGAACATTGGATTAGCACATTACCGGCGTTATTTTTCTAAATATACTTCTTTTAATATTTTATATTTAACAACTATTATAAAAGGACATTCTCAACCTGTTTCTGTTAGTCAACTAGATACTTGGCTTAAGGATGGGACTGATTGGATAGTTGCTACTCCTCAAATTGGGGGAGTAGGAAGTCTATGGGAGCAATTCGATCACTTTCACCATATTAAGGATTTAGAAATAACACGTAATATAATAAAAGAGACTTTTCCAGAATATATTAGCTCGTTTGATAAGGTTATGAAACATAATAATCAAGCCTCATTCTATAATATGTTCTATACGAGAAGAGAAGAAATGGATAAATATTGTGAATGGTTATTTGAAATTTTATTTCAAGCAGAGAAACAAGTTGATATATCTTCTTATGATCAATACCAACAAAGATTATATGGATTTTTGGGAGAACGGTTACTTAATGTTTGGCTAGATCATCGTCAACCCAAGATTAAACAATTAGTTGAATATAATTCTGATTCAATGGCGCGTATTGATGCAGCAAGGCTGTTAAAACATAATCTTATAACCCGAAATGTCAATTTAAGTTAGAAAGAAAATAGTTGCTCATCAGTGACGTAAGACATGAATACTTCATATGGAGTTCGATAGCCTAGTGATTTACGGGGCAGGTTATTTCGCTTACTCATCAGTTGGGTTACCAATTCATCAGGAAGATTGCGGAAATCTAGCTGTTTCGTTAAGCCATCCCGGCGTAAAAGACCGTTGTTGTTTTCGTTCAGCCCTCGTTGATTGGGAGCACCAACCTCGGCAAAGTAAGTGTGAAGGTCAAATTGATTGGCAATCTCGCGCCAGCCGGCGAATTCTTTTCCGTTGTCAAAGGTAATCGATTTGAAGAAGTGCCGCGGGAATTTCCGAAGCCACTGACTTAAGTGTTGGTTAATCGCATTAGCCGTCTTTTCGTGCACATTGAGTACAATTTCGACCTTCGATTGGCGTTCGGTCAGGGTCATTACCGCCCCTTGGTGCTTTTTGCCTTGGACGGTATCAGCTTCAAGGTGCCCAAATTCAGTGGCATAGTGCGGAAAGTCCTTGGCACGCTCGTGAATACTTCGCCCCAATTGGCCAGCCTTCCCACGGCGCTCGACATAGCCATTCGGGTGCCGCTTACCTCGCATCGGCAAGGAACGGACATCGAAGCCGAACTGGCCACGTTCAAACATCCGGTAAAGAGTTCGCCGGTTACAACTAATTGGGCGCTCAGCGCGCCCAATAATGGTATCAGGCGTCCACCCCTGGGCAATTTTGTCGTTGATATAAGTGAGTTCAGCCAGTGACAACTGAGTACGTTTTCGGCCACAACGTTGCTTATTGCGCATATAGTGATCTTGATAATCAGCAATTGAGGCACCGGTTTCCAGGTAACGATAAACGCGATAAACGGTTTCGGCGCAACGGTTGATCATTTGGGCCACTCGGTACGCTTTAAGCTTTTGCACGAAAGAATGGGCGATGATTGTCAGCTCGTTTGTGGTAAGATGGGTGAAGTCATTTGTGGTTTTCTTTCTTTTGTTTAGGGGTATTTAAAAGTCTACCACAAATGGCTTTTCTATTTTTCTAACTTAATTTTACAAACGGCGTAAAGAAAGGATAATCCTAATGGGTAATTATAACTATGAATATTCTTTGATAACGATTTCTAACCATGAAGATGTATATCAGGAGTTTAGGAAGGGATTATTACAACAAAAGAATGTTGATTATGAATTAATAAAAATAAATAATGATCAGAATCAATTTAATTCAGCTCGTACGGCATATAATGAAGCTGCAGCTAAAGCAACTGGCAAGTATTTAGTTTTTCTTCATCCAGATATCCGCTTTCTTGATGAATATTCATTACGGGATACTTTAAACAAAATTAAAGATATAGGTGACTTTGGAGTAGCGGGAATAGCAGGAAGTCCATGGAAGTTATATAGAAATAGGAGCTTTATTGTTACTGCAATTGTTCAAGGTGAAAATAAAGAATCTGTAGGTACAAGTATTAGTAAAACTACAGAAGTTCAAACTGTAGATGAAAGCTTTTTTGTAATGAAAAAAACTTATTGGGAGCATATTCCTTTTACTGATTGTCCAGGCTGGCATTTCTATGCTGTTGAACAGTGTTTACGTGCAATCATTGATGGAAAGAAAAATTATGTTGTTCCAGCAAGGATTTGGCACAAATCAACAGGTGGCTCAGAAGATAGAAATTATGTACGGATTGGAAAACAAATGGTAAAAGAATATGGGAATTATTTTCCGTATATAAATACTACCGTAACGAAATGGGATACTAAAGGAATAACAAAATATACAACTCCATGGTATCGTTATGCTAAACGACAAGTACATCGATATTTAGATGGACATAAATAAGCTATTGATTAAGGAAAAATTATGGTAAGTAAAAATTATTTCAAATATAGGACACTCTTTTTTGTAATAGTGTCTGCTTTAATGTTTCTTCTTTTCTATAAAGTACCACTTATTGGTGATGATGTTTATAACCTTCAACATCGAGAAATGTTTAATACGGTTCAGAAAAGTTTTGATTATGTAGTAGGTCAATATGGTAATTGGTCTTCTCGAACAATTATTAACTTCTTTATGTATCTTTTCTCGACTCATAATATAATATATTTTTCATTTATTACTGCCTTGCTATTTTATGTCTTATTAGGAAGTTTGTCTAAAATTTTTAATAATGAGAAGAGCATATATATAGATATTTGTTTATGCTTATTGATATTGCTTATTCCATTTCCATATTTTAGTACAGCAGGGTGGATTGCTACTACAACAACTTACTTGTGGCCAATAATAGCAGCAATTTATGCAGTTACACCTTTATTTGTGGATCAGCGGATGAAGGGATATCAATATATATTAGCGAGTTTAGCAGTTATATATGCCGCTAATAATGAGCAAATTATGATTGTTTTGCTCATTATTTATATTACTAATATTATGATACGAGCGATAAAACATAGTATTAACCCCCATTATAAGTATAATTGTTTACAATTAATATTTATATTATTTAACTTTATATACTTTATTTTATGCCCAGGAAATAGAGTGCGGAGTCAATTAGAAACCGCAAAATGGTTTCCAGAATTTTCTAAACTAAATATGATTAATAAGTTGGATATTGGCTTTATGACAACAGGAGAACATATTTTATTTAGTAATTCATTATTAGTGATGCTGTTAACCTTATTAATATTTTGGACACATATTTTAATTACATCAAAAAAATATATGCTGGCATCTGGAATTAATTTAATTCTTTTAGTTACTGTTAATATTTTGTTTGATATGTTTATTTTAACAGGACATTTTCGAGTTTTGTTTACCTTCCCTAAATTGGGATTACTTAACCATATGACCATTACTTCAATTGTTCAGTTTCTGTTATATTGTTGCTATATTATCTTGCTTGTCTTTACATATTATTATGGGCAAAATAGCTTTATATATATTGAAATGATAGTTCTATTAGGAGGGGCATTTTTAGCGCGAGTAGCACTTGGATTTTCTCCTACAAGTTACGTTTCCGCAACAAGAACTTTTGCAGTGTTAGGCTTCGCATTTTTAATAATGTGCATTCCTTTAATAAAAAAGATATTAAGCAAGAATAGAAAAATATTATTTGTATTATCAATATTTGCAATTGTTAATATGTCAATTTTTATTTTGCAGATTAAGGGCATAGAATTACAGAAGTATTTGCCATTGTGGACAAATATCTGGTAGTAAAAAGGATTATTATGAAAAATAAAAGGTTAAAAAATATTATAGCGATTATTACGATAGTTACTTTTACAGTATTAATGATCCTACCCTTTTTATGGGTAGGACAAATAGGCGTTCATTCTGACTGGAGTTTTCATTCGGCAAGGGTTCAACAAATTTATTTAAACTTACAAAGCGGACACTTATTCACGTATCTTGCAACAGATACTTTTAGTAAAGTGGGGAATGCTAATTTTTTGTTTTATCCATCTGTCTTTTTATATCCATGGGCGTTATTAAAATTTATTTTTGCTCCTGTTACAGCATATTTGGTATATGTGTGGCTTTTATTCTTAGCTACAGGGTTAATCGCTTTTTATTGCATGAGGTCTTTTACCAATGGAGATATTCGGCAATCTCTCTTTTTCGCAATTATCTACGTAATAGCTCCGTATCATCTTTATCTTACTTTAAGCAATTATGTGTTAGGAGAAGCGCAAGCATATACATTTATTCCGTTAATATTACTTGGTATGTGGAATGTACTTTATCGTAATAAATGGATAACGTTAGCTGTTGGAATGACATTAATGGCTTATAGTCATTATGTTAGTGTTTTCATTTCAGTTGAGGTTTGCTTTATTATGTTAATTTGCTATGTCATTCAAAAACAAAAAGTGGAATGGCGTAAACTTATTAATTTAATAAAAGTAGTAATACTTTTTATTTTGCTTTCTGCATGGCAATTTATTCCATTGTTTACTGATTACCTGCATAGTAATTTAATGAGACCATCCTCTGGATTTATGCTGATGCAGTCAGCAGGAGATTTCATTGTATCGGCTATTTCTAATGATGCGCTTAATCGCGGAGGAATCGGTCTTCTACTTTTGATAGCTTTGGTATTTGGATGGATATTTATAGATAAAAATTCAAAGTATATATGGGCTTATATTATAGGTGTGGTTATCACCTTAATGATCACAACGGCTTTTCCTTGGCAATACTTTGCTAAGACTCCACTATCCATTATTCAATTCCCATATCGTTATACTAGCTATGCGATTGCTTTTTTAGCAATTGTATTATCAAAAGCACTTTTAAAGCTTAACTATTCTACTATTAGCACTAATGTTATTACTAGTGTTATTTTATTGTTTTTTATTTTGTTATATGCGGGTAGTATTTATTCAGATATTGCGAGAAATAAAAACACTGACAATAGCGTGGCAGTACTAGCAAATAGTCGTCATGGAAAATATAAAACCTTGAGAGACTCGACTGATACACCGATTATTCTTACAAACACTTCATATAATAGACAATTTTCATATGGTGCATTATATGGGGAAACTGATTATATGCCAGTAGCTGCATTTAAAAATTGGAAGTCAATATTTAATAGAGTTACATTTATTAATAACAAAGAGACGAAAGTGATTCAAAAAAGCAGTGCTAACAAACTTATATACAATATAAGCTTGAAAGAAAATAGTAAAGTAGATTTACCCGTTTTGGCTTATAAACATACAAATGTAAAGCTTAATAATAAAGTCAGTAATTATAAAGTGTCAGATCGAGGCACTGTTTTACTAAAACTTAACAAGGGCAGTTATAAGATTATAGTTTCATATAAACCAATTATTTTACTGTCAATTTTTAAATTAATAGCATTTATCGGATGGGCTGGGATTATATTAGTGTATCTACTTCATTATGTAAAGAAAAGAATTTAGGTGTGAATTGCTATACATAGTATTAATTCACCTTATAAAGATAATGCTATGTAAATGTTACTATTTTTATAGCATAGGTATAAAAATTTAAAAGGCCTAAATTTCAAGAATAAGTTAGCCACTGGACTCAAATAAATAATACTGACCAATTGATTATTGGTTGATGGAGCTGTGATATCTCTTGGTAGAAGGCCTTACGATAGATATCCATTGACGAATGTCCATTAAACATAGCTCGTGGATAGTGATTCATCCAATCATTAGTCGCTATGATCTGAGCACTACTATAGTTATTTATAGCTTCACCTTTGGTAATCTCCTTGCGGAGAAACCGGTTATTGATCTCATTGGATCCACGTTCCCAAGGGGAATACGGATCAGCATAGAAAACATGATCGTGAACTTGTGTTAACTCACTAAATTCTGAACCGTTGTCAGAGGTTATTGTCTTAAAGATGCGATAGTAAGCATCTGTGCCCATTTTCTGGCGTAAATTTATAAAGAACTGATTTACTGCATGCGCAGTTTTACCAGCAATTTTACTCGTGATATTAACTCGTGAAAGGCGATCAGTCATTACTAGTACAACACTGTCATTACCGTTTTTCTGTCCCTGAACTGTATCTAGTTCCCAATGGCCAATTTCGGACCGTTGGTCCGCAGTTTGAGGTCGTTGAGCAATATTAGGCCCTAAGCACCTTTTAGCTTGCGGATGAGTTCGATGATGCTTACGTTTAGGTTTTTCAAAGAGGTCTAAATTGGACGTACGAAGCACACCCTCATTAATCCATTGATATAAAGTTACAACCGACTTTGGGATCAGGGTGCCATCATTCATTAAATCTCGAGCCTTATAAATAACCGCTTGTGGGGAGTAATGGTGGTCGTCAAACTCACCAAGCATTAGCTGATCAGCTAATCGTAAAAATTGCTTTGAAGAATAATATAAGCGACGACGACCAGAATGGCGGTGATGTTCAAGATATGTGGCCTGACCAGCTTCATAACTATAGATGTAGTAAGAATATTCGTAAATTTTACCATTAGATTTTTGACGACGAAGTTGGCGGACCGTACCACGGTTGAGCTCGTTATTAATTGTTTGATGATTAACTCCTAATTGGCGACCAATTGCGCGATTGGAAAGTCCTTGCGACTTTAAAGTCGCAATCATCACACGTTCTTCTTTAGTAAGATGAGCATTCTTTTTATGAGTAGTCAATAAACTAGTAGACATGGTATCATTTAAGTGCGTCATTTGACGGACATCCTTTCATATAGGTTTGGTTCACTTAATATGATACCTGATGTCACGCCGAATGGCGTTTTTTATTTACCACCAACTGGGTGGCTAACTTCATTCTATAATCCACCAGATTTATATAGATATGGCAATGAGAGTATTTCCTAATTTTATTTTCTCTATGATTTTTATAATTTCTGCTTCTTATTGCATAATTTATTTCTCAGAAGGTATAAGCAGTATAAAATTGGGCAATTACCTAGCATTTTTTGGAAGAGAAACAATACCGCTATTTGTATATAAATACTATAGATTTTTTGTGGGTCTGGGATACTCATATTAATGGGTACCTTTATACTTTCAGTTATGTATTATTAGACATTTTTTTGGATTGGAATTAAATTATTAGCTTTGAAAGTTAGTAGTAAACAAATTAGAGTGTAGCTTAGGAGGAATACAGTGAAAAATAATATAATCGTTAAGAAATTCATATTATTAATATTATTTTGCTTTTTGTCAGTGATATTTGTCTTACCATTAGTTAAAACAAATATAATATTTTATGGTGATGATTTAATATTTCAACTTCATAGAATTTTGGAGATGGTAACTAATTTTAAAAATGGAAATCTATTTATTGGTATATACACTTATACTTTCCATAGTATTGGTTACCCTTTAAATTTGTTTTATCCTTGGGTAACGTTATTACCATTTATATTTTTTGGTTTGCTTGTAAAAAATAGTGTTATTGCAATATATATTGGAATAGCATTCTATACATTTTTAACGTTGACATTTACTTACTGGACAACAAAGAAGTTTTCAAATAATAATTTACAATCCTTTATGACTGCAATAATCTATACGTTTTGCTCTTACAGAACAATAGATATTTATGCCAGGTTTGCATTAGGGGAGTTTATAGCATTAACATTTTTGCCATTATGTGTGTATGGGTTGTATGCAATTGTATTAGGAAATAGTAAAGATTGGCCGTTTCTTGGATTTGGTATGTCATTTGTTCTTCTATCACATCTTCTTAGTGTAGTACTTTATGCTATTTTTTTGTTTCTTCTTTTTATTATTTTCATAACTTATAAAAAAATAAAAAGAAGAAACCGTGTTATAGATCTTGGGAAGGCTATATTAATTTCTATTTTAAGTTCAGCAATTTTTTGGATTCCTTTCTTAGAACAAGAGACATATCAAAAAATATCACAACCCGATAAAATGGATATGGTTGCACAAGCGCTTTTGCCAAGTAAGGTTATTATTGAATCGCTAAATAATAATTTAACTCGTGGTGATGCAGGTAATACTTATAATATTGGTATAATTTTATTTTTAGCAATAATTATAGGAATTGAACAGTATAAAGATTGGAATAAAAATTATAAAATAATTTATTTGTTGGGGATAGTATTCTTGCTTGTATCGACGTCACTATTACCTTGGAACTTGATTGAAAAAACGCCATTGAGCATTATCCAATTTCCTTGGAGATTTTTAACGATATCATCGTACTTATTAAGCCTAGTTGCAGGACATGAATGTTATATTTTAATAAGTATCATTGCTACTTCGTACTATAAAAGAATAATTGTCATACTTGTACTATCTATAATAACTATAGCGCCATGGTATGCTGGAATAACCAATTTTAAAAATCCAGTAAATAATAATGAAAAATTTGCTTTGGCTACATTTACCCCAAGAGGAGTTAATTATACTGATTCTGGAAAAAAAGTAGAACCAGCTTTATATCACTTAGGGGACTATGCTCCTATAGATGGTACTAAAAAACTTCCTGAAATAATATCAAAGAATGCTAGTATTAACGGGGAAAAGTTTACTTTAAAAAAGACTATTGTTAAACCCAATGAAATCGAATTTAATAATAGTAAATTTAAAAATTCTAGGAATATAACGCTACCAATTTTCGCCTATAGAAATTTGAAAGTCTATAATAAAAATGACCAGGAATTGTTGTATAAAGTTAATAGTTACAGACAAATTGTTGTAAGGAAAACTAATAATAGTAATTTAATTAAAGTCAAATATCAAATGTCAAATTTAGATAAATTTTCTGTAGTAACTAGTATGTTAACTTGGATTATCGGTGTCATTTCCTTTGTCAGGAATAAAAAGTGGTTGGGGTCTCTCAAAAAAACAAAATTCTAAAATAAGCTTATCTAGAGCTTTAGAAAACCGAAATGTCAATTTAAATTAGAAAAAACTTGAAAATTGTTCATCTGTGACATGACTTAGAAATACTTCGAGTAGTGTGCGGTAATTAAGCGACTTTTGTGGAATATTATTTCTGCGAAGTATTAACAATGCATCACAGGTAGATATCGGAAGTCAAAGCGTTTACTGAGACCGTCATGACATAAAAGACCATTGTTGTTTTCATTCAAGCCTCGTTGGTTCGGTGCACCAATCTTCGCAAAGTAAGTGTGGGTATCATGCTTATTAGCGATATCACACCATCTAGCAAATTCCTTCCCATTATCAAAAGTGATTGGCTTAACAAAATGGCGAGGCATTTTAGAAAGCCACTTATCTAGGCGATGGTTGACAGCTTTATCAGTTTTACGGTGAACGTTAAGGATAATGGACTGGCGTTTCACGAGGATCATCACCGCACCACGATGGCTTTTCCCTTGAACAGTATCAGCTTCAAAGTGACCAAACTCGTACTGGTAATGAGGGAAATTACTATATCATTGATAGATACTGAGACTGAGGTGACCAGCTTTAATTTGTTCGTTGATGTAGCTAATCTCGGCTTTAGGAAGTTGAGTTTTTCTACATCCACAACGCCGTTTATTACGTTGGTAAGATTGGAGATACTGTTCAACTGTCTTACCGCTTTGAGGAAGCGATAAATAATTTCTTGGCTTTGCTTAAGAAATTTAGCAACTTGATTAGTCTTCGTTCTCTGGTTTCCAAAATCAGCTATGAGGGTTAATTCACGTGTGGTGAGATGTTTATAGGTCATTTGTGGTTATTCAAAAGTCTATCACAAATGGCTTGTTCCTTTTCTAGCTTAATTTTACAAACGGCGTAATAAAAGAAAATAACATTAATTAATATTCTGTATTAGAATATATATCAAGTATAAGGAGAGAAGATATTTGGTAAGCTTTTTGGATGATCTCTTGAAATATAAGGATATTATAAATATAGCTTCGACAATTATCTTTGGCTTTTTTACAATAATTTTTGGCTTTTCTAGCTATACTCTTTCTAAAAAAGCAATGAGATAAGTGGTGAGGCTAATAATCTTGCTAAGAAGTCTAAAAAGATAAGTGAGATTGCTAATAACATCAGTGAATTAACTGCTCCCTTAATAGTAACAATTAATGATTTCTCTATATTCAGTATAAAAAATAAGAGTAAAGACGAACTGCCTGTGGATCAGAACTCAAAGGAATATTATCAATTTAACTTTGAAATAGCTGGAGGTCTAACTATTGAGCATGGTATGATCGATAGTGTATATATTGCTGTTTACAAAAAAGGTAAAAAGGAACCGGAATTCAATAATGTTATTAATAACGATGGGGTAATTAATAATGATGGAAAGTCTATTACTTTAAGTAATATTCAAGTTAAAATACCATCTTTGTCTAGTGACAGCAAAAAGGAAATTTTTGTATTCTATTTTGTTATTGTGGATAAGACAATGAAAGTAGAAATATTTGCAGTAATCTTGCAAGCAGAAAGTTACATAAAAAAAGAATCTGAAAAGCAAGACAAATTTATGATATCGAAGACAAGCTATTTGGATGTTCGTAATGGTGTACGCAAGCAGTCTATTAAAACTTTCGTGATAATTAGTAGTAAATATTTACTGTCTGCTAATTATAAACGCTTTTATAGTTATAAAGGGAAAAAATTATTCTAATTTAGGGGAAATAGATAATATAAAAATATTGGTGGATTATAGAATGAAGTTAGCCACCCAGTTGGTGGTAAATAAAAAACGCCATTCGGCGTGACATCAGGTATCATATTAAGTGAACCAAACCTATATGAAAGGATGTCCGTCAAATGACGCACTTAAATGATACCATGTCTACTAGTTTATTGACTACTCATAAAAAGAATGCTCATCTTACTAAAGAAGAACGTGTGATGATTGCGACTTTAAAGTCGCAAGGACTTTCCAATCGCGCAATTGGTCGCCAATTAGGAGTTAATCATCAAACAATTAATAACGAGCTCAACCGTGGTACGGTCCGCCAACTTCGTCGTCAAAAATCTAATGGTAAGATTTACGAATATTCTTACTACATCTATAGTTATGAAGCTGGTCAGGCCACATATCTTGAACATCACCGCCATTCTGGTCGTTGTCGCTTATATTATTCTTCAAAGCAATTTTTACGATTAGCTGATCAGCTAATGCTTGGTGAGTTTGACGACCACCATTACTCCCCACAAGCGGTTATTTATAAGGCTCGAGATTTAATGAATGATGGCACCCTGATCCCAAAGTCGGTTGTAACTTTATATCAATGGATTAATGAGGGTGTGCTTCGTACGTCCAATTTAGACCTCTTTGAAAAACCTAAACGTAAGCATCATCGAACTCATCCGCAAGCTAAAAGGTGCTTAGGGCCTAATATTGCTCAACGACCTCAAACTGCGGACCAACGGTCCGAAATTGGCCATTGGGAACTAGATACAGTTCAGGGACAGAAAAACGGTAATGACAGTGTTGTACTAGTAATGACTGATCGCCTTTCACGAGTTAATATCACGAGTAAAATTGCTGGTAAAACTGCGCATGCAGTAAATCAGTTCTTTATAAATTTACGCCAGAAAATGGGCACAGATGCTTACTATCACATCTTTAAGACAATAACCTCTGACAACGGTTCAGAATTTAGTGAGTTAACACAAGTTCACGATCATGTTTTCTATGCTGATCCGTATTCCCCTTGGGAACGTGGATCCAATGAGATCAATAACCGGTTTCTCCGCAAGGAGATTACCAAAGGTGAAGCTATAAATAACTATAGTAGTGCTCAGATCATAGCGACTAATGATTGGATGAATCACTATCCACGAGCTATGTTTAATGGACATTCGTCAATGGATATCTATCGTAAGGCCTTCTACCAAGAGATATCACAGCTCCATCAACCAATAATCAATTGGTCAGTATTATTTATTTGAGTCCAGTGGCTAACTTATTCTTGAAATTTAGGATATAAAAATATTACAAAAAGCAAATCATATTAAAAAATTAATAAAAAACAACCTTTAAATAAGCAAAACCGATCCGAAAGCTAAAATTATCTAATAATTGATTTTGATATATTTTATAATTATAGGCTAATTTTAGAGATAATTTATATATTATGGCAAAAGGTTACAAGTAACCCACTTAAAACTTACTTGTAATCTTTTTGTAATTTAAGAGTGGTAAACTAAGAAACGATTAATTAAAAGGGAAAGGTATATCTTAAATTATGGCAAGTGATAGTAACTCAAAAAACAATCAGTTTCGTGTTGTATTACCAGTAATCTTTACGTTTGGAGCATCATTAGTTTTCTTCCAGGGAAATGCTCAAGCTGATGATACCAATGCCACTGCTAATACAGCGATCACTACTACACAAACCAGTGACAATCAACAAAGTAGTAATTATCAAAATGCTAATGTTGCTTTGATGACTGCCCAAGCTGTTCAGACTCGTGCCGCTGAGCAGACTGCTAATACAGATCCTAATAAAGGAGCTGTTGATATTAGCGCCGAGAATGCACAAAATATTGCTAATGCACCAGCAGTTGACACCCAGCCTAATGTATCGACCGACCAAATAAGTAATACCCAAGCTGATCCAGAAAATGGAACTGCTTCAACGACTGTTAGCGGGACTGGTAACATTAACACTAATGGGCTTTCTGCTCGTAATGTACAATTTTTAGAAAGTATTCACCAAGGAGCCGTTGATGGCTGGAAGCAATTTGGAGTTTTGCCATCATTGACTGGTGCTCAAGCTATTATTGAAAGTGGTTGGGGTCAATCTGCTTTAACTACTCAAGGTCATAACTTGTTTGGAATCAAGGGTTCTTACAATGGACAATCAGTTACAATGCCGACTTATGAGTATTATGGTGGTCGGTATGTTCAAATTAATGATGCTTTCCGCGCATATCCGTCAAATTATGAAAGTATTGTTGATCACGGCCGTTTCTTAAAAGAAAATAGTCGCTACAGTAATTTGATTGGTCAAAAAGATTATCAAACTGTTACTCGCTTAATTCGACAAGACGGATACGCTACTGATCCACAATATACAAATACGCTTAATCGTGTAATCCGTCAATATAATTTGACTGCTTGGGACCAAGAAGCCTTTAATAACAACATCAATACTGGTCATATTGATAATGTCTCTGTTCAAGGAAACAACCTTAAAGTGGAAGGCTGGCATGCTACTAATAATTATGATCAAAGTATGCATCACTTTATCATCCTTCTTGATGGTAATACTAAGCAAGAATTATATCGTCAAGAAGTTCCTGGTACTTACCGTCAAGATGTCCAAAATGTTTATCCAAATACCAAGATTTCTGGTTGGGGTGGTTTTAGCTTAACGGTTCCGGACTCTGCTAATTTTGCAGGCAAGGCAATTCAAGTTGTTTCTCGTTATACTAAGAATACTAATGGGGAACCAAATGGTGGAGACGATTTATGGTTTAATTCGGTAAATCTTAATACCAATGCTGGTTATCTTGATAATTTCAATATTGATGCTGCTACTAATACTCTTAATATTAGTGGTTGGCATGCAACCGATCAATCCGCGGGCAAAGATCATCATTTTATTATCCTTTATGATGCCACTAAAAACCGGGAGTTAGGTCGATATGAAGTTAATTCCGCAATTCGTAATGATGTTGCCAAGGTCTACAATGTTTACAATGCTGGTAAATCTGGATTTAACCTTCAAGTAAACATTAGTCCGGCGTTGATTGGTGACAATATTCAAGTAATCTCTCGTTACAGTAATGCTGCTAACGGTGAAGGCAATTATGTTGATTATTGGTTTGCACCAAAAACGTTTAATGCGAACCAATCATATTTAGATAAGGTTGAGATTTCAAATAACCAAGTTCATGTTAGCGGTTGGCAAGCTGCTGATGCTAGTGTTAAACAGCAAAATCATTTCGTAATTCTTTACGATGCTACTATTCATCGCGAAATCGCTCGTAAACAAGTAAGTAATGTCAGTCGCCCTGACGTTCAACGAGCATATCCAAACATTGCTAATGCTGGCAAGTCTGGCTTTGATGTTACCTTTGACTTTAATAGAGCAGCTTACGCGGGACATCAGTTACAAGTGATTTCCCGTTATAGTGATGCAAATAACGGTGAAGGTAACCGTACTGATGCATGGTTTGCTCCTACCACTGTCCCAAGCAACAATCAAGGATTTCTTGACAGCTTTGTTGTAAAAAATGGTGAAGTAATGGTAACTGGATGGCAAGCCGCTGATCAAAGTTATAACCAAAAGAATCACTTTGTTATCCTTTATGATGCTACAACTCACCGTGAAATTGCACGTCAACAAGTAACTAACTTAGATCGACCTGATGTTCAAAAAGCATATCCGTCAATCTATAACTCTGCTAAATCTGGTTTCAAAGCAGCATTTAAATTAGATAGTAGTTTAATTGGACATGAGATCCAAGTAGTTTCTCGCTATAGTGATGCAAACAATGGTGAGGGCAATCGTACTGATTTCTGGTTTGATGCTATCAAGTTACCACAAAATCTATATTAATTTATCGTTTATAGCTAAGCAGTACTTTAAATGTAGGTGCTGCTTATTTTATAGGCTCTACGTCAAGTAGTGTTGATACGCAAATATGAATTTTCGCCAATTAAATTGGTCTAGTTAGAATCGTCATTCGTGGCGGTTCTTTTTAGTTAGTTTGAATTTGGTGGCCAATAATTAAATAAATCCGCGTTTTAAATGCCGTAAAGTAACGATAACCACAGGCAACTCGTTTGATAGTTTTAATTCGATTATTAATCCCTTCGGTTCGACCATTTGAGAACTTCGTCTCAAAGCCACGCTTAATTCCCTCTTTATAGCGCGCTAAAACTTGACAACGGTGGATTGTATAATGGCTGACACTGTCTGGCCGGAGTTTAAGTAATTGAAAGAAAGTTGTAAAATCACGTTGATTGTAAGCACGCTTCAAGGATTGAATAAAATTATAGGTAGCTCTTAACTCTTGGTCATACGCTAACATTAAGTCTAAGATCATAATGGAATTAACAACGCGATTAAAATAACGTCCTTCGTAATAAACTTTTGTACTTAAATTTTCCCGATCTTGAAGAAATAGCCGCCAATAACGTTTAAGGCGCCGAGCTTGTTTCTGCTCCGCAGAATCACCTTTTCGCAAACGATTGAAGACATGAATTCGCACATGATTCATCGTATCATTAAGGTGTTTGGCAATATGAAAGCGATCATAGATGATTTGAGCACAAGGAAAAACGGTTTTAACTAGTTGATCATAAGCAGCGTTCATATCCATTACCAGATATTTCACCCGGCAACGGGCAGCACGTGTAAACTGTTGATAATGCTTAAATAAACTACGTAATCGCCGATCTTCAAGGAGTTCAAATAAGCAACTCCGATCACCATCAACAGCGATGAAACTCATCTTACCTTTAGCGCTCCGCATTGATTTAAATTCATCAATACATAGTGTTTCCGGTAGATAGTTTAAATTCGGCTTGTATTGATCAGCGAGGTCCAAAAGGACCCGCTGGACCGAAGCTTCACTGATAAACAAATCATGGGCAATATCTTTAATTGTTTGAATTCGCGTTAACCGAAGAATAATTTCACGCCTTAAATCACGACTAATTGTTCGTTGCTTTTCAAAAAGATAACTAGTCGCATTAAATGTTGTATGGCAGTCAGGACATTGAAAACGTTGAGTATTAACAAGCAACATTAATGGTTGAGCCCTAAATTGTCCATATTTGTATTTAGCTTGATAAAAACCATATTTTAAGATTTGTCCACGATTAATAACGCCACAATTTGGACAAGCACGCGGGATATAAGAAAGGGTACAGGATATTTGTGCCACCCGAACGTTTTTAATTGATTTATATTTAAGCCAATGATGAGGAAAATTTAAATGAGGGTCTGTTAAATTGAGGAGAGTCCTTGTATCATTATCCATGGAGGTTACCTTCTTTACTATGTGATTTGGCGATTTCATTGTATCAGAGGGCATGCCTCTTTTTTAGTTTAAAAACAAAAAATCTAGTATTGGTATAGAAAGTGATATTTCTATATCAACACCAGATATTGTAGAGCCATTTTATATAGAAACTTAGAGCGAATTTTTAATATAAAAACATTGTTCAATTACTTGTGTTAAAATAAGAAAGGATTTTTGTTAATCATGAGGAGGCCACTATGAAAGGAATAATTTTAGCTGGTGGGTCAGGAACCCGCCTTTATCCAATTACGCGTGGTATTTCAAAACAATTGATTCCGGTTTATGATAAACCGATGATTTACTATCCGCTATCGACTTTGATGCTAGCCGGCATTAGGGATATTTTGGTGATTTCTACCCCCGAATACATGCCCCTTTTTCAAGAACTTTTAGGGGATGGGACCAATTTAGGACTAAACTTCTCTTATAAAGTTCAAGAAAAGCCCAATGGACTCGCCGAAGCCTTTATTCTCGGTGAAGATTTTATTGGTGACGATAGTGTTTGTTTGATTTTAGGGGACAACATTTATTATGGGGCTGGTTTGTCCGACTTAGTTCAATCGGCAGCACAAAAAACTGATGGCGCCACGGTCTTTGGCTACCATGTCAATGATCCAGAGCGTTTTGGCGTGGTCGACTTTGATGACCAGATGCATGCCTTATCGATTGAAGAAAAGCCGGCTCATCCCAAGAGTAATTATGCGGTAACTGGTCTTTACTTCTATGATAATCAAGTAGTTGATATTGCTAAAAACATCCAGCCATCAGCGCGGGGCGAACTTGAGATTACAGACGTCAATAAGGAATATTTGCGTCAAGGCAAACTCGATGTCAAGTTAATGGGGCGTGGCTATGCCTGGTTAGATACCGGTACCCATGATTCCATGCTTGAAGCAGCTAACTTCATCGCCACGATTGAAAAACGCCAAAACTTAAAAGTGGCTTCCTTAGAAGAAATTGCTTATCGGATGGGTTACATTAATAAGGACCAATTAGTAGAACTGGCCCAACCGTTAAAGAAAAATGACTATGGTCAATACTTATTACGG
Source organism: Limosilactobacillus reuteri (assembly GCF_034259105.1). Lineage (NCBI taxonomy): Bacteria > Bacillati > Bacillota > Bacilli > Lactobacillales > Lactobacillaceae > Limosilactobacillus > Limosilactobacillus reuteri. Next base: position 1,451,931 of record NZ_CP139478.1, on the reverse strand, counting down.
TTAGCACAACATGACTAGGAGTGAACAGATAATGGGAAAATTAAACGTTCAAACAACCAAACTACAAGACGTCAAAATTATTACTCCCGCCGTCTTTGGTGATCACCGGGGTTTCTTTGAAGAAACTTACTCTGATCGTGACTTTAAGGCAGCTGGGATTGATTTTGATTTCGTTCAGGACAACCAATCACTTTCAACGCAGGCGGGTGTTTTGCGCGGATTACACTTTCAACGGGGAAAAGCAGCCCAAACAAAGTTAATCCGGGTAGTTACTGGTGCCGTCCTTGATGTGATTGTTGACTTACGGAAGGGTTCACCAACATACAAGCAATGGGAAGGTTATATCTTATCCGCAAGTAACCACCGTCAACTCTTAGTCCCACGTGGATTTGCCCATGGCTTCTTGACTCTAACTGATAACGTTAACTTTGTTTACAAGTGCGATAACTATTACAATGCAGAAGCAGATGGGGGAATTTCCTTTAAGACGCCGGAATTAAACATTGACTGGCCAATTGAATTTGATAAGGCCATTACTTCCGAAAAGGATGCCGCACAACCAACCTTAACTGAATTTGAAAAAGACAACCCATTTGTTTATGGTGAAATTTAAGCGAGGTCGTTATGGAAAATTTTAAGAATATTATTGTTACCGGGGGAGCCGGTTTTATTGGCTCCAACTTTGTTCACTATGTTGTTAACCACCACCCGGAAGTTGAACACATTACGGTTTTAGATAAGCTGACTTATGCTGGTAATCCTGCTAATCTTGATGGCTTGTCAAAGGATAAAGTTGAACTTGTAGTTGGGGATATTTGTGATAAAGACTTAGTTGATAAGCTAGTAAGCAATGCTGATGCAGTTGTGCATTATGCCGCGGAAAGTCATAATGACAACTCCCTGATTGATCCCACCCCATTTATCCAAACTAATATTGTGGGAACTTCGGTTTTGATCAATGCTTGTCGGAAATATGACGTCCGTTACCACCATATTTCAACGGATGAAGTATATGGGGATTTACCATTACGGGAAGATTTACCCGGTCATGGTGAAGGAAAGGGAGAAAAGTTTACTCCTGAATCACCATACCGACCATCCAGTCCTTACTCTTCGTCAAAGGCTAGCTCTGACTTGTTAGTACGGGCCTGGGTCCGGTCATTTGGTTTACGGGCGACGATTTCCAATTGTTCCAATAACTATGGCCCTTACCAACACATTGAAAAGTTCATTCCACGCCAGATTACTAATATCTTGAGCGGGATTCGCCCTAAGCTTTACGGTTCAGGAAAGAATGTGCGGGACTGGATTCACACTAATGATCATTCGCGGGCGGTTTGGGATATTTTGACCAAGGGGAAGATCGGTGAAACTTACCTGATCGGAGCCGATGGTGAAAAGAACAACAAGGAAGTTCTGGAAATGATCTTAGAGTTAATGGGCCAACCTAAAGATGATTATGATCACGTTAAAGATCGTCCAGGACATGATTTGCGTTATGCCATTGATGCCACGAAGCTGCGGACTGAACTTGGTTGGGAGCCCGAATTTACTGACTTTAATACTGGCTTACAACACACGATTGATTGGTATACGGAACACCAAGATTGGTGGAAAGATGAAAAAGCCGCGGTTGAAGCAAAATATGCGAAAAACGGTCAATAAAAAGAGTCGTGCTATTCCCAAAGTTTAAGGAATGCACGACTTTTATTTTAAGGACAACAGATAGATGACATGGAAAGAATATTGAGAGCTGTTGTCAAACTGATTATATCATTAATTAGCTTTAATTAAGGAGAAAACGAATGACAAAAATTTTAATTACTGGTGCTAATGGTCAACTTGGCTCCGAATTACGTAATTTATTGGATGAACGCGGGGTTGCATATGACGCCTTTGATTCTAAACAAATGGATATAACTGATCAAGCCGTTGTAAATGAGAAAATTAGTGCCCTTAAGCCAGGAGTGATCTATCATTGTGCCGCTTATACTGCCGTTGATAACGCAGAAGATGTTGCCAAAGACCTCAATTGGCAAGTAAACGCAGATGGTACGCGCAATGTTGCCAAGGCCGCTAAAAGAGTTGGCGCTAAGGTGGTTTACATCAGTACCGATTATGTCTTTGATGGGACCAATGAAGGCGAGTATGAAGTTGATGCGCTCACTAATCCACGAAATGAATATGGTAAAGCTAAACTTGCCGGTGAAAAAGCAATCCAAGAAATCTTAACTGATTACTACATCATTCGGACATCCTGGGTCTTTGGTAAATATGGCAAGAATTTTGTCTACACGATGCTTCGTCTGGCCAAAGACCATGATCAGCTCACCGTCGTTAACGATCAATTTGGCCGCCCAACGTGGACTAGAACCCTAGCAGAATTTATGACTTACTTAGTCAATCATGATCAGCCATTCGGTACCTACCAGCTATCTAATGAAAATAGTTGTTCCTGGTACGAATTCGCTACCGAGATCTTAAAGGATAAAGATGTTGAAGTCGCTCCCGTTGATTCTTCAGCATATCCGGCCAAAGCTTACCGCCCTCGTCATTCAGTTATGAGCTTGAAGAAGGCCGAGGATACTGGATTTGAGATTATAGATTGGCAAACGGCCCTTAATAAATTTATGAATATAATTTAAATCTCGCCGTTTGTAAAATTAAGTTAGAAAAATAGAAAAGCCATTTGTGGTAGACTTTTGAATACCCCTAAACAAAAGAAAGGAAACCACAAATGACTTACACCCATCTTACCACAAACGAGCTGACAATCATCGCCCATTCTTTCGTGCAAAAGCTTAAAGCGTACCGAGTGGCCCAAATGATCAAACGTTGCGCCGAAACCGTTTATCGCGTTTATTGTTACCTGGAAATCGGTGCCTCAATTGCTGATTATCAAGATCACTATATGCGCAATAAGCAACGTTGTGGCCGAAAACGTACTCAGTTGTCACTGGCTGAACTCACTTATATCAACGACAAAATTGCCCAGGGGTGGACGCCTGATACCATTATTGGGCGCGCTGAGCGCCCAATTAGTTGTAACCGGCGAACTCTTTACCGGATGTTTGAACGTGGCCAGTTCGGCTTCGATGTCCGTTCCTTGCCGATGCGAGGTAAGCGGCACCCGAATGGCTATGTCGAGCGCCGTGGGAAGGCTGGCCAATTGGGGCGAAGTATTCACGAGCGTGCCAAGGACTTTCCGCACTATGCCACTGAATTTGGGCACCTTGAAGCTGATACCGTCCAAGGCAAAAAGCACCAAGGGGCGGTAATGACCCTGACCGAACGCCAATCGAAGGTCGAAATTGTACTCAATGTGCACGAAAAGACGGCTGATGCGATTAACCAACACTTAAGTCAGTGGCTTCGGAAATTCCCGCGGCACTTCTTCAAATCGATTACCTTTGACAACGGAAAAGAATTCGCCGGCTGGCGCGAGATTGCCAATCAATTTGACCTTCACACTTACTTTGCCGAGGTTGGTGCTCCCAATCAACGAGGGCTGAACGAAAACAACAACGGTCTTTTACGCCGGGATGGCTTAACGAAACAGCTAGATTTCCGCAATCTTCCTGATGAATTGGTAACCCAACTGATGAGTAAGCGAAATAACCTGCCCCGTAAATCACTAGGCTATCGAACTCCATATGAAGTATTCATGTCTTACGTCACTGATGAGCAACTATTTTCTTTCTAACTTAAATTGACATTTCGGGTCTTAATAAATTTGTAATCATTTTTGTGGTATCTTTAATAGTGATATTTCTAACTTATAGGGAGATAACAATGGAAATAAAGAAACACTATAAATTATATAAAGATGGTAAAAATTGGTGCGCAATGGCGTTAGCTGTTGCGGCAGTTTCAGCGGGATTAGTATTGGGAAATACGAATGTAAAAGCTGATACGTCGGCTGATAATGTACCGGTAGTTAAAACTACTAATCCTACTACTGGGGATGTCAATGCAGAGCTTGCTAGTCAAGAAAAGTCTGCTCAAGCAAAGGATAACGGAAACTATGGCTACCTTGATGCTGCTCAAGTTGTTAATAATAATGACTTGCATGTTAGTGGCTGGCAAGCAACCAATCAAGCCGCTGGCAAGGATAATCGTTATTTAGTGGCTTATGATAGTACTACTAATACTGAATTAGGTCGTACATCGGTAACCGAAAATGTGGCGCGTCCTGATGTTGCCAAGGCTTATCCGGATGTGGTCAACGCCAAGGATTCTGGTTACCAAGCAACGATGAATAATCTGGACTGGAGTAAGGTTAAGAGCGTTGATGACCAGATTCACATTGTTAGTCGCTATAGTGATGCCGCTAATGGTGAAGGGAACCATGTTGATAATTGGTCGCAACCAATTAATCTTGATAAGGGAAATTATGCTTATCTCGATAATTTTAGTGTTGCCAATAATCAGCTTCAAGTCTCTGGTTGGAATGCGACAAATCAGGCTTTAGGTAAAACTAATCATTATGTCATCTTATTTGATCGAACAACGGGACGCGAAATTGCCCGGAATAAAATTGAAGCTACAGAACGTCCTGATGTTGCTAAAGTGTATCCACAGGTTATTAATGCTAAAGCTTCAGGGTTTAATACAGCTTTCTCGTTAGCTGGGATTGACTTTAATCACGAATTACAAGTAATAAGTCGTTATAGTAATGCTGCTAATGGTGAAGGCGTTAGTGTAAGATTTTCATAGGTTGGATGAATAATTCATCTGGTCGTGGAAATCTTTTTTGTAGGTGGATTATAGAATGAAGTTAGCCACCCAGTTGGTGGTAAATAAAAAACGCCATTCGGCGTGACATCAGGTATCATATTAAGTGAACCAAACCTATATGAAAGGATGTCCGTCAAATGACGCACTTAAATGATACCATGTCTACTAGTTTATTGACTACTCATAAAAAGAATGCTCATCTTACTAAAGAAGAACGTGTGATGATTGCGACTTTAAAGTCGCAAGGACTTTCCAATCGCGCAATTGGTCGCCAATTAGGAGTTAATCATCAAACAATTAATAACGAGCTCAACCGTGGTACGGTCCGCCAACTTCGTCGTCAAAAATCTAATGGTAAGATTTACGAATATTCTTACTACATCTATAGTTATGAAGCTGGTCAGGCCACATATCTTGAACATCACCGCCATTCTGGTCGTCGTCGCTTATATTATTCTTCAAAGCAATTTTTACGATTAGCTGATCAGCTAATGCTTGGTGAGTTTGACGACCACCATTACTCCCCACAAGCGGTTATTTATAAGGCTCGAGATTTAATGAATGATGGCACCCTGATCCCAAAGTCGGTTGTAACTTTATATCAATGGATTAATGAGGGTGTGCTTCGTACGTCCAATTTAGACCTCTTTGAAAAACCTAAACGTAAGCATCATCGAACTCATCCGCAAGCTAAAAGGTGCTTAGGGCCTAATATTGCTCAACGACCTCAAACTGCGGACCAACGGTCCGAAATTGGCCATTGGGAACTAGATACAGTTCAGGGACAGAAAAACGGTAATGACAGTGTTGTACTAGTAATGACTGATCGCCTTTCACGAGTTAATATCACGAGTAAAATTGCTGGTAAAACTGCGCATGCAGTAAATCAGTTCTTTATAAATTTACGCCAGAAAATGGGCACAGATGCTTACTATCGCATCTTTAAGACAATAACCTCTGACAACGGTTCAGAATTTAGTGAGTTAACACAAGTTCACGATCATGTTTTCTATGCTGATCCGTATTCCCCTTGGGAACGTGGATCCAATGAGATCAATAACCGGTTTCTCCGCAAGGAGATTACCAAAGGTGAAGCTATAAATAACTATAGTAGTGCTCAGATCATAGCGACTAATGATTGGATGAATCACTATCCACGAGCTATGTTTAATGGACATTCGTCAATGGATATCTATCGTAAGGCCTTCTACCAAGAGATATCACAGCTCCATCAACCAATAATCAATTGGTCAGTATTATTTATTTGAGTCCAGTGGCTAACTTATTCTTGAAATTTAGGAATCTTTTTTGTAGACCAATTTACTTATTTACAAAAAAAGAAAAGACCAGTAGCCTTTAGTGTGTCGAATACTAAGCAAAGGCAGGTCTTTCCTCATGGATATTTTAACAGAAATCGAGCAGAATTTGGTGAAATCAGGCAGTTTATTTGAAGCTGAACAGATTATTTTAAAAGGGGTATTGGAGTTAGGACAAGTAATCATGCAAAACTTTTTGGAAAGCTTAGATCGAAGCTTAAAGTCCCAAGCTCCAGCGAACTATCAAGTAATCAATAAACAGCCACGGACGCTTAACTTTATCTTTGGCCCGGTGACTTTTCAACGACGGTATTATCAGGTTGGGACAAAGAAACGTGAATTTTACTTAGACCAACAATTAAAAATTAAACCACGTCGTCGTTTATCGCCACACTACTTAATGATGATGGCTAAGATTGCCCAAACAACTACAATGCGCAATACTGCCGACATTTTGAACCTTGTATTTGACAGCGGAATTACTGCCGATTCGGTAATGCACGCCGTGCATGAGTTAGGAAATCAGGTAGCTAAACAAACTCAAGCAAAAGAACACCAAGCTACTCCTCGCCATATGCCTAAAAATTTAACTATTGAGGGTGATGCCTTTATGATTAAAGGCAAAAAAGAAGCAGGTCAGCTGACTCTTGTGCACCATTATCGGGTTTATGAGCGAGTAGCTAATCAAATCATTAATCGGCATGACTTTCTCAGTGTTGGGCACCAAGGACGGCTTGAAGCACGACTAAGTGATTATTTAGACCGCCATTATAAGCTTGCCGGTCAAACGATCTTTTTGGCCAGTGACGCTGGCCCAGGTTACGAACCAGCTAAGCTATTAAGTCTAGTTCCTCAAGGTGCAACATGGTGAATACTTTCTCGACCGCTATCATTGCTTACAGAAAATTGAACATACTTTAGGTCATCACAACGAATTAGCTATGCGAGCAATTAAAGCGGTTCGCCATCATGATCAAGCAGAGCTAACGATAATTTTAGATACTTATGAATCACAAAACTTAACAGAAAAACAAGCAGACGACCTAATGCGTTTAAGAAAATATCTACAGCGAAATTGGCGGTATATCCTCTCGCCACAAATGCGTGGATTTAAGGATATTCATTTAATCGGTTCAGTCGAAAGTTCTCACCGGGCTTTTACTTACCGGATGAAGAAACAGGGCAAGTCGTGGACTGAGCAGGGGGCTAAGGCCATGATTGGTTTAATTGAAGCCCGAATGAATGGTGAACTGCAAGCTAGTTTAAATACGATCCTAGAACAATTAACAGTTCTTCCTCGAGTGGCTCAAACCAGCCTATTACAGGAAATGCATATTCGAACTGGAGAGTTTCTAAGAAAAGCACCGACAAAGCCGTCAATTGGAGCAGTACAAGGAATAATTCCGATTAACACGGCCACAAGTAGACCAATGGGACAACTTTTTAAGGCACTAACCCACTAAAACTGTATATTTAAAGGCTACCTATGAAAACTTGACAGATACGGTGAAGGCAACCGGGTTGACTATTGGTTTGCACCTAAAAAATTTATGTCAGGTAATACCAGTAACCAAGGAAATCTTGACTCCTTTAATCTTAGTAATGGTCAATTAATCGTTAGTGGCTGGCACGCAACTGACTATTCTCAAGTTGAAAATAATCACTACTTGATCTTATTTGATAATACAAATAAGACGCAAGTTAAGTCCATTAAGGTCACTAATGTTGCTCGTCCCGATGTGGCAAAGGCTTATCCTACAGTAGCAACAGCTGGGCAATCCGGCTTTAATGCTAATTTTGGTACAGTAAATCTTACCCCAGGCCATAGCTATAGTCTTGTTAGTCGTTACTCAACGTTAGATGGTGGTAATGGGGATAATGGTCAAAGTAAGACTACCGATTATTGGTTTAATCCTGTAACGTTAGATCAACAAGCTTCTTATGTTGATAGCTTTACCAAGACTGATAATGGCTACAATGTTAAAGGATGGATGGCTAGTGACCAATCAATTAACAAGCCTAATGCTTACCTTATTTTATTGAATGATGGTCAAGAAATTGCTAGAACGAAGGTCGAACTGACTGACCGTCCCGACGTAGCTAAAGTTTACCCAAGCATTTACAACTCGCAAAAGGGTGGCTTTAACGGTGAATTTAAGGTGGATCCAGCTAAGGCAAACGGCACCCTTAAAGTAATTATGCGGTTTGCTGGTGATGATGCTAACCAAAATTACAGCGATCAGTATAGTCAAGATTATCCAACGAATGCTGGTAATTTTGATAATATTCACGTAACAGCTAGTCAGGTTAGTTTAAGTGGCTGGCATGCAAGTACGCAAGCGGGTAATAAACCATATGAATGGTTGATTGTTCTTGATAATAATGGTCAAGAACTTTACCGCCAAGAGATTACGGATAAGGGCCTTGGACGGAATGATGTCCAAAATGTTTATCCTTATATTGAAGGAGCAAATAAGTCAGGTTTCCAAGTAACAATGAACATTCCAACTAAAATGCAAGGGCACTTAGTTCGTTTTGTTCATCGATTAACTGATGATAAAGATGGAAATGGTAATTTTATTGATTTATCATCAAATCCTGTTCTAGTAAATTTGCAATACAATTTAAATGCAAATGGAATTAATCGTTACATTTTAAATAATCACATTAACCATGCGACTATTACTGTAAATCATGTAATTCCATCTGATACTACTGATGTATATAGTGAAACAGAAGATGGGAAACCAAACATGGTTGTTGTCCATGAAACTGCTAACCCTAATGATAGTATTTGGGGCGAGATTAACTATGAAAAAGCACATTACAATAATGCCTTTGTTCACGCATTTGTAGATGGAGATCAAATTATTGAAATTTCTCCTACAGATCATGAAGCTTGGGGTGCTGCATATCCAGCTAATGGACGAGCAGATCAGTTTGAACAAGTTGAAGTTTATGGTGCTAATAACTTTGCCCGAGAACTTGTAAACGCAGCTTACTACACTGCATATAAGATGAATGAATATGGAATGGCACCTAGCCTAGCTCAAGCAAACGGAACTGGAACTTTATGGTCTCACCACAATGTTACTCAATACATTGCTAATGGAAAGACTGATCACACTGATCCAGATGGCTATTGGGCTAATCGAGCATCTCGTTACTTTGGTACTTCATATACAATGAAGGATTTCTTTGAACTAGTTAAATACGAATATTCCCATCTTTAATTTCAAATCTTTAAACAAAACCTTCTAGAATTGAGGTACAATTTTAGAAGGTTTTTATTAAGGAGTAACTATGTCTAAGCAAAAATTTTATCATTGGCTATTTTGGCCGTTGCTATTACTAACAGTAGCAACTCTAATCTGGATGTGTACAAAAATTCAGTTTATTTTTCAGCCGTTTTTAACCTTTATCTCAGTAGTTTTTGTTCCATTGATTATCTCTGGATTCCTATATTATATGCTAAACCCAGTCTTAAAGCTTTTTATGAAGATTAAAATTGGGCGCTTTCATATGAACCGTGGAATCGCTAGCTTATTAATCGTGCTTTTATTGATTGTGATTGTTATTGGTGGAATTGCCATGTTAATTCCACCAGTTGTAAAAGAAATTTCAACATTAGTACGTAACATGCCACAGACGGTCACAGGAATTCAACACCTTATTAATGATACAATTGAGCATTCATTCTTGCGAAACGTGGATCTAAATGCATATTACCGGCAGTTTGATCACCAACTAGCTGGATATGCGCAAAAGGTTTTGCAAGGCCTATCAACGCGGGTCGGGGATATCATTGGTATGCTGACGAACGTGACAGTGGTAACAATTACTGTTCCGGTAATGCTATTTTATATGCTTAAGGATGGTTCTAAACTTATCCCAAGTATTCAAAAATGGCTTTCTCCCCACCATGCAAAAGAAGTAAATGACTTGCTTGGTAAAATGAATTCAACTTTATCTTCCTATATTTCTGGACAAATGATTGAATGTTTATTTGTCGGTGTGTTTACCTCAATTGGTTACGTTATTATTGGCCAGCCGCTGGCAATTGTTCTCGGCATTGTTGCTGGTTTAACTAATATTATTCCATATATTGGACCTTATATTGGGATTGCACCAGCATTATTTGTTGCTTTAACGATGGCACCAAATAAGATCATTTGGGTAATTGTGGTGGTGATCGTTGTTCAACAAGTTGATGGAAATATTGTTTACCCTAATATCATCGGAAAGACGCTTCAGATTCACCCATTAACAATCATTATGTTATTACTTGCTGCGGGGCATATTGCTGGAATCGGAGGAATGATCTTATGTATTCCGTTCTATGCCGTTATCAAGACTGTTTGTGAATACTTCTTTGATATTTATCGAATTGAACATCCTGTTGATAAAACTAAAACTGAATAATAAAAAAGCATTTTCGTCCAAACTCGCGAAAATGCTTTTTTTATTAATAATACCGATGTGTATATCCATAATGGTTACCATATGTTGGGTGAGTATAAGTTGAGTGATAACTATTATAAGTGTGGGGTTGAGGGGTAGAATAATGATGCTGGATAGGAGCAGTCTGGGTTTGATTTTCAGTTGTCGGAACTGCTCGAGATTCACTATAGCTTTCATTGTTACCCGCTGTGTAGGTTGAAGATAATTCAGTCTCATTTTCACTCTGTCGTGAGGAATGAGAGCTTCCTGTAACTTCATCACTCCCATTACCACTACCAGGATCATTGTAACTGGCACCCCCAGGAAGGATAAAGTCAGTCTCATTGTAACCATTGTAGTGTGGTTGTGACTTGTACATCTTAGTTTCGTGGTTAACAACGTTCTTAGCTTTTAAGCCAAGTTGAGCTCGTACCAGTTTTGATACCCGGTTAATTTCTTTAGGACTAGCAATTTGGAAAGAGACTCCTTCGATCGTTGCGTTTTGTCCTTGGAAATGGTAGGTCTTAACATTGTTCATTGCGCCATGGTAGTTACCATACAAGGTCGCAATATCATCAATTGGAATATTGGTCTTAACACCATCCCCAACAGCATCTAAAATCTTGTTAGCTGCACCAATTGAGCCTGAAGCCTTGAACTTATTAATAACGCTCTTTAGAATTTGTTGTTGTCGTTTTTGACGACCATAATCATTATTTGGATCATCATACCGCATCCGGGAATACTTCAACGCATTTGCGCCATTAAGGTATTGTTTACCTTTCTTGAAGTGGTGGCCTTCGTAGTCAAAGGCAAATGGGTTATCAACCTCGACCCCGCCAACGGAATTAACAACTTTTTCGAGAACCCCCATGTTAATAACCGCATAGTAATCAATCGGCACATCAAGTAATTCTGATACTTGCTTTACGGTTTGCTTTGGTCCATTGATTGAATAAGCAGCGTTGATTTTAACATAATCAGGACCATCACTAGTCTCAACACGTACTAGGATATCACGAGGAATACTAGTCATAGTAATTGTTTTCTTTTTTGGATTAATAGTAAACAGTTCCAAAGAGTCGGTATTACCACCCTTGTTACCACGATCTAAAGCCCCGACATCTGTTCCCATGGCCAGGACGGAAACTGGTTCACCTTTTTGTAACTTTTTACTAATTTTTCCATCGCCAGCGCCAAACACCCCTTTGGCAACTGAGTGAACTTTATGATATTCGTAAAATCCGCCGGCCACTACTAGACAAATTAATAATCCAATTAACGCGCGCACCCAATTTGGCGTTCGATAGTGATGCTTTTTTGGTGGTTGATAATCGGGTGACGATTGTTCTTCTTCTTGTCGCAAACGATTTTCACGTCTGTTGTGTGCTTCCTCGCGTTCTCGACGCTTGCGTTCATTAACGTCACGTTGGATACGTTCTTCCATCCGTTTACGGTAATGTTCCCGCGATTCGTTGTTATTGTTATTATCCATATACTAAGTACCTCAATAAAAATAAGTTCTAACTTTATTAATATAGCAGAAAATTAATCCTAAGTTCAAATATATCTCAATACTTTAAACTTTCTGTAACTTTTTTAAGAATAGACTTTCCTAAAAAATTGTAATAATATAGTAGAGATATTTTACGAGAATAAAATAAGGAAAGGAAAAAATTAATGTCACCAAAAGAACTTGCTGAAGCAGTTAATAAACGGCGTACGTTTGCCATTATTTCTCACCCGGATGCCGGGAAAACAACGATTACTGAACAACTCTTGCTTTTTGGGGGAGTAGTTCGTGAAGCCGGGACCGTTAAAGCACGGAAAACCGGTAATTTTGCAAAGTCAGACTGGATGGAGATTGAAAAGAAGCGGGGAATCTCTGTTACCTCATCTGTTATGCAATTTGATTTCCAAGGTAAGCGGATCAATATTTTGGATACTCCAGGGCACGAAGATTTCTCTGAAGATACTTATCGGACATTAATGGCGGTGGACTCCGCTGTGATGGTTATTGATAGTGCGAAGGGGATCGAGCCGCAGACTAAGAAGTTATTCCAAATTTGTAAGATGCGGGGAATTCCGATTTTTACCTTTATGAATAAATTTGATCGGGATGCCCGTGAACCACTTGACCTTTTAAATGAAGTTGAAGATGTATTAGGAATTGAAACTTACCCAATCAACTGGCCGATCGGTTCTGGTCACCAGTTTAAGGGGATCTATGACCGCTTTAACCATCGTGTTGCCTTGACACACCCAGCTGATGAAAATAATCCTTACTTACCATTAGATGAAGACGGTAATGTTAAGGGCGATAACCCATTAGCTGGTGATGGTGAATGGCAAGATGCAATGGACGGCATGGAACTGGTCGAAGTTGCCGGTAATGAACTCGATCAAGAAAAGATTGCCAGAGGGGACCAAACACCGGTCTTCTTTGGATCTGCTTTAACTAATTTTGGGGTTCAGACTTTCTTGGAGACCTACTTACAGTTTGCGCCTGCACCAAGTGACCACAAAACTGAGGACGGGGATGTTGTTAAGCCCCTTGATCCCGAATTTTCTGGTTTTGTCTTTAAGATCCAGGCTAACATGAATCCTCGTCACCGTGATCGAATTGCCTTTGTGCGGATTTGTTCCGGTGAATTTGATCGGGGGATGGATGTTACATTATCACGGACTAAGAAACCAATGCGGTTATCAAATGTAACTGAATTTATGGCCGATACCCGTGAAAATGTTGAGACAGCTGTTGCCGGTGATATTATCGGTTTATACGATACCGGAAACTTCCAAATTGGTGATTCTATTTACAATGGTAAAAAAGATATTCAATTTGAAAAGTTGCCACAATTTACACCAGAACTGTTTGTCCGTGTTTCTGCCAAGAATGTGATGAAACAGAAGTCCTTCCACAAGGGAATCAATCAATTAGTTCAAGAAGGGGCCGTCCAGCTTTACCGGAGTTATTCTACTGGTGATTATATTCTCGGTGCAGTTGGTCAGCTTCAATTTGAAGTGTTCAAGTTCCGGATGCAAAATGAATATAATTCAGAAGTTGTGATGGAACCAATGGGAACTAAGACTGCCCGGTGGATTGATCCAGACCAATTAGATGAAAAGATGTCGTCATCACGAAACATCTTAGTCAAGGATATCCATGATCAGCCACTATTCTTATTTGAAAATCAATTCGCCGAAAATTGGTTTAAGCAAAAGTATCCAGATGTGAAGTTAACGGCAAAGTTATAATAGTTAATAAAGTGGTTATGAAGTTTTTTCTTCATAAGTGCTTTATTTTTTGTCTGAAAATTGTGAAGAAAAAATGAAAAACTATTTAAAAATTATTAAACCTATGATTTAATTAACGTGTTTAAGTGAAAGTAATTTATTTGTAGAAAGTCAGGTAATATTATGCAAAGAAAAAGCCACTATAAGCTTTTTAAAGCTGGTAAAAACTGGTGTACGATGATGATTACGCTTGTAGCAGTTGCTACTGGAGTTTCATTAGCTAGTACAAATGTTCACGCTGATGTTGCAACACAAACAGCTCCAACTACTACTTTGACATCTTCACCACAAAATGGACAAGTTAATGCTAGGAATAACAATAGTAATTCTGGCGATCAGGTGAAAGATAATTCATCTGAAAAAACAACCAACAGACCAATGCTGATTATAAGACACCAGTTAATGCTGGATATATTGATTCAGTAACTGCTGATACTGACAATGCTAACACAATTGATGTTAGCGGTTGGCATGCTACAAATCAGTATAAGACAGGAATGGACCATTACTTAATTGCTTTAAATGGGGATAATAATCAGGAATTATATCGTGGAAAAGTAGAAACAGTTAGTCGTCCAGATGTTCAAAAGGTTTACCCTAAAGCTCCTATTTCTGAAAATGGTGGTTTTAAAGCTTCGATTCCAGTAGATCGTCTAAATAATGCTTCTTCAGTCCGCTTCGTTTCACGTTATACTAATGATGCCAACGGTGAAATAAACAGTGGTGCCGATTTTTGGTATCCTACTATTCAAACTAAGGTTGGCTATTTAGATAATTTCAAAGTTAATGGTAACAATATTGAAGTTTCTGGCTGGCATGCAGATGACCAATCTGTCAACAAGCCAAACCATTTCTTGATTCTTTTTGATAAGACTAAGAACAAGGAAATTACACGTCAAGCTGTTAAGACTTTGACAAGTTCTGATGTAGCACGAAATGGCTATAGTGAAATTGTTAATGCGGATCATTCCCGTTTCAGTGCTAACTTTACCATCATCCCAGCAATGTTAGGCGACGAATTAACGATTGTTAGTCGTTACAGCTCTGATGCCAAGAATGGTGAAGGAAATCGTTCAGATTACTGGTTTAATAATTCTCTTAAATTAGGTAAAGACAAAAATGCTGGTTATCTCGATCAATTTAGAATTGATAATAAGTCTAACAAAGTGATTGTTAGTGGTTGGAATGCTAATGATCAATCTACTGTATTAACTAATCATTACCTAATCTTGTTTGATAAGACGGCAAATCATGAAGTTGCTCGCCAAGCTGTTAAGACACTGGCAAGTGCGGATGTTGCCCAAAATGGCTTTGCTGATGTTAATAATGCTGATTAAGCACGGTTTACAGCTTCCTTTGATATCACTCCAGCAATGGTCGGTCATCAATTTGTTCTTGTTAGCCGCTACACTGATGATGCAACTCATGGTGAAGGAAATCATTCCGACTATTGGTATAATCAAGCAGTAGACGTATATACAAATCAAGCTGGTTACCTTGACCAATTCCACGTTAATGGTGCAAATAAACAAGTAGTAGTAAGTGGCTGGCATGCGGCTGATGCTTCCGCCCTCTTAAAGAACCATTATCTTATTCTATTTGACAAGACTGCAAATCGTGAAGTTGCTCGTGAAAATGTGAAAGTAACTGCTAGTGCTGATGTTGCCCAAAATGGATATGGTAACATTCAAAATGCTGGTCAATCGCGCTACAATACAACGTTTGATATCACTCCAGCAATGGTTGGTCACCAATTTGTTCTTGTCAGTCGATATACTGATGATGCCAAGAATGGGGAAGGGAACCATATTGATTATTGGTATAACAATAATGTGAACTTAAATAATAATCAAGCATGGTTAGATCACTTTACTCAAAATGGTACAACTATTTCTGCTTCTGGTTGGCACGCTGATGATGTATCGATGATTGACTCTCATCACTTTATAATCTTATGGGATTTAAGTAAGGGTCGTGAAATCGCTCGAAAAGAAGTAACTAATGTTGCCAGTCCAGATATTAATAACGTTTATGGTAATATCTTAGGCGCAAATAACGCTCGATTTACAGTTGACTTTAATATTGATGGTCAATATGCTCACGATGCTATGCAATTAGTCAGTCGTTATAGTAACACAGATAATGGTGAAGGAAACTATTCGCAAGTATGGCTTACTAATCAATATTTAAATCTTTACCAAAATCCTTCATGGATGTACCAAATTAACTATAGTCAAATCCAACCAAGTGGTCCCGTTGGTCATAACATCGGCCCTGGTTATGAAGGAATTAAGACGCAACTAGTTAAGGATCGAATTGGGACTGGTTATCAACATAACACTTACACTACCGCTGATGCTTACCGGGTAATGAGTGTTCAACGGGCTCATGGCTTACCAGCAACTGGTTGGGTTGACTATAACACCTGGGTTGCATTAGGCTTGCCTGCTGATCAGTGGACAAGTATTGATAGCTACATAGCCCCACTTGGAGCAGGTGCTGGTGCTTCACGTCAAGATCATATTGAAGCAATGATTCGTCAGGCATATCAATACATGGGTAAACCATGGCTTGCAGGATGTTCTTCATCTCCAGCTTACGGCGTTGATTGTTCTGGGTTAGTAATGCAAGCTCTATATGCTGGTGGAATTAATCCAACTTCATGCAGTTCCATCTATCATGGCTTCCCTGGCAATGAATGGAATTCTCGAAACCTCTTTGCTGATCCGCACTTTATGAATGTTTCATATAATGATTGGCAACGCGGGGACCTTGTCTTCTACTATCAACCAGGAACCCATACTATTTGGCACGTTGCGATTTATCTCGGTAATAACCAGGTAATTGAAAGCTGGCCACCAAGAGTAATGGTTCAACCAATTGTTAATGGTCAACGTAATGTAATTGCAGGTATCAGACGGGTGTTTGCTTAAGATTTAAAAAGGGTTAAAGTGTTGGGGAACATTTTTAACCCTTTTATTGTTTAATAATAAATTGGGAGATTAAAATGGAAAATAAAAAGGTGGATTATAGAATGAAGTTAGCCACCCAGTTGGTGGTAAATAAAAAACGCCATTCGGCGTGACATCAGGTATCATATTAAGTGAACCAAACCTATATGAAAGGATGTCCGTCAAATGACGCACTTAAATGATACCATGTCTACTAGTTTATTGACTACTCATAAAAAGAATGCTCATCTTACTAAAGAAGAACGTGTGATGATTGCGACTTTAAAGTCGCAAGGACTTTCCAATCGCGCAATTGGTCGCCAATTAGGAGTTAATCATCAAACAATTAATAACGAGCTCAACCGTGGTACGGTCCGCCAACTTCGTCGTCAAAAATCTAATGGTAAGATTTACGAATATTCTTACTACATCTATAGTTATGAAGCTGGTCAGGCCACATATCTTGAACATCACCGCCATTCTGGTCGTCGTCGCTTATATTATTCTTCAAAGCAATTTTTACGATTAGCTGATCAGCTAATGCTTGGTGAGTTTGACGACCACCATTACTCCCCACAAGCGGTTATTTATAAGGCTCGAGATTTAATGAATGATGGCACCCTGATCCCAAAGTCGGTTGTAACTTTATATCAATGGATTAATGAGGGTGTGCTTCGTACGTCCAATTTAGACCTCTTTGAAAAACCTAAACGTAAGCATCATCGAACTCATCCGCAAGCTAAAAGGTGCTTAGGGCCTAATATTGCTCAACGACCTCAAACTGCGGACCAACGGTCCGAAATTGGCCATTGGGAACTAGATACAGTTCAGGGACAGAAAAACGGTAATGACAGTGTTGTACTAGTAATGACTGATCGCCTTTCACGAGTTAATATCACGAGTAAAATTGCTGGTAAAACTGCGCATGCAGTAAATCAGTTCTTTATAAATTTACGCCAGAAAATGGGCACAGATGCTTACTATCGCATCTTTAAGACAATAACCTCTGACAACGGTTCAGAATTTAGTGAGTTAACACAAGTTCACGATCATGTTTTCTATGCTGATCCGTATTCCCCTTGGGAACGTGGATCCAATGAGATCAATAACCGGTTTCTCCGCAAGGAGATTACCAAAGGTGAAGCTATAAATAACTATAGTAGTGCTCAGATCATAGCGACTAATGATTGGATGAATCACTATCCACGAGCTATGTTTAATGGACATTCGTCAATGGATATCTATCGTAAGGCCTTCTACCAAGAGATATCACAGCTCCATCAACCAATAATCAATTGGTCAGTATTATTTATTTGAGTCCAGTGGCTAACTTATTCTTGAAATTTAGGTGGAAAATAAAAAACATTTTAAGTTATATAAAAGTGGTAAAAAATGGATTGTTGCGACAATAACTACAATTGCGATTTCAACTGGCATAGTATTTAGTGAGAATGTGCTTGCTGATACTCAACAGCCGCAATCAACTGGCCAAGTTCAAAAAATTAATAACCCTACTAATGATCAAACTTATGACCATCAAGATAAGGGGAATTATGGTTATCTTGATCAAGCTAACTTTAATGATGACCAACTTCAAGTAACTGGTTGGCAAGCAACTAACCAGTCCCTTGATGAACAGAATCGATTTGTAATTGCTTACGATAGTACAACAAATAAAGAATTAGGACGAAGCAAAGTAATAAATAACGTTACTCGTCCAGATGTTGCAAAGGTCCACAATGTGTACAATGCTGCTAACTCTGGTTACAATTCAAATATTAAGTTAAATACTAAAAATATGCAGGATGAAAATGATTCTATCCAAGTTGTTAGCCGTTATAGCAATACGCAAACTGGTGAGGGACAACACACAGACTGGTGGTCACAACCAATTGCAATTGATAAAAGTAACTATGGTAGTTTAGACCAATTTCAAGTTCAAAATGGTCAGTTATTTGTCACAGGCTGGCACGCCACTAATGGTTCAATTAATCGTGATCATCACTTCTTAATTTTGTTTGATCAAACTGCTGGCCATGAAATTAGTCGCCAAGAAGTTAAGAAAGTAGCGCGTCCAGATGTTGTCCGTGTTTATCCAGACATAATGAATGCAGATAATTCTGGCTTTAAAGCTGTCTTTAATGTTGCAAATCTTGATCCTAACCATCAATATCAGATTTTAAGCCGGTATAGTAATGCTGCTAATGGAGAAGGATCTTATGTTACTGAATGGTTTGCACCACAAAGAATTGCACCAGCTAACCGAGTAAATGAGGGCTGGCTTGACAGTTTTAATATTAGTGAACCTGGTCAATTAACCGTTGCAGGTTGGCATGCTAGTGATTTATCTAACGTTACCAGCAACCGATTTATTATCATTTTTGATCGAACAGCTAATCGGCAAGTAGCCTCAATGAAAATTAATGGGATTGCTCGCCCAGATGTTGCTAAAGCCTACCCTTACGTCTTAAATGCCGAAAATGCAGGTTTTAATGTAACCTTTAATTTGAATTCACTCCAACCAGGTCATCAATATTCAGTCGTTAGTCGATACTCAGCAGATCCAAATGGTAACGGTAATGATGGTCAACATATTGATTTTTGGTCATCACCAGTTACTTTAAACCAAACAGCATCTTACGTTGATCAAGTAAAGATGACTGATCAAGGATTGCATGTTCAGGGATGGATGCAAGCGATAATAGTTTAGTTCAGCAGAATCCTTACCTTATTGTTTTATTTAATGGAAAAGAAATTACCCGTCAAAAGTTATCCTTAACTGGTCGTCCCGATGTTGGACGAGTATACCCCGATGTACGGTAGCGCAAAGAGTGGTTTCAGTACGGATATTAAGTTAAGTACAGATCAACTCAATAAACTAGTTAACGGTAATCTTCAAATCTTATTACGTTTTTCAACAGTTACTGATGGCAATCCATATCCTAATCAAGGAGTAACTGATCAACTCAGTAGTAACTACTCCACAAATATGGGAAATGCTAATATTAGCTTAAACGGCAATAATATTAATATTAAGGGATGGCATGAAGCAATCGGTGAAAATAGCCGACCTTATCAATATTTAATTGTTGTCGGCCTTGATGGTCATGAATTCTATCGTGTTAAATTAGATAATACAAACTCAAACCTAAATAGTTCGAATACGTCATGGCTTAATAACAATAAGTCGGCTTTTGCTGCAACTTTACCTGTTAGCGCGGCAATGAATCATCGGGGAATTAAAGTTATTCATCGTTATACAGATGATGCAAATGGCAATGGTAATTATCTAGATTTCTGGTCTTCACAAATTGACATTAATGATGGTTTCCAGAGTCTTAATGGTGGGACCGTTTATTATGATCCAGTAAATGGTCAATTAGCAACTGGGTGGCGAACAATTAATGGGAACCGTTATTATTTCTCTGATGGCTATGAATGCCAACCAGATCCAGATGATTTATGGGGATACAATGATCAATTGCATGGGCGAATGTATACCGGAATAAACTGGGTCGATGGTCATTGCTATAACTTTGGAAATGATGGAATTGCCCGTGCGCTTCCACAAAACGATGGATGGAGTTGGCCGTTCCCACAGTCTGGCGAAGGTTGGCATTATCAGGGACAAAAATTTGACTATACCAGCAATATTCGCAAGAATGGCTACCATGATGGCTTAGACTTTGGGACCCAGGATCACCCTGGTTCAGCTGTTCATGCTGTTCATGGTGGTCGCGTATTAGATGTTAATACTGTTCGTGATAATAATGGACAAACAATGTGGTGGTTTACAACAATTTGGGATGGTCGCTTCCTTTATGTCTACCAAGAAGCATTTAGTAACCGGAATAAGATTACTGTAAAACCAAACGATATTATTTACGCGGGTCAAGTAATTGGCTACCGTGACAAGGATCATCTTCATTTGGGAATCAATACTAGTCCAAATTATGGTGTTGACCTTAAAAATTCATTTGTACCAAGTTGGTCTGATTCAAGCAAAGCAACGGGTCATGGTGAATGGATTGATCCAGAATGGGCGATTAGGAATCGTATTTAAAACATTTTTATCTGGTCATGTAGTTTTAATAACTTTCAAAAAACTTCCTCCTCAGCCGAGCAGGAAGTTTTTTCTTTTACCCTCTTGCCAAATCTCTCGTTTTCATATATACTTAGTTACATAAGTAATGAAGTGTTAAACGAAAAGGAGGTGCACTTATGAATTTCGACTTTAATGATTCGACGCCGCTTTATCAGCAAATTGCCGACCAGCTTGAAGAGATGATTTTCTCTAGAGGCTTTGATGAAGGTTCGCAGGTACCATCAACGACCCAGCTTTCTCAGCAATTGCATATCAATCCTGCGACAGTCCTTAAGGGGATGAATATTTTAGTTAATAAAGACCTCTTAGAAAAGCGACGTGGACTAGGGATGTTTGTAAAAAAAGGTGCACAACAAAAAATTATGGAACAACGTAAAGAAAGTTTTTATAACGACTATGTAAAGAGTTTGCTAGTTGAAGCGGGTAAGCTCGGGATTACCAAGCAGCATTTATTAGACTTAATCGAACGAGGTGAAAATGATGGATCAATTAATAGTTAAAAACATTGTTAAAAAGTATCGTCGCCAAACAGTATTGGATAATATTTCATTTACCCTAGAACCTGCTAAAATTTATGGTCTTCTTGGCCGGAATGGGGCTGGGAAGACGACTCTTCTTAATATTATGAGCAACCGGATTTTTCCAACGAGTGGGGAAGTGCAAATTGGCAATGAAGACGTTAATAACAATGATGACCTCCTCAGCAAGATCTTTTTGATGAGTGAAGTTAATCTTTATCCGCGTCACATGAAGATAAGTCAAACCTTTGACTTGGCCGATGCCGCTTATAATAACTTTGACTATGACTTAGCCAACCGTCTCCTCAAGGTATTCGGCTTGAATGACCGGATGAAGATTACTAACTTATCGACGGGGCAACGGACGGCCTCCAAGCTAATCGTCGCCTTAGCAGTCAATGCCGATTATGTCCTATTAGATGAACCGATTTTAGGTTTAGATGCTAATCACCGTGATAGCTTCTATAAAGAATTAGTTAAGACTTATCAAGAACGACCACGAACTTTTGTCTTATCAACCCACTTAATTGAAGAAATTCAACAATTAGTCGAACATGTTCTAATCATGGACCAACACCACATCATTATTAATGAAGATACAGAAAGTTTATTAGCCAAGGCTTATGCAATTAGTGGTCCGGAAAAAATGGTTGATGAGTATACTGCAGGCTTAAAAATTCTTAAAACAGAGATGATGGGTAATATTAAGACGGCCTACTTACTTGATCGCTTAGATGAACAGCGTGTGATTCCTGATCAAGTTAAGATTGGCCATTATGATTTGCAGCATTTATTCATTTACTTAACGAATGGGGGAGAATACTAATGAAAAATCAAAAGAGAAGCCTCGTTATTTCAACCATGTTTCAACAAGCTGGCGATGCTACTGGGATTGCCTTAGGTTGGGGGTTGGGAATAGCATTGATAACTTACCTATTTGGATTAATTATTTCACACAACCTTGAATCTTTCTTGGTTAGTCTCCAAGCCCTTCCAGGTATTGCTTCATCAATCTTAAGCGTGCTTTTAATGGCGATTTTCCTTGTAACTCCTTATACTGACTTTAAATGGGCAATTCAAAACGGTATTTCTCGTAAAACACTATGGCAAGGGCGGATTTTATCTCTTTTCCTAATGACATTAGTAGTTTGGTTTATTGCCCAACTGGTGGGCTTAATGAATACGCCATTTGATCTTGCTTCTGCTTGGCATAGTCTTTTATGGTATTTCGGTCTTTCTTTAACGATGATGGCAATTGGTAATGGTTTTGCCTTATTAAATCGTCGGTGGAAATGGATTGTAGGAATTGGGCTTCCCATGGCGTGCTTAGTATTATTGATGATGTTAGCCTATTCACTGGTTGGCTTAATCCCAGCGCTTTCTGCTAGTGGCGTCTTTAAATCAATCATAATCTCAAACGTTACCGGTTGGGTAATCTTAGTTATTTACTTAATCATCGTCTATGCTTTAGCACGATTCTTTAATAATAAAATTCAATTACGGCGGGATTAATAAAAGTGAGTAAGAATTAGCCTTGAGCTTTGTGGTGATGCGAAGCTAGTTCCACATTATCTTGCTATTGGTTGTAAAAATAGGAGAGGTTGAGAAAAAACTTTTTGCTTTTTCTCAACCTCTCGCTTTTTTATTCATCATCTTCTGGATATTCAATTTGAATGTAGTTGCTAGTAATATATTTCTTGCGACCCACTTGGTACCAGGTAATCTCATCATTATCGTTTAATTTTCCAATTAGGGTAATTGTTTCCCCATTTGGAATCTCTGCCACTTTATTTCCATAAGGCGCATCGTAAACATTGATTGACTTATTATGGAGATAATCAACTTTGGCCTGCACATTCTTCAAGGGAATTACCGTTAAATTATTAATGAGTTTTGATTTTTCTTTCCGGATATCCTGGTTGAATGGATTGTCAACAACGTGCATTTGATCATACTTAATCCATTGGTCAGCGCCAATTTCGTACCAAAACTGACCATTCTTAGTCGCAACCCGGTGGAAGGATTTAACTGTAATATCAGCAGGGAGAGGGGCACCGACTGGCATTCCACCAGCTGTATCAAATACCTGTGTAGGAGCATCGAGGTGGAGGTACATTTCAATCGATTGGACCTCTCCCCAATTCTGTTTCCGATAAAAAAGGTGTACAATTCGTTGCCGCATATCAAATGTTCCCTTAGTTTCACCTTCAGTTTTTACATATCGGTAATTAGGAAATTGCTTTTGTTCAATTTGGTATTCTTGACCGATGAATCCGCGTAATAATTGCGGGACGGTAAGGTTTGCTCCTGAATCAATATCATTATAGTAAACCCAGATAGGATTTCCTGTTTTAAACTTGTCAATCATTATTAACACTCCGTAACCTTAATTCTCTATTATTATAGCGCTTTTTAGTAGCTGACACGATAAAGAACGACCATATTTCTCTTGAGAATTGCGAATAGGTGATTTTTTTATTACAATAAGCCTATTCAAATTTATTTAGGAGAAGAAAAATGGCAAAAACTCGGCACCAACAAATTAGGCACAATACGACATTAGCAATCTTTATCGCAATTATTCTCTTACAAGATTTTGTCCCATTTTTTGGCAACATTCCGCTGGGGCCGCTTGGTATTACGACCCTTCATGTAACAGTCATTATTGCGGCAATTGTGTTGGGTCCCGTTGATGGCGCAATTATTGGTGGTATTTGGGGGCTCCTGACTTGGGTGCGGGCATTTGTGGCACCAAGTAGTCCGCTGGCTCCCTTAGTTTTTGTTAACCCGCTTGTTTCCGTTGTCCCGCGCATTATGATTGGGATTTTAGCAGGATATACTTTTATTCTTATGTGTCGTTTGGTCAAAGCAAAATATATCGCCGCGGTAAGTGCTGCAATAGTAGGAACCCTTACTAATACTGGCTTGGTATTAGGCTTTATTTATCTATTTTATCGTACTCCAGCAGTTGCGCAAACTTATGGGGTAAATGTTAATCATTTATTAATTGCTTTAGAAACAGTCATGGCGACTAATGGGCTCGCAGAATTGATATTGGCGATTATTATTGTCCCAATGGTTGCTCTTCCGGTATTGGAGGTCCGCCGTCGCTTGGAAGTAAATTGAGCGCAGTATAAAAAACGAGGCTGAATTTTTCAGCCTCGTTTTTTATACTCAATTATTTTTTAGCAATTGTTGGTACTTCTTCAGTTTCTTCGACAACGATGTCACCATTATCATTAAGTTTAGCAACTAACTTATGAACGTCACTGTGACCAAGAACGTAATCAGCAATCCGGTCTTCGATTTGTTCTTGGATTACTCGACGAAGAGGACGAGCACCCATCTTTGGATCAAATCCCATGTCAACTAATTTTTCTTCAACATTGTTAGTGCCTTCGATGTGTAAGTTTTTATCGGCAAGCATGTTGTTAACATCGTCAATCATTAGGCTAACAATCTTCATCAAGTCATCTTTAGAAAGAGCATTGAATTGAACAATGTCATCAAACCGGTTTAAGAATTCTGGCTTGAAGTAGTTTGTCAACTTATCAATGATGGAATGAGTACTACCATTAGACTCAGCACCAAAACCAACACTTGCTTCTGAATCCCCAGTTCCGGCATTAGATGTCATGATAATGATTGTATCCTTGAAGCTAACAGTGCGTCCTTGAGAATCAGTTAGACGACCATCATCAAGAATTTGTAAGAACATGTGCATAACATCTGGATGCGCCTTTTCAACTTCATCAAGTAAGATTAAGCTATAAGGGTGCCGCCGTACTTGTTCAGTCAACTGACCAGCTTCTTCGTAACCAACATAACCAGGAGCAGCCCCGATTAATTTAGAAGTAGAGGTCTTGTCCATGTATTCAGACATATCGAACCGAATCATGGCATCCTTAGAACCAAATAATTGGAGGGCAAGTTGCTTAGCGGTTTCAGTCTTACCAACCCCCGTAGGACCAACAAAGAGGAAACTACCAATTGGACGGCCAGACTTGTTCAAACCAATCCGGTTACGACGAATGGCACGGGCAACCTTATCCACTGCTTGGGTTTGACCAATAACATGTTCATCAAGCTTCTTATCAAGGTCGCGAAGTTGATTTTCTTCTTGCTTTTGCAGGTCACCAACTGGAATATTTGTCCGTTCTTCAACGATTCTCTGCATATCCTTAACGGTAACAGTTGCAGAATCTTCAGTATGGTTTTCTTCGGCTTCCTTCTTTGCCCTTTCAAGCTTAGCAACTTGATCGCGGTAGAAAGCTGCTTTTTCATAGTCTTGGTTATCAGCTGCTTGTTGCTTGTGTGCTTCAGCTGTGTGGATTTCATTTTCGATTGCGTTTGGATCCACATTTTTAAGCGTTAAGTTCTTCTTTGATCCCGCTTCATCAAGTAGGTCGATAGCTTTGTCGGGCAAGTAACGATCTTGAATGTAGCGGTCAGAAAGTTTAGCAGCTGCAACAATTGCGTCATCTGTGTATTTAACATGATGGTAATCTTGATAACGATTTTTAATTCCGTTTAAAATGCGGATTGTTTCTTCAACGGATGGTTCATCAACTTCAACTGGTTGGAACCGCCGTGCAAGGGCTGCATCCTTTTCGATCTTCCGGTATTCATTAAGGGTAGTAGCACCAACTAATTGGAAGTCACCACGGGCGAGGGCGGGTTTAAGGACATTTCCAGCGTCCATCCCGCCTTCAGCATTTCCCGCGCCCATGATTTCGTGAATTTCGTCAATAAAGAGGATAATGTTCTTATTCTTACGAACTTCTTCCATTAATTGTTGCATCCGCTTTTCAAATTGGCCCCGAATTCCTGTACCTTGAACTAAGGAAACAACATCGAGCCGGATAATTTCCTTGTTAGCAAGCTTTTCGGGAACTTGGCCGCTAACGATTGCTTGAGCTAAGCCTTCAACAACTGCGGTCTTACCAACCCCAGCTTCACCAATCAAGACTGGGTTATTCTTGGTTCGACGATTTAAAATTTCAATAACTCGTTTAATTTCATTGTCGCGCCCGATGACTGGGTCAATTTTACCTTGGCGAGCGAGATCAGTAAGGTTGATCCCATATTGACCAAGGATGCCTTTTCCATTTCGGCCGCCACCTTGTCGTTGGGATTGGCCGTTCATGTTTTGACCATTAGCACCGGCCGCTTGACTTTGCATATTGTTCATTGCGTTCATGAAGTCTTCGAGGCTTCCAAAACCGAAATTATTCATTCCGTTACCTCCATTCATCATATCTGTTTGTAGATTTTGTAATTTTTGATAACAATTTTGGCAGAGGTCTATTTGAATCCGTTGTCCATTAAAATTCATTTGAAGATGAATCGTGGCTGGATTTTGATGACAGTATTGACATTGCATCTGAATCTAATACCTCCTAAATAGTTTCATCAAGAATTTTTTGACCTTTCTTGACCATTGATTAATATTATACTTACTTTTTATCGCAAAGCAAGCTATAAAACTTAAATATTTTCTTAAATAAAGAGCGATCTTTCCCGTATAGCTAGGTTACTTAGGAATACCGAAAACAGCTCACTTTGATTTTAGCACTCTTTAGCCATGAATGCTAAAATAGAAGGGTAATCGTAATTTCGTGTATAATAAGAAGGTAGAATTTTATGTTGAGGTGATTGAATGGCAGAAGAAAATTTTGAACAATTGTTGGATGATTTACGAAATAAAAAGATTGATCATTTTGTAATTACCCCCGAGAATTTTCAGCAATTCCAACCGATTTTTCACTCATATGCATACCGTTCGCAAATTGAAGGCGAAGCGCAGCGAGGCGGTAAAATTATTTATCAATTAAGAGAGCGATAAATCGCAAGATGTAGCCTTGTATTTAACGCTTACAATTGCTAAAATGTAATTATCGAGGTGTATCAGTGGTAAAGCTACTGATAATAAATTAATTATATCTGCTCGAAGGAGACTGATTAATATGGAAAAACGTGAATTTACAATTACTTCTGAAACTGGTATTCATGCTCGTCCAGCTACTATTTTGGTACAAGCTGCTTCAAAGTTTTCATCTGACATTACTCTTTCATACGAAGGTAAGAGTGTAAACTTGAAGTCAATCATGGGTGTAATGTCCCTTGGTGTTGGTCAAAATGCTAAGGTTACTATTACTGCTAATGGTGACGACGAAAAAGAAGCTTTGGACACCGTTGCTGAAACTATGAAGAAGGAAGGATTGACTGACTAATGTCTATACTACTAACCGGACTTGCCGCTAGTAGTGGTATTACGATTGCTCCGGCACACCTGTTAGTAGAGTCAGATCTATCTATAAAAAAACAGCATACAGCTGATGAGAATCATGAGGTCGCCCGGCTTCATGATTCTTTTGCGTTAAGCAAGACCGAACTTCAGCATTTATCTAAGCATGCCCATGAGTTGCTAGGTCAACGGGCAGTGACGATTATTGATACCCAGATTGCGATTTTAGACGATCCGACTTTACAAAAGAAGATTATTGACCGTATTAATAGCCATCATGATACTGCGGAGTGGGCTGTTAAACGCGTTGAAGATTATTATTTAAGTGTTTTTGAACGCAAGAACGATAATGAGTATTTATATGCGCGGGCAACCGCCTTGCGTGATGTGACCAAACGAGTCTTGAGTCACCTATTGAATGTTTCCTTACCAGACCCAGGAATTTTAGACCACCGTGCGATCTTTGTTGCTAATAATATTACACCTACTGATACTGCTCAGTTTGATAAGCGATATGTTGCGGGGATTGTTACAACTAATGGAGGGCGGACTTCTCATTTTACGATTATGAGTAAGACCCTTTCGTTACCAGCTGTCGTTGGCGTCAAGAATGCTACTACGATCATTCATGATGGCAACTTGCTGATTGTTGATGGGATTCATGGCAAAGTGATTGTCAATCCAACGAATGAAGAGGTTGAGCATTATCGTTTGTTAGCTGGTAAATTTATCCAGGAGCAGCAAAAGTGGGGTGCGTTAAAAGATAAGCAAACCGTGAGTGCTGATGGGCGCCGATTTGAAGTGGGAGCTAATGTCGGAACATTTGCTGACGTTATTGATGCTCAAGAAGATGGCGCCGAGGGGATTGGCCTTTTAAGAACAGAATTCCTCTATATGAGTAAGGATGAATTGCCAACAGAAGAGCAACAATTTAATGCTTACAAAAGGTTTGTTTCGGCGATGAGTGAACAGCGGGTAGTCGCACGAACACTTGATATTGGTGGGGATAAAAAACTGGGGATGGTTGCTCTCCCTCATGAGGATAATCCTTACCTAGGTTTTCGTGCCATTAGGATCGGGTTAGCACGCCCAGAAATATTGCGTCCCCAATTGCGGGCCCTCCTTCGTGCATCAGTTTATGGACGGTTGGCCATTATGTTTCCGATGATTGCAACGATTGAAGAGTTCCAAGCAGCGCGCGCAATTCTTGACGATGAAAAAGAAAAGCTTGAGCAAGCAGGTATTCAAGTTGCTAAAAATATTGAAGTCGGCATGATGTTAGAGATTCCGGCAGTTGCGGTTATGGCTGAACATTTTGCAAAGTATGTTGATTTTTTTAGCATTGGCAGTAATGACCTTATTCAGTACCTATTCGCTGTTGATCGCGGAAATCAGCAAGTAGCATACCTATATCAAGAACTTCACCCAGCAGTTTTACGGATGGTGCGGCAAGTGTTTGAAGCTGCGCATGCTGAAGGCAAGTGGGTCGGAATGTGTGGAGAGATGGCTAATAATCCTTATGCGGTTCCTCTATTAATGGCAATGGGGCTTGATGAATTTTCAATGAGCAGTAGTCAGATTTTACGTGTTCGCTCTTTAATTAACCAGTTGAATACGCGCAAATTACAACCATTAGTTCATCGGGCGATTCATGCTGAAACTGCCACGGCGGTCCAAAAATTAGTGGAAAAGTATGTTCCGCAGGTAAAACTTTAATAAACGTCGTTTGTAAAATTAAGTTAGAAAAAGTAAAAAGCCATTTGTGATTGCCTTTCTTTTGAATATCCCTAATCAAAAGAAAGGCAATCACAAATGACCTATAAACATCTTACCACACGTGAATTAACTCTCATAGCTGATTTTTGGTATCAAGGTACTAAAGCTTATCGGGCTGCTAAATTACTTCAGCGTAGTCAAGAAACCATCTATCGTGTTTATCGTTTCCTCAACGACGGTAAAACCATCGACCAATATCTTCAGACTTATCAGCGACATAAGCGTCGTTGTGGTCGGAAGCAGACCCAACTGCCAACTATCGAAGTTAACTATATCCATGCGCAAATCAAGGCAGGTTGGACTCCTGATACTATTATTGGTCGTCATGAACACCCAATTAGCTGCAGTATGCGCACCCTTTATCGCATGTTTGCCCGCAATCAGTATGGCTTTTCCGTTAAACAGCTACCGATGAAAGGAAAACGCCATCCCAATGGCTATGTGGAACATCGTGGTAAAGCTGGCCAATTAGGATGCAGTATCTATCAACGATATCGTGATTTTCCGCATTACCAACATGAATTTGGGCACTTTGAAGCTGATACAGTTCAAGGTAAAGCTCACCGCGGAGCGGTAATGACGCTAGTAGAGCGACAATCCAAAGTAATGATTGTCCTTAATATTCATCATAAAACAGACGAAGCAGTGAATTGCCAGCTTGATCAATGGCTCGCTAAACTGCCACGTCACTTTGTTAAATCAATTACTTTTGATAACGGGAAAGAATTTGCTGGATGGCGAGAAATAGCCAATAAGTATGATCTTCACACCTATTTTGCGGAAGTCGGTGCTCCCAATCAACGAGGGCTAAACGAAAATAATAACGGCCTCTTGCGTCGTGATGGTCTTAGTAAAAAGCTAGATTTTCGCGATTTACCAGACGAACTAGTCACTCAGCTAATGCATCGTCGCAACAATATCCCACGAAAATTTCTTAATTATCGTACACCATTAGAAGTATTCTTGAGTCATGTCACAGAAGAACAACTTTCACCTTTTTTCTAATTTAAATTGACATTTCAGGAAATGAATATAACTTTCTTGATTATTTACTACGTCAAGAGGGTTATTTTTTATTCTCGCTATTAAAAGATTTTGTAAAGAAATTTTAATCAGCCTTTCTGAGTCTTGTCGCTATTAGAAGGAAGATTTAAAATAACCTAAATCTGTTTTGCGGTTCAGTGAATGCTTTAGTATAATAGCAGTTATGACTAATTATTATCTAGAAAACTTATGATGAAAAAGGAGCAGTTAGGTTGAATATTGGTATTTTTACAGATACATATTTCCCTCAGGTGAGTGGCGTGGCGACTTCGATTAAGACGCTTCGTGATGAATTGATTGCTCAGGGACATCATGTATATATTTTTACGACAACTGATCCTAAGGCGAAACATGATGACGTTGAAAATGGGATATACCGCTTTGCAAGCATTCCCTTTGTTTCGTTTTCTGATCGTCGCATTGCGGTGCGCGGCGTATTTCGGGCTATCAAGCTTGCTAAAAAGTTCCAATTAGATATAGTTCATAATCAAACTGAATTTGCGCTTGGAGTTATGGGAAAGACGGTTGCCAAGTATTTGCATATTCCTTGTCTCCATACTTACCATACGATGTATCAGGATTATCTCCACTATATTGCGAATGGCCATATTCTTAAGCCGAATGATGTTGCCCGGCTTGCTCATCTTTATTTAAAAAATATTTCTGGGATTATTGCTCCAAGTGATCGTGTTTTGGATACGTTAACCAGTTATCATGTAGAATCACCAATTCGTGTTATTCCGACTGGGATTAATTTACGGGTATATAGTAAACGCGATTCAGCAGAAGAAATAGCTAATTTAAGGGCAAAGTTAGGCTATGGTGAAGAGACCCCAGTTTTACTTTCACTTAGTCGTTTAGCGTATGAAAAGAATATCCACTCACTGATAGAAGCAATGCCGGATATTCTTGCTCACAAGCCTGATGCACAGCTGCTGATTGTTGGGGATGGTCCCGCAAGACATACTCTGGAGCGTCAAGTTCGTGAAATGCAGCTTAATGACAATGTTAGTTTCGCTGGTGAGATTTCAAATGATGAAGTTTACCATTATTACCAGATGGCAGATGTTTTTGTTTCAGCCTCCGATTCTGAATCACAAGGACTGACTTATGATGAAGCCCTTGCCTCGGATTTGCCAATTGTGGTTATGCGTAGTGAATATACTGACCAATTGATTGATGATCCAGCGATTGGCATTAGCTTTCAAAAGCGGGTCGACTTGGTTAAGGGTGTCTTGTTTTACCTTAACCAACCAAAAAACTCAGAATCAAGGTTGAGACGGCAGCAAAAGCTACATGAAATCTCAGCAGAAGTCTTTGTTGAAAAGGTTGTTCAGTTCTACCAGGATTGTCAAAAAGATATGGCTGTCCATGATGAACTTAATCAAGCTAAAAAATCGCATCGTCTTTTTCACCGCCCAAGGAGCTAATGATGATTAAAATAACAATGTTTTCATCTGCAGATAAGGTTGCGGGACAAGGAGTAGGAAGCGCCTATCTTGAATTAATTAACTTGTTGCGCAACCAGTGCAGTGACAAATTTGAAATTGAAATCAACCGTTATGGGAAGAGTCAGATCAGTCATTATCACACAATCGACCCTCTTTTTTACCTGTCAACTTTTTCAAAAAAGCGGGGCCGAAAGATTGGCTATGTGCATTTTCTTCCTGAGACGCTAGAAGGAAGCCTGACAATCCCGCAACCGTTTCGCGGGCTTTTTTATCATTATATTATTGCCTTTTATAAACGAATGGATCAGTTAGTAGTTGTAAATCCATCTTTTATCAAGCAGTTAGTAGCATATGGGATTCCTGAAAAAAAGATTACCTATATTCCTAACTTTGTTGATAATGATCGTTTCCATCCATATTCGGCTGTTAAGCGAACTGCTCTCCAAAAAAAATATGGGATTGCTGCCGATAAATTTGTGGTATTAGGAAGCGGCCAGGTTCAAGAACGAAAAGGGGTTCCAGACTTTATTCGTCTTGCTCGCCAAAATCCGGACGTTGAGTTTTTTTGGGCTGGCGGATTTTCTTTTGGCCGTTTAACAGATGGCTATAGTGAATTAAAAAAGGTGGTAGATAATCCACCAGCTAATTTACATTTTACGGGAATCGTTTCACGGGATAAGATTGCTGAACTGAATAATCTTGCCGACCTATTTCTTTTACCTTCATATAATGAACTATTTCCGATGTCTGTCTTGGAAGCTTTTAGCTGTGGGACACCAGTAATGTTGCGCGATCTTGACCTTTATCATTCTATTATTGAAGGGGATTATGAACCTGCTAAAGATGTCAATGAGATGCAAATGAAGTTGACGTTATTACGCAATGATCCTGCACGACTGGCACATTGGCAAAATCAGGCCCAACGAGCTGCTAAGGAGTACTCAAAAGAACATTTGGCAGATGTTTGGACTAAGTTTTATCAGGAACAAGCGCAAAAGGGGGATGCTTAGTGAGCTGGCGAAATTGGTTAGTATTAAGCATAATGCTAATTATTGGAGTTGGAATCCTCGGCTATTCATTACGTAACTCAAACATCCACCTATTGTTACAGGATGTTTCTGCCATTAATTGGGGATGGATGCTCGTTGCACTTGGCTGTATTTGTTTATATTTAGGCTTAGAAGCGGTTGTCGTAAAGATATTTATGAATGATCGTCACGATGGCTTTACCTGGAAGGATGCATTACGATTACCATTAATTGAACAACTATTTAATGGTATTACTCCATTCTCAACAGGGGGACAGCCAGCGCAATTAGTTGCAATGATTCAATCAGGTGTTGATGGGGGATTAGCAAGTTCAGTTCTTTTAATGAAGTTTGTTGTATTCCAGGCAATGATTGTTGTTAACTTCTTGATTAGTTTGTTAATTGGCTTTCATTTTATTGCGGAGAAACTCCATGCTCTTTCATTACTAGTAATATTTGGCTTTTTGATTCACTTAGCGGTAATTGTCGGATTGCTGATGGTGATGTATTGGTACAGTTTTACCAAGAAACTAATGAACCTCGTTATCAAACCAGCTGCCATTTTTATGAAAGCTAACCGATATGAGCACATGAAAGTTGTCTTAAATGAAAAAGTGGATACTTTTTACCAAGAGAGTCTCCGAATGAAGCAAGATTATAAGAAGCTGCTTAAGGTTTACGTAGTAACTATTTTTCAATTATTCTTTTACTATGCAATCCCATACTTTATTATGCTTGCGCTTGGAATTGACCACATTAATTTTGTGATGGTGCTCAGCTTGCACGTGTTAATTTTTATGATTATTTCGCTTTTTCCAATTCCAGGAGGGGCGGGGGGAGCCGAGTATAGTTTTTCCGTTCTCTTTGCAAGTTTTATTCACTCAAATACAAAATTGGTTTTAGCAATGATCTTATGGCGACTACTCACATATTACTTCGGAATGTTCGCCGGAATTGTAGCTGTATTTATAAAGCCTGATAAAGTAAAAAGATAGAAAAAAGGATTGTGTGCTAGCACGATCCTTTATTTGTATGAAGGAGGATTAACATTGTGAAAGAATCAGAATTATTAGTGATTATTAGACGTTTGATTGCGATGCAAAACGATGATTCAAGAGATCGGCAGAAACGGACATTTGAAAAATTTGGTATTCCATTATGTGATGTAACTTATATCCATAGTAGGGAAGAATTTATCTTCGTTCGATATCGCCCTTATGAACGTTTTCGCTTTGATGATATTGACCTAGTTGCTATTGAAGTTTTTAACTGTTTGTATGACCTTGAGAATACTTTTTAATTTTTTTAGAAAAAACAGTTGACGGGGAATAAAAACCCATGTATAGTAATTATCGTTGTCAAAACAGTTAAGCGCTGTTGAGATGGTTTGACAAAAAAAGTTAAAAATAATTGTTGACATCGACTTGATGACATGATATATTAATAAAGTTGCTGATTGAGTTATCAATCAAAAGAAATTCAAAATTAATTAAAATTTCTTCTTGACAAGCTAATTTGATGTATGCTATAATTAATATGTTGGTCGGCTGTTCAATTAACCAACAGGTAGACCTTTGAAAACTGAACAAAGTTTCGACGAATCAAATGTGTAGGGTCTTCAATCATGATGTGATTTGAAGCAAAACATTTGCGAAGTCAATTCGCTTAATAACAAAGATAATTGAGAGCTATTCAAGTTCTTATATGTTTTATATGAGAGTTTGATCCTGGCTCAGGATGAACGCCGGCGGTGTGCCTAATACATGCAAGTCGTACGCACTGGCCCAACTGATTGATGGTGCTTGCACCTGATTGACGATGGATCGCCAGTGAGTGGCGGACGGGTGAGTAACACGTAGGTAACCTGCCCCGGAGCGGGGGATAACATTTGGAAACAGATGCTAATACCGCATAACAACAAAAGCCACATGGCTTTTGTTTGAAAGATGGCTTTGGCTATCACTCTGGGATGGACCTGCGGTGCATTAGCTAGTTGGTAAGGTAACGGCTTACCAAGGCGATGATGCATAGCCGAGTTGAGAGACTGATCGGCCACAATGGAACTGAGACACGGTCCATACTCCTACGGGAGGCAGCAGTAGGGAATCTTCCACAATGGGCGCAAGCCTGATGGAGCAACACCGCGTGAGTGAAGAAGGGTTTCGGCTCGTAAAGCTCTGTTGTTGGAGAAGAACGTGCGTGAGAGTAACTGTTCACGCAGTGACGGTATCCAACCAGAAAGTCACGGCTAACTACGTGCCAGCAGCCGCGGTAATACGTAGGTGGCAAGCGTTATCCGGATTTATTGGGCGTAAAGCGAGCGCAGGCGGTTGCTTAGGTCTGATGTGAAAGCCTTCGGCTTAACCGAAGAAGTGCATCGGAAACCGGGCGACTTGAGTGCAGAAGAGGACAGTGGAACTCCATGTGTAGCGGTGGAATGCGTAGATATATGGAAGAACACCAGTGGCGAAGGCGGCTGTCTGGTCTGCAACTGACGCTGAGGCTCGAAAGCATGGGTAGCGAACAGGATTAGATACCCTGGTAGTCCATGCCGTAAACGATGAGTGCTAGGTGTTGGAGGGTTTCCGCCCTTCAGTGCCGAAGCTAACGCATTAAGCACTCCGCCTGGGGAGTACGACCGCAAGGTTGAAACTCAAAGGAATTGACGGGGGCCCGCACAAGCGGTGGAGCATGTGGTTTAATTCGAAGCTACGCGAAGAACCTTACCAGGTCTTGACATCTTGCGCTAACCTTAGAGATAAGGCGTTCCCTTCGGGGACGCAATGACAGGTGGTGCATGGTCGTCGTCAGCTCGTGTCGTGAGATGTTGGGTTAAGTCCCGCAACGAGCGCAACCCTTGTTACTAGTTGCCAGCATTAAGTTGGGCACTCTAGTGAGACTGCCGGTGACAAACCGGAGGAAGGTGGGGACGACGTCAGATCATCATGCCCCTTATGACCTGGGCTACACACGTGCTACAATGGACGGTACAACGAGTCGCAAGCTCGCGAGAGTAAGCTAATCTCTTAAAGCCGTTCTCAGTTCGGACTGTAGGCTGCAACTCGCCTACACGAAGTCGGAATCGCTAGTAATCGCGGATCAGCATGCCGCGGTGAATACGTTCCCGGGCCTTGTACACACCGCCCGTCACACCATGGGAGTTTGTAACGCCCAAAGTCGGTGGCCTAACCTTTATGGAGGGAGCCGCCTAAGGCGGGACAGATGACTGGGGTGAAGTCGTAACAAGGTAGCCGTAGGAGAACCTGCGGCTGGATCACCTCCTTTCTAAGGAATAAAACGGAACCTACACATCGAAGAAACTTTGTTTAGTTTTGAGAGGTTTACCTCTTAAAACTTTAACCTATAAGACGCTTATTTGGGCCTATAGCTCAGCTGGTTTAGAGCGCACGCCTGATAAGCGTGAGGTCGATGGTTCAAGTCCATTTAGGCCCATATGGGGAATTAGCTCAGCTGGGAGAGCACCTGCTTTGCAAGCAGGAGGTCATCGGTTCGATTCCGTTATTCTCCATTATCAACCGGAAGGTTGATAGAGTTTGTACTTTGAAAACTAAATACTATCTAATTTCTTTATTAACAAAACAATAAACCGAGAACACCGCGTTATTTGAGTTTTAATTAACGAATTATAATCGCTAACTCAATTAATCAGACAATCTTTGATTGTTTAGGTTAAGTTATGAAGGGCGCATGGTGAATGCCTTGGTACTAGGAGCCGATGAAGGACGGGACTAACACCGATATGCTTCGGGGAGCGGTAAGTACGCTTTGATCCGGAGATTTCCGAATGGGGCAACCCAATCAGCTTAGTCGCTGATTACTTGACTAGTGAATACATAGCTAGCAAGAGGTAGACGCAGTGAACTGAAACATCTTAGTAGCTGCAGGAAGAGAAAGAAACATCGATTCCCTGAGTAGCGGCGAGCGAAAAGGGAAGAGCCCAAACCAACAAGCTTGCTTGTTGGGGTTGTAGGACTGAACATTAGAGTTACCAAAGTGCGAC